>JANXZZ010000004.1 GCA_025355245.1 Pseudomonadota bacterium | reverse complement strand
GCAGGCGGCGGCACTCGCGCCAAACCCTCGCGCGGCGGGGCGCTGCGTCGATGGGTTTCCATTGCGAGCGATGAAATTTCCAGCGGACGCCTCCGCCGCGATGGCGGGCGTATCGGGCGCCAGTTGCTGGATGCCGTTATCAAGTGGTTGCGCGACAGGCGTCTTCCCCGGGCGGCGCGTGCGGAACTCAATCGCGATCGGCACGGTCTGCCGATGACCGATCCGGGCCCCGAAGCCGTGATTTTGGCGGCGCTTGACTGGCTTGGCGCCGCGCAGGACCGTTCCAAGTCCTTGGACGGTGGACTCGCGCGCCACTATTCACTGCGTTGGGGCTGGTCAAGTTCCTATCCGGAGACGACGGGGTACGCAATTCCGACGCTACTGGAATCGACCGGCGCGCGGGCGGCCGAACGACATGCCAGGGCCCGCCGGATGCTCGACTGGCTGGTCGGCATTCAGCTCGAGGACGGTGGCTTTCAAGGGGGGCTAATCGACGAAACGCCGGTTCAACCGGTCACATTCAATACCGGCCAGATACTGCTTGGACTTTCCGTCGGCGCGCGGCTCTGCGGGGATGCGCGGTACGAGCGCGCCATGCACGCCGCCGCCCGATGGCTCGTAGCAACGCAGGATTCCGATGGATGCTGGAGGCGATACAGCTCGCCTTTCGCCGGGGTCGACGAACACACCTACGACACCCACGTCGCCTGGGGATTGCTCGAGGCGGCGCGCACGTCGGGCGAACGTGCCTACGGGGAAGCAGCGCTACGCAACATTCGGTGGGCGTTGACTCACCAGCGCGCAAACGGCTGGTTCGGGCGCTGCTGCCTCGAACACAAGGCCGAGCCCCTGACGCACACGATCGGCTACACGTTGCGCGGAGTGATCGAAGGCTACCTCTACGCCGAGGATTTGTCTCTATTGCAGGCAGCTGAGCGGACGGCGAAGGCGCTCCTGCATGTCATTGGACCCGATGGGTTCATACCCGGGCAACTGATGTCGGATTGGAGTCCGGCTGCGACGTACGCGTGCTTGACCGGCTCCGTGCAGATCGCGCACTGCTGGTTCCTGCTGCATCAATTGACGGGAAATGCTCAGTATCTGGCGGCCGCGCGCGCCGCGAACGCCTACGTGCGGCGGACGATTCGGCTCGACGGACCGCCGGAGTGCCGCGGGGGGGTAAAGGGATCGTTCCCTGTCGATGGGCACTACGGGAAATTCGAGTACCTCAATTGGGCCGCCAAGTTTGTAATAGACGCTAACCGCATGGAGCTGGCTGTCGCGGCGGAGTAGTCGCGCCGGGTCGATCGCGAAACGCCGGCGCGTTCCGCGCGCACTGGGTGCTCAGGAAACGGCTGGCTCGGCACGCTGCGACTTGGGGTCGCGGAAAATGCGGGTCGTGAGACGCTGGCCAACTTGAATCATCGGCTGTTCTATCAGGTGAAACATGGCAATAGGGGTGACGATCATGATCGGCACGAATACGATCCATCGCCACAGCTCCGGAATGGGTAACCGGAATACGAATAGGATGATTCCAAAGTGGGACAGGTAGATCCCGTAGCTGTATTTCGCAATCAGGTGAGCCGTCTTGCGCAGCCACTCAAAGGGGATCTCCGCGAAGAACGGCAGAACCACACCGAGGCACAGACTAAACGCCCAGCGGTAGTACATGTTCGATTCGCGCGTCGCGATCAGGAAGATCCCCCACGTCGCCATGAACGCGAAAGGCCAGAGCCACCCGGGAATCTTCCTCGGAAACTCGCGAGACAAGCGCCAAGCCACCACGCCCGCCAGGAAGCACGGCGCATACGCTAGAACGCTGAGCCTCGCGCTGACATGCGGTTCAATAATCGCGACCGGAACGGACAGTGCCCACAAGCCGAATGCAAACGGGACAAATCGGGACCGGCTCAGCAAGAACGCAACCGGCAGGACAACATACATCTGCATCTCAAGCGGCAGCGTCCACAGACCTCCGACCATCTCGTCCGTGAAGGTGAGGTTGGTGGTCAGCGTCAGGTTCGCGGCCAGTTCACGCAGTGTCCAGTGGCGATATGGCTCGTCCAAATCAGGAGCGACGGCGAATACGAAGGCCGTCGTTACACAAACGATGCTCAGCGGGTACAAGCGGAAAAAGCGCCGCAAATAGAATGACTCGAAGAACGCCGGGCCTTGATAGGCGGATCGCTCGAGCGACAGCATCAGGACGAAGCTGGTGTGGACGAAAAAGATCAGCACGCCCATCTGCGCGAAGTGCCACGCGAGCTCGGCCCGGCTATGGGTTACGAGGTCGTAGAGGTGACCTGTGAAGACGCACAGAACCGCCACCGCCCGGATCAGGTCGAGGTTGCCGCTGTCGGCGTGAAACGAAGAGCGCAATGCCATAACTTGAGGGATCCTGAGGCTTAACGCCGGGTGGTTTGCGTTGTACTCGAGGGGTCCGGCCGCAGTTGAGTAGCTTATCGGGCTTGCCGTCAAACCTATGTGATAGAAACGTCAGAAACTATGAGAGTGTTCGGGCATGGCAGCCTTCGAGTCCCGACGGCCCTCGGTCCTCATTCGGGCAACGGCTGACGTCGAACGGGTGGTGCGCGCCGGCTGGAGGCGGAGCGCAGGGCGGGTCGACTTTTTTTAGCGCGCGACATCGTCGGCAATCACGCTAGGCGTCGGCTCAAGCCAGCCGCGGGGTATTTTCTTCTTCAGGTTCAGAAACCGCACTTCGAATGCGTGGTACGAGACGGCGGCGACTGCGAAAGTCGCCACGGTGGCGAACAGCAAGTAGACGAGCGGTAGCATGCCCTCCGGTCCGCCCGGCAAGAAGGGAATGGCATGCGACAGCACGAACGTGCCCAGCGGCAGCTGAAAGACGTAGGCCCCATAGCTGTACCGGCCCGCAAGTCGTAGCGGGGCCCAGCCGATCACGCGGTGCGCGGCGGACGGGAAGCGGCCGGCGCGATAGACGGCACTTGCGAATCCGATCGATAAGAGTGTCATACCGATCGAGTCCATCACCATCGAGTTCTGGTCGAAGAACGGCACTAGCGCCAGTGCGGTGAGCAGGCAGCCAACGCCGATGCGAGACCAGCCGAGCGCCGGCGCCGCGATCGGATGCGCCGCGGCCGGCAGCCGAATCCACGCGGCGACCGCAGCGCCTGCGGCCAGCGCGTCCATTCGGCAGACCGTGAACATGTACACCGCGCGGGGATTGACGCCGCCGAGACGCAAGCCGACCCGAATGGCGAGCGCCGCGACGATCAGCGCGAGACAGATTTGCACGACGCGCGCGGCGGGGGTGCGCCACACGACCAGCGGCCAGATTAGGTAGAACTGTTCCTCGACCGCCAGCGACCAGAAATGCGAGAAGCCCAAAACCTCGTGCCCCGCGTGATGGGCCCAGTTGTAAAGGTAGGTCCATAGCCAGATCTGGTTGTGCGCGGTCGCATTGAGGCCCAACGGCTTTATGATCAGGAGCGGTCGGATGACAAAAGCGGCGAGCAGGATGCCGTAGTAAAGCGGAAAAATCCGAAGCGTACGGCGGACGTAGAAATTCAGAAAATAGCGTCGAGCATTCTGGGTGTCGAGCAAGCCGCCCGTAATGAGATACCCAGACAAGACGAAGAAGAGCTGGACGCCGATCCACCCACCCTGACTGACGATGCTGAGGAGCCCCATGCCGGGCGCCGGCGACACACCCGTCGGCTGTGGAATCGCGAACATGTGGATGAGCACCAACAGGATTGCGAGTCCGCGCAACCCGTCGAGCGCCGGTACGTGCGCGGCCGAGAGTGCCCTAGCGCTCATCGCGCGGCTCGTCGGGGCGCCCGGACGCCACCGGCCGGCCGGCCGCGGCAGCGGCCAGTGCGCGGCCGTTGGCCGTTAGGAACGAGGCGAGGGCGGAGCGCGCCTGATTGTCGCCGCAATTACCGCGGCATCGAAATGCCGCACTCACACTGGCCGACGCCGAGGTTGCGCCGAAGACTCGTAGGCCCTCGTGCAGCTTCGTCCGGAGGGCACTCGGCGACGCCGCGTCACCAATCTGGTACCACTGCCAAATCAGCCAGTCGATGTCGCCGGGCGCGTGGATGTGGATTTCGCGGACGGCACGCGGCGCGCCCGTCACATCGTCGAGCGGCACCTCGGCCTGGTCGACGATTACCCAACCCTCCCCACCGGCAGGGCGCGACGTCGAGGCGACAAGCTTCATGCCGCTCTGCTGGCGGGCGAAGTAGCTGATGTCGACGCCGATCGTCAACTCGCCGTAGTGATAGACACCCCGCGCGACATCCGAGGCGCCGGGGTATTCCGGGTGCCAGTCGAATACCCGGTCCACGGGGCCCTCCCAGCGACCTGCAGAGGCTGGCAGGGCGACGCCCGTTGCTGCGAGCGCGGCATCGACCCGCTTCTCCTGGATCGAGGCGAGCACCGGCGGAAACGCGAGCAGAGTGAGCGTGATCGCCGCCCGGCCTGAGACCGTCCGCAGCGCCGGTGTAGCGCCGCGAGGCGGCTGGGAATGTTGAACGGGCGGGAGCGCAGCGCTCCAGCGCGCGGCAAGTAGCGCGAGGCCAATCAGCGCGAGCGCGTACAGGCACCAGCCGAACAGCACGTGATGGAATACCAGCGGCGACTGCATGTCCGAGAATTGCCCGATCGAGATGATGATCGCAACGCGGATCCAGTTGAACGCCACCGCAGTGAGTATCGCCACCGCAATGAATGCCAGGCGCCGGCCGATTCGCCATTCGTGCAGGTGCCCATACAGCAATGACAACGTCACGGCGACCATGAAGAAGTTGAGTCCACTGCAGCCCGCCGCGACCTCGAAGGTACCCGCGGGAACGGAGACGAAATTTCCGTCAATGTGAGCCGGAATCCCGACCATGCGAACGAGTACCGGCGCCGCCTTGGCAGTCGCCAACTGTAATGACGGCGTGAGCCACTCCCACACCATGACGGCGCAGCCGGTCCACGCAAGCGGAAACAACGCCGCTCGCGCCGCGCTCGCGCCGATCAGTCCCCAGATCGCCGACCACGCCATCGCCGGCAGCAGCGCCTGCCGCACGATGTCGACGTGAGCTGCGCTCGCGAACGCCCAGCCTAGGCCGAGGACACCGAGGGCGACCGCCGCCCGGCCGAGCGGCGCTTGCGCGTCGAATCGTATGGATTCGCGCTGGCGCCAGATGAGCCACGGCAGCAGTGGGCCGACAAACAGGACGAGATTGGAAGGGCCCGATTCGGACCAGCGTGCCCACAACGCCGCGACATCCGGCCAGTAGATTGCGAAAGTAGCGAGCGCCAGGCCGATGCTCGCTAGCGCGCCCCAGCGGTCGAGGGCATGCGAATCGCCCGGCGCAATGACTGTCGAGGCCAATCAACCGACCGCGGTCTGGGCGCGGAGCGTCATTCGTCGCCCGCCGAAGGACGGACGAGCGCCGAGGCGGGCGCCGTGTTGTGGATAATTGTGCGGAGCAGACTCTTCATCAGCGACACCTCGCCACGGCCCAGATTCCGTTCGGCGGTCTCCTCGACCGCCTTCGCGGCCGCGACGAGCTCCATGACGACCTGTTGGCCCTGTGCGGTCAGGCTCACGCGGGCGTGCGGGTCGTAACCGCCGGTGAGCGTCAGAAAGCCACCGGATGCCAGGCGCGCGGCCAACTCGTAGGTCACTCGCGTGCCGGTGTACGCCAGCTCCTGGTCGAGTTCGCCGATGGTCCGGTGGTTGATCGCACCGAGCACGCTGATGATCAGCCACTCGTCCTCGGTGAGTCCGAGTCGGCCGAGCGCCGCGCGCAAGCCAAGAAACACCTGGTTGCGCGCGCGGCCCAAGAGCGAGATGAGGAAGTCGCGGCTGAAGCTGCTGTCGGGCTCCAGATCATCCGCAGGCCGGTCGGCCGCCGCTGCGGGCTTGCGAATCGCGACCGCGTAGCGGCCACCGTGAAACACCAGCGGTTCCCGGTCCCAATGGTCGAATTGCTCGACCTCGCCGATGAAAATCGTGTGGTCGCCGCCGTCGTGGCGGAACGCCGTGCGACACTGAAACCGCGCCGAGCACCCCTCGAGCAGCGGAATGCCGCCGCGGCCCCGCTCAACTGCCAAGTCCTTGAAGCGGTTTTGGCTCGCGGCTGCGAAGCGTGCCGACAAGTCGTCCTGAGTGGACGCGAGCACGTGCACCGCGAAATGCTCCGCGTTCATGAACACATCGAGGGAGCGTGCGTTCTTGGCGAGACTCCACAGCACCATCGGTGGATCGAGCGACACGGAATTAAAGCTATTCGCAGTGAGACCGATGTCGATCCCCTCGCTAGTTCGCGTCGTAACGATCGTCACGCCGGTAGTAAAGGTGGACAGCGCATCTCGGAAAGCGCGTGCCTCGGGCGTCTGCATAGTGGCTACTGCTGCGCTGAGGCGCCGAAAGACACTTCCTTAGACTACCACGGGTCGGTGAGACCGCCGCGCGGGTGCGGCGGGAGTGAGAACTGAGGCGCAAATCCTATATGGTGGGCGGGTCGCGTGAGCGGTCGATCGCGACGAAGCGGACGGAAAAAGGGGCCGGCGGAATGTGCGGAATCGTAGGAATCCTCGCGGGCATGAACGGCGCACGCCCGCACGTCGACGCCCTCGAGCGCATGGCGGGCGCGTTGCATCATCGCGGACCGGACGGCTACGGCTATTACGTTGACGGTCCCATCGGCCTCGGCCACGCGCGCCTCAGCATCATCGATCTTGCTACCGGGGACCAGCCGATCCACAACGAGGATCGATCGGTCTGGGTCACGTTCAACGGCGAGATTTTCAACTACATCGAGCTCCGCGAGCAGCTCCGGGCGCAGGGCCATCGCTTCTACACGACCTCCGACACGGAAGTCATCGTTCACCTCTACGAGCAGCATGGCGAGCAATTCGTCGAGCACCTAAACGGCCAGTTCGCCATTGCGCTCTGGGACGCGCGGGCGCAGCGCCTGGTGCTGGCGCGCGATCGGGTCGGCATCCGGCCGCTCTTCTACGCGCGATCGAAGCACCGCTTCCTGTTTGCGTCAGAGGCCAAGGCGCTCTTCGCCGAGGGCTCGATCGCCGCGGCGCTCGACCATCGCGCGCTCGGCGAGACGCTTACCTACTGGGCGCCACTGCCGGGACGAAGCGCGTTCGCCGGGGTGTCGTCCCTGCCCCCGGGCACGGTGCTGACGCTCGACTCCGGCGGCGAGCGGCTCACGCGCTACTGGGACTGGGATTTCGGTGCCGCGGAGGCGCGGCCGACGCGCCCGGCCGACGCGTACGCGGAGGAACTTAGGGCCCTGCTGACGGACGCGGTGCGCCTGCAATTGCGCGCCGACGTGCCGGTCGGCGCGTACCTGAGCGGCGGCCTCGATTCATCGGCCGTAACCGCGCTGGTGCGCGAGATCAAGAGCGTGCCGGTGCGAGCATTTTCGCTCCTGTTTGACGATCCGGAATTCGACGAACGCGAGTACCAGTCCTCGGTAGCGGATCACGTCGGCGTCGTGCGGAGCACCCTCGTGTGCGGTCCCGCCGCGATCGGCGCGGCGTTCCCGCGCGCCGTGTGGCACGCGGAGGCGACGATCGTTCGCACTGCTCCCGTCCCGTTGATGCTGCTGTCCGCTCTCGTCCGGCAGTCCGGGTACAAGGTCGTGCTGACCGGGGAGGGCGCGGACGAGGTCTTCGCGGGCTACGATCTCTTTCGCGAGGCAAAGGTGCGGCGCTGGGTCGCGCGCCACCCCGATTCGGCCTGGCGCAGCCGGCTCATCGAACGCCTGTATCCCTACCTGCAGCATTCACCGGTGCGGGGGCGGGCCTTTTCGCAGCAGTTCTTTGCCCAGGGCCACGAGCAGCTCGATCGGCCGAGCTATTCGCACCTGCCGCGTTGGGCGACCACGCAGCGCGCCTGGCAATTCTTCAATGCGGACCTGCGCGCCGAACTCGCCCCGCTCGATGCCGCCGCCGACCTCGAGGCGACGCTGCCACCGGCCATCGGCGGCTGGTCGCCGCTGGCGCGGGACCAGTATCTGGAGGCCCAGACGCTCCTATCCGGCTACTTACTGTCATCGCAAGGCGACCGTATGAGCATGGCGAACTCGGTCGAGGGGCGATTTCCGTACCTGGACCACCGGCTCATCGAGTTCGCGTGCCGGCTGCCCGCTCGGCTGAAGCTCGCGGGCCTTCGGGAGAAGTGGCTCCTGAAACGGGCCGTGAAGGACCTGCTCCCGGCCGCGGTCCTCAAGCGCCCGAAGCAGCCGTACCGGGCACCCGACAGCCAGAGCTTCGTGGCCGACGGCAATGTCCTTGATTATGTTGCCGAACTCCTCAGTCCGGGCCGGATTCGTGACGCGGGTTACTTCGATCCCGAGGCGGTTGGCCGCCTGACTGAGAAATGCGTCTCAGGTCGGGCGATCGGTTTCGGCGACAATATGTCATTCGTGGGGATCCTCTCGACGATGCTCCTCCACGAGCTTTACGTCCGACGCCGACCGCTGTCGGCGTTCGGCTGATACCTTCGTTCCCGGGGCCCGTCGCTCACGATGACTCTGCTGCATCAGTTCCTCGAAGCGACCGCTGCGCGGGTCCCGGACAAGACGGCGCTTCGCGCCGGGCCTGACGAACTGTCGTTCGCCGGGCTCGATGCGGCTGCGCGGCGACTCGCGGCTGGACTCGAGCGACGCGGAATCCGGCGCGGGGACCGCGTGGCGATCTTCCTCGACAACGGCCTCGAGTCGGTCATTGCACTCTTTTCGTGCCTCAAGCTCGGTGCCGTCTTCATTCCGGTGAACCCGCTCACCAAGCGCGAAAAGCTTGCGTACATGCTGAATAACGCCCGCGCCGCGGCCCTCATCACCCATCCATTGCTGATCGACACCGCGCGCGAAGCCCTGCACGGCAACCGCTCAGTCGGCACCGTCGTCGTGACCGACCCGCGGCTGCCCGCGAACGGCGATAGCCGATTCCAGACCTGGGATCAGACGCTGTGCTCGCAGGAGCTGACGCCGCCGCCGACCATCGACCAGGATCTGGCCAGCATCGTCTACACGTCCGGCTCGACCGGCGATCCGAAGGGCGTGATGCTGACGCACCTCAACATGGTGACGGCGGCGGAGTCGGTCAGCGGGTACCTCGGACTCCGGGAGGACGATGTAATCCTCTGCGCGCTGCCGCTAGCCTTCGACTACGGCCTCTACCAGGTGCTGATGGCAGCACGGGTCGGGGCGACCGTCGTCATCGAAAAATCCTTCGCCTTCCCGTTCAAGGTGCTCGAAGTGATGACGAGCGCTCGCGTCACGGTGTTTCCGGGCGTGCCGACCATGTTCGCGCTGCTGATGAGCGTTCGCACGCTGGCCGACTTCGAACTCAGTGCGCTGCGGCTCATCACCAACACGGCCGCCGCCTTGTCGGAGCGCCAGATTCGCGACCTCAGGGCGCTCTTCCCGCAAGCGACGCTCTACTCAATGTACGGCCTCACCGAGTGCAAGCGGGTGACGTACCTGCCGCCGGAGGAGCTAGACGCCCGTCCGACCAGCGTCGGGCGCGGCATGCCGAACCAGGAAGTGTGGCTGGTGGATGACCTGGGTCACCGGCTGCCGAACGGCTGCACCGGTGAGCTTGTGATCCGCGGCAGTCACGTGATGCGGGGCTACTGGGAAAACCCCGAGGCCACCGCCGAACGACTGCGACCCGGACCGTACCCGGGCGAGCTGGTGCTCTATTCGGGAGATTTGTTTCGAACCGATGCCGACGGATTTCTGTACTTCGTCGCGCGCAAAGACGACATCATCAAGAGCCGCGGCGAAAAGATCAGCCCGCGCGAAGTGGAGAACGTGCTGCACGCGCTCGACGGGGTGCTCGATGCCGCGGTCGTCGGCGTTCCCGATGATTTGTTGGGCGAGGCCGTCAAGGCGTTCGTCGTCCTGCGCGCCGGCATGCACTACTCGGAGCGCGAGGTAATCCGGCACTGCATCGGCTCGCTCGAGAACTTCATGGCACCAAAATACGTCGAGTTCGTTGCCGAGCTGCCGAAGACGGACACGGGCAAGGTTAGCAAGCGCAGCCTGCGGCTACGATAGCCGTGGACGCAGCTGGAATCGCGTTGATCGAATCAAGGACCGCAACGGACATGCCGACGACCAAACTGGTAGTGCGCAACTACATCATGGACAACTTCCTGATGGGCGGTGATCGCAGCCGGCTCAAGGATGACGATTCCTTCCT
>JANXZZ010000334.1 GCA_025355245.1 Pseudomonadota bacterium | reverse complement strand
CCGCACGGGCCGCGAGCACCCGGTCGAGCGCGATGCGCAGGTCGAGATTGGCCGCGAGTGCCCGCTGCACCAGGCTGTCGAGTTCGGGGTCCGCAAATTCCTGCCACCACGTGGCCTCGGGGCTGCGGGTCGCAAACCCGGGCGACGCCGCGTTCGCGACCGACGCCGGCAGCGTCGACGGTGCGTGGTAGACGGGTCCGACCGCGCAGGCGGCGACCAGAGCGCCGCTCGCGAGGATGGCAACCAGTGATTTCACGATCGCCCCCGGGTTCGCGGTGCTCATGGCGTGCCTCCCGCCGCGGCCGGCGCTGGCAGCGCCTTGCTGCCGGCGGCACGCGCCGCGCGGCGCTCGCGCGCGCGCCCGGCCAGCCGGCGCACGAGCACGTAGAAGAGTGGGGTCAGCACGAGGCCGAAGACCGTGACGCCGAGCATCCCGGAGAACACCGCCACGCCCATCGCGTGGCGCATTTCCGCGCCGGCGCCGCTCGAGAGCACCAGCGGCACGACGCCCATGATGAATGCGAGCGAGGTCATCAGGATCGGGCGCAGCCGCAGGCGCGCGGCATCGAGCGTCGCCTCGAGCGCGCCGACGCCCTGCGCCTCGCGGTCGCGGGCGAACTCGACGATCAGGATCGCGTTCTTGCTGGCGAGTCCCACGAGCACGATCAGCGCTATCTGCGTGAAGATGTTGTTGTCGCCGTGCGCCAGCTGCACGCCGGTAATGGCCGAGAGCAGCACCATCGGCATGATCAGGATGACCGCGAGCGGCAGGCTCAGGCTCTCGTACTGCGCCGCGAGCACGAGGAACACGAGCAGCACCACGAGCGGGAACACGAGCGCAGCGGTGTTGCCGGCGATGATCTGCTGGTAGGTGAGCTCGGTCCATTCGAAGCTCATGCCGTTCGGCAATTCCTGCCGTGCGAGCGTTTCCATCGCGGCCTGCGCCTGCCCCGAGCTGAACCCCGGGGCCGGCCCGCCGTTGATCTCGGCCGTCGCGTAGGAGTTGTAGTGCATGACACGGTCGGGCCCCGACGCGCGCTTCACCGTCACGAAGGAGCCGAGCGGAATCATGGCGCCGGCAGCATTTCGCGTCTTCAGGCGCACGATGTCCTCGGGCTGCAGGCGAAAGCGCGGCTCCGCCTGCGCGGTCACGGCGTAGGTGCGACCGAAGGCATTGAAGTCGTTGACATACAGCGAGCCCAGGTAGATCTGCATCGTGTCGAAGAGGTCCTGGATCGAGACCCCCTGTGACTTCGCCTTCTCGCGATCGACGTTCGCATCCACCTGCGGCACGTTCACCTGGAAGCTCGAGAACAGGCCGCCGAGCTCGGGCGTCTTGTTGCCTTTCGCGATCAGGTTCTGCGTCTGCTTGTAGAGCTCCTCGAAGCCAAGACCGCTGCGGTCTTCGATCTGCAGGCGAAAGCCGCCGATCGTGCCAAGCCCCGTGACCGGCGGCGGCGGGAAGATCGCGATGAACGCGTCCTGGATCCCGGCGAACTTGCGGTTGAGCGACATCGCGATGGCAGCCGCCGAGAGCTCGGCACCCTTGCGCTCTTCGAAGGGCTTCAGCGCCACGAACACGATCCCCGAGTTGGGGCTGTTGGTGAAGCCGTTGATGCTGAGGCCGGGGAACGACACGGCGTGCTCGACGCCGGGCTCCCGCAGCGCGACCTCGCCCATGCGCCGGATCACGGCATCGGTCCGATCGAGCGTCGCGGCATCGGGTAGCTGCGCGAAGCCGACCAGGTATTGCTTGTCCTGCTGCGGCACGAAGCCGCTCGGCGTGCGCGCGAAACCGAGATAGGTGAGCGCGATCAGCCCGCCGTAGACCACGAGCACGATGGCGCCCGTGCGCAGCACGCGGCCGACGCCGCGGACGTAGCCGTCCGAGAAGCGCGCGAACAGCCGGTTGAACGGCCGGAAGAACCCACCGAGCGCGCGGTTCATGAGGCGCGTGAGCCGATCCGGCGCCGCGCCGTGCTCCTTGAGGAGCAGTGCCGCGAGCGCGGGCGACAGCGTCAGCGAATTGAATGCGGAGATGACCGTGCTGATCGCAATCGTGAGCGCGAACTGCTTGTAGAACTGTCCGGTGAGGCCGCTGATGAACGCGGTCGGCACGAACACGGCGCACAGGACCAGCGCCGTCGCGATGATCGGGCTCGTGACCTCGCGCATCGCCTGGCGCGTAGCGGCCAGCGGCGCGAGCCCGGCGCTGATGTTGCGCTCGACGTTCTCGACCACCACGATCGCATCATCGACGACGATGCCGATCGCGAGCACCAGCCCGAACAAGGACAGCGCGTTCAGCGAGAAGCCAAGCACGTGCATGACGGCAAAGGTGCCGATCAGCGACACCGGCACTGCGATCAGCGGGATGACCGAGGCGCGCCAGGTCTGCAGGAACACGATCACGACGATGACCACCAGCAGCAGCGCCTCGAGCAGCGTGTGCACGACCGCCTCGATGGAACCGCGCACGAACACGGTCGGGTCGTAGACGATCTTGTAGTCGACGCCCTCCGGGAAGTCGCGCTTGAGCTCCGCCATCTTTGCGCGCACGTGCTCGGAGATCGCGATCGCGTTGCTTCCCGGACGCTGGAAAATGGGGATCGCGGCGGCCGGCTCGTTGTCGAGCAGGGCGCGCAGCGCGTAGGTGTCGGAACCGAGCTCGACCCGCGCGACGTCCCTGAGCCGGGTGAGCTGGCCCTCCGCACCGGTCTTGATGACGACGCCACGGAAATCGTCCTCGGTCGCGAGTCGGCCCTTGGTGTTGATCGCGACCTGGAACTCGGTTGCGCCGGGCACGGGCGGTGCGCCGAGCTGGCCGGCGGCCACCTGCAGGTTCTGCTCGCGCACCGCGCGGATGACGTCGTCGGCCGTGAGGCCGCGGCTCGCGACCTTTTCGGGGTCGAGTCAGATCCGCATCGAGTAGGCACCCGAGCCGAACACCTGCACGTCGCCGACGCCGTCGAGGCGGGCGAGCTCGTCCTTCACCCGCAACAGCGCGTAGTTGGACAGGTACAGAGTGTCGTAGCGCTGCCCGGGCGACACGAGGTGCACGACCATCGTGAGGTCCGGAGAAGCCTTGTTGGTGATGACGCCGAGGCGTTGCACGACGTCCGGGAGCTTCGGTAGCGTCTGCGCGACGCGGTTCTGGACCTGCACCTGCGCTTTGTCGATGTCGGTGCCGAGCGCAAAGGTGATCGTCAGCGTCATCACGCCGTCCGCGGTCGCCTGCGAGGACTGATAGAGCATGCCCTCGACGCCGTTGATCGATTGCTCGAGCGGGCTCGCGACGGTCTCGCCGATCACCTTCGGGTTGGCGCCCGGGTAGGTCGCGCGCACGACGACGGTCGGCGGGACGACCTCCGGGTACTCGCTGATCGGCAGCGACGGGAGTGCGATCAGGCCGGCGAGCAGGATCAATGCCGACAGCACGCCGGCAAAGATCGGGCGACCGATGAAGAACTGGGAAAAGTTCATGACGGATCCTTCACGGGGTGCCGTGCGCGCCTCAGCGCGGTGCGGCGACGAATGCGGAAGTGCGGTGAAGCTGGGCCACCAGTGCGCCCGTCTTTGCGCGCGCAGTCACCTGCGCGAGCGCGGCCGGGTCGTTACCCATCGGCACGCGGGTCGGGGCGACGGTCTGGCCCGGACGCACGTGCTGCAGGCCGTTGATGACGATCGTTTCTCCGGGGGCGAGGCCGGTCTGCACGACGCGCAGGCCGTTGATCTCGGGGCCTAGCTCGACGAGCCGGTACTCGATGCGGTTGTCCGCGCCGAGCGTCAGCACGAACTTCTTGGACAGATCCGTGCCGACCGCGCGATCCGCGATCAACACGCTGTCGCGGTCCTCGCCGCCCACCAGCCGCACCCGCGCGAAAAGTCCCGGCGTGTAGCGACCGTCCGGGTTCGCGAGCGATGCACGGGCGCGGATCGTCCCCGTCGTCGCATCGACCCGGTTGTCGATGAAGTCGAGCTGCGCCGCGTGCGGGTAGCCCTCCTCGTCGACGAGCCCGATGAAGACACCGCTCGGCTCGGCAGCGCGGGGCGCCTCGGCACGCCTCGCTTTCGTGTAGCGCAGGTAGGTCTGCTCGTCGGCGTCGAAGTAAACGTACACCGGATCGTCCGATACGAGCGTGGTCAGCAGGCTCGCGCTCGTGACCAGGTTGCCGGCCGTGACCGCGGCGCGCGATACGTGGCCGTCGATCGCTGCGCGGACTTCCGCGAACTCGCGATTGAGGCGCGCGGCGGCGAGGGACGCATCGACCGATCCGAGGGCGCCTTGTGCCGAGGTCTCGGCGGCGCCGAGCTTCTCGTACTCCTCGCGCGAGATCGCGTGCGCGCCGATCAGGCGTTCGGCACGCGCACGGTTGGCGCGCGCGAGCTCGAGATCCGCGACGCTACGGGTGCGTTCCGCGCTCAGCCGGTCCACCTCGGTCTGGAACGGGCGCGGATCGATCTGGAACAGCAGCTGTCCCTTCTTTACGCGCGCGCCGTCGGCGAACGCGACCCGATCGACGTAGCCGCTGACCCGCGGCCGCACGTCCACCGTGTTGACGGCCTGCAGCCGGCCGCTGAATTCCTGCCACTCGCGGAGCGGCCGGTGGATGACCTCCGCGACCGTGACTTCGGTGAGCGGCGCGGCCGCCACCGGTCCCGCCTTGTTGCCCGAGCGCACGGTGCCGACGAGGAGCAGGACGCCAGCGACCGCCACGAGCGCGGAGGCGGTGGACACGAGAATCTTTCGCTCAAACAACTTCTTGATCGGCATGTGCGGCTCCCGACAGTTCCTGTGCCCTGCCCCGGGGACCCCCGGGACCGTTGCGCTGACCCCTCGTCCGCCAAGCCCGAATCGGCTTGACTTGTCGGTGCAACACTCCGATGCTAGGCACCGGGTGTTACCGGTCAGTAACGTAGTAAGACGGTAAGTTAGTGACCGGTCAGTAACGTGTCAAGCGGAGATTCTGATGAATCGACCGAAGGCGATGCAAACAATTGTAAATAAAGAGATTATTTCGCCAGCGGCGAAGCCGCGCGTCCGTGACCGGATCATGCAGACGGCGCGCGATCTCTTTTACAGCCGCGGGATCCGGGCAGTCGGCGTCGATTCGATCGCCTGCGGGGCCGGCACCAACAAGATGAGTTTCTACCGCTGCTTCGGCTCCAAGGACGCCCTGGTCGCCGAGTACCTGCGCGGCCAGGAGCGCGAGGCCTGGGCCTGGTGGGACCAGACGGTCGCGCCGCACGCAGGCAACGCGCGCGCGCAGGCGGAGTCGCTGTTCGCGGCGCAGCTCAACAAGACCTGCAAGCTCGACTCGCGCGGCTGCGCGCTTGCCAATGCCGCGGTCGAGATTTCCGACCCCGCCCATCCGGCGCGCGCCGTGGTCGAGGGCTTCAAGTCGGAGATGCGCCGGCGCTTTCGCGACCTCGCGCAGCGGATGGGCGCGCGCGAGGCCGATGCGCTCGGCGACTCGCTGATGCTGCTCTGGGAAGGCAGCTATCTCTCGCGGCTGACCTTCCAGGGCGAGCACAGCCCCGCGGAGAACGCCGCCAAGGCCGCGCGCGCGCTGATCACCGCCTACACGAGCTGACGGCGGATCGCGCTCAGTCGCCGGCGCCCGCGTAGGCCTTGACGAGATCGGTCAGGAAATCGCGGCCGACGTACACGGACTGCACGCTGCGGCGCTCGTTCAAGCCGTGCACGCCGTTGCCGTCCGGATCGCCCCACCCGCCCGGCGCGCCGTAGACGGGGATCCCGATCGCCTCGAGGTAGATCCCGTCGGTGGCGCCCGTCGACATCGACGGGATCAGCGGTACGCCCGGGAAATACTTCGCGACCAGCGCTTCGGCGGGGCCGATGATCTTGGGATCGAGCGGTGGCGGCACTGCGAGCGGGCGCACGGGCTGCTGGACCGTGAGGCTGACCCCGGGATCCGCGATCGCCGCAACCAGCGCCGCGCGCGTTGCCTCGACCGTTTCACCCGGGAAAATGCGGCAGTTGACGTTCGCGACCGAGCGCTGCGGCAGCGCATTCTCGGCGTGCCCGCCTTCGATCCGCGTCGCGACACAGGTGGTGCGCAGCATGCTGTGGTAGGCGCGGTCCTTCGAGACCACCGCTTCGGCGGCCTTGTCGTCGGGGTTCCTCGACAGCGCCACCATCGCGGCGCCGAGCTCGTCCGTGCGCGAGGCACCGAACTTGGCGAAAAACGCGCGCGTGGTGTCCGAGAACCTCACCGGGAATTCGTAGTCGCGGACCTTCGCGAGCGCATCCGCCATCTGGTAGATCGCGTTGTCGCGAATCGGGATCGAGCTGTGGCCGCCGGGATTGGTCGTTTCGAGCCGGTAGTTCTGCGCGGCCTTCTCGCCGACCTGGATCGACTCGACCATGAGCTTGCCGTGCCCGTCGGTGCGACCGCCGCCACCCTCGTTGAGCGCGAACTCGGCCGTGATCAGCTCCGGCCGGTTCTTGGCGAGCCACTCCGCGCCGTTGAACGCGTAGGTCGTCTCCTCGCCGCAGGTGAGCGCGAGCTTGATCGTCCGCGCCGGATGGAAGCTGCCTTGCTTGAAGCGCATCAACATGTCGACCCAGACGGCGTCCATCGCCTTCATGTCGGCGCTGCCGCGCGCGAAGAAATAGCCGTTCTCCTCGACGAGCGTGAACGGGTCCCGCGTCCAGTCCTCGCGCTTGGCTTCGACCACGTCGAGATGGCCGAGCAGCAGCATTGGCTTTGCGGTCTTCGAGCTGCCGGCGAGCACGGCGACCATGCCGCCTTCCTTCGGATGCTCCGGCACCGAAAACAGCGTGATGTCCTTGCCCGCGAACCCGGCCGCCTTCAGGTGCGCCGCGACCCGCTCGGCCGCCAGCGTGCAGCTGCCGGCCGACAGGGTCGTGTTGGTCTCGACCAGCTCCTTATAAAGGGCGCGGAACGCGACCTGGTCCGGTCGCAGTGCCGCCGGCGCGGCTTCGTCGGCGATGGCCGTTGCGGACAGGCAGGCCGTGAGGCCGATTGCACCCAGGAATTTCGTTTGCATGGCGGGTCCCCCTGATGGGTGCCGAGAATGAGGACCGCCCCGGGATTTGGCAAGAACCGGCCGGTTGGCGCACGTCGTGCTGGCCAGAACCCACGATCCTTGCAAAAATGAAAAACGATGCAGGAATACCCCGTCCCGCCACTCGGTGATTCCACGAAGCCAGCGCCTTGCAGGGCGTGGCCAACGGACGACGACACGGTACCGGACGTCCGCCGCTGCCGGTGGACCGAAGGCTCGCGCTTGAGCGGACGTCCCTAGGTGGCCCTCGACGCCGCTGCCTTCGCGCCGGACCCCGAATCGTCCGGGCGCGCCCGGCGGTGGTTGGCGACCCTTGCGCTGCTCTACGGGGCGGCGGCGGCGGTGGTGCTGGCCGTCCTGCCGGAGCTCCCGGGTGGCTACGGGGGAATCCCCGCGTGGAGTGCGATTCCGGTCCAGCTGATCGCGATCGGCCTGTCCGCGCAGCTGGCGCTGCAGCGGCGCTCGCTCGCCGCGCACGTGCGCACGGCCTGGGCCTTCGTCGCCGGGTTCAGCGCGCTCAGCCTCGTGGCCACGCTCGTCTGGAACACCTGGCGCCCGCAGGGCGTCGGCCCGGTGCTGTCGCGCGCGGACGCGCTCTACCTGGTCGACTACGGGCTCATGACCGTCGCCTACGGCTGGCTCTTCGTGCATTTCCGCGGCCCGTTTCGCTCGCGCCGTACCTGGCTCGATGCGATCACGATTCTGGTCGCGTTGCTCGCGGCGCTGTGGGCGGTCCTGCTCGGCCCCGCCCTTCACGCGACCCAGCCGTACCGCATTCCCGCCTTCTTCGCGCTCTCGTACTCGGTCACGATTACCGTGATGCTGACGATGGCGGCGCTCCTGTGCATCCGCCTTCCGGACCTGCGTCGCCAGCGCGCGGTGCTACTGCTGGTCGCTGCCGGGGTGGTCGATGCCTCGTGGGAAATCGCGTGGCTGGCGGGATGGCTGGCGGACACCGATTTCGTCGGCGCGTTCTACAACTTCGGCGATGTCATCTGCTTTGCGCTCGTGGCGCAAGCAGCGGCCTCGCCGCAGCAGCCGGGCCCGGCTCCCGAGGCCGCCAGCGCCGAGCGCAGCGCGCAGACCTTCCTGCCGGCGCTCGGCGCGCTCTTGTCGATCGCGCTGGTGGCGGCGTCGCTGACGAGCACGCGCGCCACGGAGGCGTGGATCCTGGTCGGGCTGGTCGTCCTCTGCGCGCTGCTGCTCGTCACCCGCCAGAATGCGGTGCGCCGTGAACTCGCGATCCTGAACCGGGCGCTCGCGGTGCGCGAGGCCGATGCACGGGTCACCGAGCTCGTGCGCCAGTCGATGGACCTGTTCCTGGTGGTCGATTCGCGCGGCAAGATCCTGTTCGCGAGTCCCGCGGCGGATCTGCTCGCGGAGATCCCGGCGCGGCGACTGCCGGGAACCAATGCCGCCGCGGTGTTCGGCCCCTTCCACGAGGCGACGCTCGCATCGTTCCTCGAGAGCCTGGCGGACGAGCCGACGGTGCCCCACTCGATCGAGCTGTCGGCGCCGGAGGACAGCGGCCAGACGCGCGTGTTGCGGGTCGTCGGCTCGAACCAGCTCGCGAACCGGCACATCGGTGGCATGACGCTGACGATCACGGACGTCACCGAGCAGCGCACGCTCGAGCGACAGGTGCTGGAGGCTGCGAACGAGGAACGAATGCGTCTCGCCGGCGACATCCACGACGGCCTCGGCCAGGACCTCACCGGCATCGCGCTCCTGCTGCAGGGCGCGGCGCACGACACGGTCTCGCCGCCCGTGGAACGCAAGGCCGCGCTCAAGATGATCGTCGACCTGCTGAACCAGGCCGTGCGGGGCGCGCGCGACCTGGCGCGCGGGCTGTCGCCGATCTACGTCGTGCGCGGCTCGCTGCGCGAGGCGCTGCAGCGCTTGGCGCGGGACTCGGCGATTGCGATTCCCGTCCACGTCGACGTCGACCCGCAGCTCGACGACCGGGTGGTCGGCGACGTGCCGGCCGACCACCTGTACCGGATCGCGCGCGAGGCCGTGCACAACGCGGCGAAGCACAGCGGTTGCACGCGCATCGACGTGACGGCGCGGGTCGGCCCGCGTACGGTCGTGATCACGATCACCGATGACGGTCGCGGACCGCCGCCGCTGGAGGAGCCCGGCGGGGGACTCGGCATGCGCCTGATGGAGTATCGCGCGCGGGTCGTCGGCGGCACGCTGAGCATCGGCCGGGAAGCCCACGGCGGCATGCGCGTCGACGTCCGGGCGCCGCTGCGGGTCGAGAGCGGTCCCGCCCCCCTGCGTCCGCCCGCGACCTGAACCGGCGCGACCGGTAGCCGAACCCGCCTCGCGGGCGTTCACTCCGCAAGAATCGGAGCGCCGGTGCGCGCGCCCGGCCCTAGCCTGTCCGCCACGACGGGTTCGTGGAGAACGGCACGTGCAGGCGAGCGATTCAACGATTGCGTTCGCGACCTCCGGGCCGCAGCCCAGCGTCGATTCCGCGGCCATCGGCGCCGCACTCGAGCGCGACGGGTTCTTCGTGTCCGGTCCCGTGCTCGATTCGAGTGCTTGCCGAACGCTCGCCCGCCTTTACGATGTTGGTGCCGCGGCGTTCCGCTCGACCGTCTCGATGCAGCGCCACGGCTTTGGCCAGGGCGAGTACAAGTACTTCGCGCGTCCGCTGCCGCCGCTCGTCCTCGAGCTGCGATGCTCGATCTACGCCGCACTCGTGCCGGTCGCGAACGCCTGGGGTGCACGCCTCGGCCTCGAGTCCGCCTGGCCGCCGCACCACGAGGCGCTGGCCGAGCGCTGCGCCGCCGCCGGGCAGGGCCGTCCGACGCCGTTGCTGCTGCGCTACGGGCCGGGTGACTACAACTGCCTGCACCAGGACCTGTACGGGGCGATCCACTTTCCGCTGCAGGCGATCGTGCTGCTCGACCGGCCGGAGGTGGATTTCGAGGGTGGCGAGCTCATCCTGGTCGAACAGCGACCGCGGCGCCAGTCGCGGCCCATGGTTGTGCCGCTCGTGCAGGGCGCGATCGCGGTCATTCCGGTCAGGGAGCGACCGGTCGCGAGTGCGCGCGGCTCGAGCCGGGTCCTCATGCGCCACGGCGTGTCGGTCGTGCGCCGCGGCCTGCGCCGCACGCTGGGGCTCATTTTCCACGACGCGGCGTAGGCCTCTGGGCAAGGTCCCCGCGGGCGATGCGCGCTCATCGGGAAGCCCTGGACTGCCTCGCGACGCTCGGCCCTGCGGAACTCGAACCGCGCATTCGCGGCGACACGCGTGGCGACGATTCGAGTCTCGCCGCACGGGGTCCCGAGCATGCACCGGCGCGCGATGGCCGCTTTTGCAGCGCCACCGCGGGGTGCGGGTGTCGGGCGGCGACGGGCGCTCCCTCCCGCCTGCCTTGTAATAGATTGATTCTCATACAAGTTCTGGGAACGATTGACGGCGCCACCGTGCGGGGCCGACGGCCTCGTGCGCATCGACCCCGGCGCCGACCGGTTCCCTCTAGACTGCCCGCCGAGGCAGCGTCGCCATAAAGCGCGCTGTTCGCCGCTTCGAACAGCTGACCGCTTCGCGTCAGTGCGCGAGGCTAAGGACGCTGAATGCCCGACCGATCGAGACGCCGAACGAAATGAAGACTCCCGCGGGGCTCCAGCCCCTGATCGACGACGGCATGATCGACGGCGTCGTACGCAAGCTCAAGAGCGGCAAGGAAGCCTCGGTCTTCGTCGTTGCCCACGGCACTGAACTGCGCTGCGCGAAGGTCTACAAGGACGCCCAGCATCGCGGCTTCCACAAGCTGGCCCAGTACCAGGAGGGTCGCAAGACCCGCAGCAGCCGCGACGCCCGCGCGATGGGCAAAGGCGGCCGTCACGGACGCAAGGTGCAGGAGAGCGAATGGAAGAACGCGGAAGTCGACGCGCTGTTTCGACTCGCCGCCGTCGGCGTTCGCGTGCCGAAGCCCTACCTCGTCTACGAGGGCGTGCTTCTCATGGAACTCGTGCGCGACGCCGACGGCAATCCCGCCCCGCGTCTCAACGACATCGAGATCCCGCAAGCGCAGGCGCGCGAGTGGCACCGCTTCATGATCGCGCAGATCGTGCTGATGCTGTGCTCCGGCCTCATCCACGGCGACCTGTCGGAGTTCAACGTGCTCCTCGACGCCGACGGTCCCGTGATCATCGACCTGCCCCAGGCCGTGAACGCCGCGGGCAACAACAACGCGTTCCGGATGCTGGAGCGCGACGTGAACAACATGCGCGACACCTTCGGCCGCGCGGCGCCCGAGATCCTCGCGACCGAGTACGCCCACGAGATCTGGAAGCTCTACGAGGCGGGCGAGCTCAAGCCCGACGCGGTGCTCACCGGGCGCTTCGTGCACGACACCGCGCCTGCGGACGTTGCGGCGGTGCTGTTCCAGATCGAGGAAGAGCGGCTCGAGGCGGAGGAGCGGCAGCGCCGGCGCGAGGCGGTCGATGCGCCCTGAGCGGACGGCGCCCGACGAATCCCCGCCAGGCAGCCCGCGCCGCCATGGCGGTGGCCGCGCGGGACGCCAATCGGCCACCGTGGCGGTCGTGAGCACCCACTGATAAGGACTAGCCGATGTCTACCTTCTCCTTCGCGGTCTGGGCGTTCGGCGCCGGAGCCCTGATCCCGCTGATGGGAATCATCAACGCCGGTCTCGCCCGCAATGTCGGCGGCCCGATCCCGGCGACGGTCGTGCTGTTCGCGACCGGTTTCCTGGCGGCGATCGTGCTGGCCCTCGTCACGTCGAGTCGCGTCCCGGCACTGTCGACGCTGGCGCGGCTGCCGCCGGCCCAGTACGCCGGCGGACTGATCGTCGGCTTCTACGTCGTGAGCATCACCTTCCTCGCGCCACGATTCGGCATCGGTAACGCGATCCTGTTCGCGGTGACAGCGCAGCTGCTGACCGCGGCGCTCATCGATCACTTCGCATTGGCGGGCGCGGCGCTGAGGCCGTTGACGAGCGTGCGCGCGATCGGCCTCGTGGTCGTCGTCGCCGGCGTGGTGCTGACGCAGCTCGGCGATCGCTGGCTGTCGCCCGCCCGCTAGCCAGCGTTCACCCGCGGGCGGTCGCGGTGCGGGTCGGCTGCGTATAAACAGATCAAACGGGCCCGGACAACAACCAGCGTGTCGGCCTGGGAGGAGTCGCGAGTGGGAATTCTCTTTCGTGCATTGTTGCTCGTCGCTCTTGCGGTTCCGGCGCTATCGGTTGCCGGGGAAGCGCCACCGCGCACCGCGCTGGTCGTTCCCGGACTCGACGCGCGGACCGAGATCCGCATCGATCGCTGGGGCGTGCCGCACATCTATGCGACGACGCGCCACGACGCTTTCTTCGTGCAGGGCTGGAACGCTGGCCGCGATCGCCTGTGGCAAATCGACCTGTGGCGGCGCAGCGGTCTCGGCGAGCTGAGCGCGGTGCTCGGCAGCGCCTACGCCGAGCAGGACCGCGCGATCCGGCTGTTCGTCTACCGCGGCGACATGGACGCGGAGTGGGCCGCGTACGGCGCGGCGGCGAAGCCGAGCGCGGCCGCATTCGTCGCCGGGATCAACGCCTACGTCACGGCCATCCTGCGCGACCCGGCGCTGATGCCGGCGGAGTTCCGGCTCGCGGGCTACTCTCCCGCGCTCTGGAAGGTCGACGACATCGTCCGGATCCGCAATCACGGCCTCGTGGTTGGCGTCGGCCTGCAGCTCACGCGCGCGCAGGTCGCCTGCAAGGTCGGGCTCGAGGCCGCGGACGTTTTGCTGCCGGTGTCGCCGCCGTGGACGCCGGTCGTGCCCGACGGGCTCGATCTCTGCAGCATTCCCGGGAACGTGCTCGAGCAGTACCACCTGGCGCAGAAGGCGGTCGGCTTCAGCGCGGCCACGCGGCAGGCCGCCAACCCGGCGCCGGCCGCCGCGATGCCCGTCGACGACGCGGCTCGCGAGGCGGTCCAGGGCAGCAACAACTGGGTCGTCGCGCCGGCCAAGAGCGCGACGGGCCGGCCGATCCTCGCGAACGACCCGCACCGCAACGAAGAGGTGCCGTCGCTTCGCTACCTCGTCCACCTCAACGCGCCCGGCCTCGACGTGATCGGCGCCGGCGAGCCCTCGCTGCCCGGTATCTCGATCGGCCACAACGCGCAGATCGCGTTCGGCCTTACGGTGTTCCCGATCGCGCAGGAGGATCTCTACGTCTACGAGACCAACCCCGCGAACCCGGTCGAGTACCGCTACCGGGACGGCTGGGAAGCGATGCACGTCGTCCACGAGAGCGTAGCCGTGCGCGGCGGCACGAGCGTGGACGTCGAGCTCAGGTTCACGCGCCACGGCCCCGTCGTCATGGAGGACGTCGCGCACCACCGTGCCTATGCGGTACGCGCGACCTGGCTTGCGACCGGCGGGGCTCCGTATTTCGCGTCCATGCGCTACCTCCGGGCGCGCAACATCGAGGACTTCCGCGCCGCGCTCAAGTACTGGGGCGAGCCCGGCGAGAACCAGATATTCGCCGACACGACCGGCAAGATCGGCTGGTTCCCGGCGGGGTTCACGCCGATCCGGCACAACAGCGACGGCCTCCTGCCGCTGCCGGGCGACGGCCGCTACGAGTGGGACGGCATGCTCGATCGCGACCTGTTGCCCTCCGCGGTGGATCCCGCGCGCCACTACATCGCGACCGCGAACCAGCTCAACCTGCCGGCCGACTTTCCGTATGCCGAACGCCGTGTCGGCTTCGTCTGGTACGACGACGATCGCTTCAGCCGCATCAGTGAGGTCCTCGACGGCCGCTCGAAGGTCTCGCTGCGCGATTCGGAGGCGCTGCAGAACGACTACGTGAGCGTTCCGGCCCGGCGTTTGATCCGGCTGCTCGGCGCGATCCCGACGGACAATGTGCCGCTCAAGGAGACGATCCGCTGGCTCGAGGCCTGGAACGGCCAGGTGACCGCCGCGAGTCCCGAGGCCGCCCTGTTCGAGGTCTGGGTGTCGCACCACCTGGGGGCCGCGGTCCTGTCTGTCGCCGTGCCGTCGGCGCCCGACAGCATGCGCACCCTCGTGTCGGGCACCGGCATGGCGACACTCGATCTCCTCGAGCACCCCGAGCCGCGCCTCGGGGTGAACGCCGCAAAATCCCGCGACGACATCCTGCTGCGCACGCTGGCCGCGGCACTCGAGGAGACGAAGCAACGACTCGGACCCGATCGCGCGACCTGGCAGTGGGGCAAGCTCTCATCGACCCTGTTCCAGCATCCGCTGTCGCCGCTCGCCGATGCGTCCCAGCGCGCACTGATGAACGTGGGGCCGGCACCGAAAGCAGGCGACGGCTCGACGGTCGGGGCGGCGTACTACCGACAGGCGGATTTCCGCCTGACATCCGGGGCTTCATTCCGCATGGTGCTCGACGTCGGCCACTGGGACGATTCGGTCGCGGTCAATACGCCGGGTGAATCGGGCGACTGGACGAGCGCGCACTACCGCGACCTCTTTCCGCTGTGGCTCGGTGGCGAGTACTTTCCGCTTGCCTACAGTCGCGCGGCCGTCGAGCAAGCCACCGAGCGGGTGATCGTTCTCGCGCCCCGGTAAGCGCGACGCGAGTGGCGACCCGATCCGGCAGCCGCATCCCCCGTCGCGACCCGCGGCCGGGGAGAATGGCCTGATGAAGACCGACAAGGAATACCCGAATGAACCTCCGCACCCTGGCAGCCGCGGTCGCAGCGGTTGCCTGCTTCGCAGCCACATCCCCGACCACCCTCGCGCAGTCGGCTGAGCCCGATGGCGCGGGAGTCCGCCAGGGCAAACTGCCACGCGCGTGGCCGACCAGCGGACCCACCTGTGCCGGGAAGCCGGCCTTCGAGGTGCACGCTTACAACGAGGATTTCTACATCCTCCGCGAGTCCGGCTGCTCGAACTACGAGAAGCCGTTCATCTTCCTGCTGTTCGGCAAGGAAAAAGCACTGCTGCTCGACACCGGCGCGGGCGAGACGGACGTTGCGGACGTGGTCGGCCATACGATCGATGCCTGGCTCGCGCGCAACGGCCGGACCTCGATTCCGCTGGTGGTCGCGCACACCCATGCGCACGGCGATCACATCGCGGGCGATGCCGCGTTGCGCAAGCGCCCGAACACGACAGTCATCGACCCGAACCCGGCCGCGGTGCAGGCTTTTTTCCAGATCCGGAACTGGCCGACCGAGCCGGTGACCTACGAGCTCGGCGGCCGCGCGCTCGATGTGATCCCGATTCCCGGGCACGAGCCGTCGTCGATCGCGGTGTACGACCGGCAGACCGCGATTCTGTTCACTGGCGACACGCTCTATCCGGGGCGACTCTACGTCCGGGATGCACCGGCATTCATCCAGAGCGTGCAGAGACTCGTCGACTTCACGGACGGGAGGATCGTCGCCCACGTCCTCGGCAACCATGTCGAGGAGGCGCGAACGCCATTCCTCGACTACCCGGTCGGCACCGTCTACCAGCCCGACGAGCACCCGCTCGAGCTCGGCCGCAGCCACTTGCTCGAACTCAACGAGGCGCTGCGGGGAATGCACGGCGAGGTACGGCGGCTGGCGCTGCGCGACTTCACGATCTGGCCCAAGTGAGCGGGGCCCTGCCCCGCTGAACGCGCCCTCAGCGGTCGGCGCGCACGCCGGCCGCGGCGAGGTAGGCGTGCAGCGTCGCGACGACCTGCGCCCCTTCACCGACCGCGGCGGCCACGCGCTTGGTGGAACCGGCGCGCACGTCGCCGATCGCGAACACACCGTTGCGGCTGGTTTCCAACGCGGCCCCGTTCGCCTCCGGTCCCGTGAGAATGAAACCGTTCGCATCGAGTGCGACACCGGATCCGGCGAGCCAATCGGTGTTGGGGTCCGCGCCGATGAACAGGAACAGGTGGCGGACCGGGCGCGTCACCTCCGCGCCCGTCGCGCCCTGCCGCCAGCGCACGGCCTCGAGCTGCCCGTCTTCGGCTGCGACGCCCGTGACGCGCGCGCCCGTCACCAGCGTGACGTTGGGCAGGCTGGCGATCCGGTCAATCAGGTAGCGCGACATGCTCGCGGTCAGGTCGGGGCCGCGAATGATCATCCAGACTTTGGCGACCTGGCTTGCCAGGTACACGACCGCCTGCCCGGCCGAGTTGCCGCCGCCGACCAGCGCAACCTCCTGGCCCGCGCACAGCCGCGCCTCGAGCGGCGATGCCCAGTAGTGCACGCTCGAGCCCTCGAAGCTCTCGAGGTTCGCGACAGCGAGGCGCCGGTAGCGGGCGCCGCTCGCGACAACCACGGAACGCGCGTTGACCTGCTCGCCGTTCGCGAGCCTGAGCCGCGGCGCGGGGGCGGTCGATCGGTCCACCGGATCGAGTGCCTTCACTTCGTCGGGAATCGCCATCTCGACGCCAAACTTCTGCGCCTGGTTGTAGGCGCGCGCCATCAGCGCCATGCCGGTGATCCCGGTCGGGAAGCCGAGGTAGTTCTCGATGCGCGCGGACGCGCCGGCCTGTCCGCCGAATGCGCGGCAGTCGAGCACGAGCACGGACAGGCCCTCGGACGCCGCGTACACCGCCGTCGCAAGGCCCGCCGGTCCCGCACCCACGACCGCGACGTCGTAGGTGCGCGTCGAATCGATCGGCCCGACGAGCCCGATGCAGCGTCCGAGCTCGGCGTCGCTCGGGTTCCTGAGCAGTTGCCCGCCAGGGCACAGCACGATCGGCAGCTGGCCCGGGTCGACGTGGAAGCGCTCGATCAGCGTTCGCGCGCACGCGTCCGTGTCCGGGTCGAGGCGCGTGTGCGGGTGGGCGTTGCGCGACAGGAAACCGTCGAGCCTCAGCACGTCGCCGTTGCCCGCGCGCCCGACGATGACGGGTCCGCCGGTTCCGCTCTGGATGAGCCCGACCCGGCGCAGGATCAGCGCCCGCATGATCTGCTCTCCGAGCTCCGCCTCCGCAACCAGCAGCGCGCGCAGGCGCTCGGGCGGAATCCGCAGCGCATCGACGGCTTCGATGGCGAAGGCATTGACGAGCGCCGGCCGGCCGGACAGCTGCGCGAGCTCGCCCATGAACGAGCCCGCCCCGTGCGTGACGATAGGCTCGCGGTGGCCGACCGAGTTCGGATTCGTGATGTCCACGCGCCCCGCGAGGATGATCATGAGCCCGTGCCCGGGCTCACCCACGCGCACGAGTGCCTCGCCCGACTTGAAGGACACGAACTCACCGAAGCGCCGCAGGCGGTCAACGTCCTCGGCCGCCAGCGTCGGAAACATCTGGCTGCGTCGAGTTTCGATGATCGAGGGCTTGCTGGCGGCCATCGTTGTCCCGAGGGGGTGCTGCGAGGTGAAGCGCGGGGACGGTCCCGCCGCGCCCAAGACTACGCGAATACCCCGCGGCGGCGGCGGCTTAGCCGATGGCCGGGTCTCGCCCTGTTATAAAGTCTCTATCCGGGAGAACGCGCGTGACACGAATGATCCTGTACTCGGGTCCCCTCAGCATGTTTGGCGCCAAGGCACAGATCGCCGCGCTCGAAAAGGGCCTGCCGGTCGAGGTCGTCATGGTGCCGTTCACGGCGGAGCATCGCTACGAGCCCAAGCACCCGGACGTGCTGCGGGTGAATCCCAAGCGCCAGGTACCGGTGCTGCTCGCGGGGTCGGTCGAGATCTTCGACTCGACGCAGATATTCGAGTACTTCGAGCATTTGCGGCCGCAGCCCGCGCTGTGGCCGTCCGCCCCCGAGGCGCGCGCAGCGGCGCGCCTGCGCGAACTGTGGTCGGACGAGGTGTTCTTCCCGCCGGTCATCCGCCTCATGAGCCTGCAGGACCGGCTGGGCGAGGCGCCGGCCCGCCAGGCGGTCGAGGAGATCGGGCTGCGCTACGCGGAGCTCGAGAGCACCCTGACGGGGCAGGCCCATCTCGCCGGCGAGTACACCTACGCCGACATCGCGTTCTTCATGGCCCAGTTGTTCGCCGCGCGCATGCGCGCGCCGATGACCGCGGCGACGCCGCGACTGCTCGACTGGCGCGAGCGGGTCGCGACGCGACCCGCGGTCAGCGCGGTGCTGCGGCAGTTCAAGGAGACGCTCGGGCGGATGGGGCTCGGGATCCCCGACTTCATCGCGCGCGCTTAGTCGCCGCGCGTACCGCGCACCGGCCCACCATTCGGGCGGCCTGTCCCACCGTGACCTGCGCGCGGTGGACTGCCGGTGGTTTCCTACAGGAAATGACCAACGCGGCGGAAGTGTGCGGCAGGTCTCGCCGCGCGCCGGTCGTGCGCTACCAACTGCACAGTTTCAGTACCGGCGTCGGGATATGGTCAATTCCCTAATTGTAGCGCTAACAGCGAGTTATCGAGCTTTCGGATCCGGGCGCGGGCAACCGCGGACCGGTGCGCGAACGCTCGGCCGGACGAACACCGAACGCACGATGCCGACATGAAGAGCCGTTCCACCCGCCGCGATCGCCAGCCGACGCCCGCCGCCTGCGAGCGCGCGCCGGCCATTGCCGCGCTCGACGCAGGCTTCGAGGGACTCGCGCAGCTGGCGGCCCGGATCTGCGATCGGCCGGTCGCATCGATCGTGCTCAAAGACTCGGGCGCGACCTGGTGCAGTGCCATCGGCGTACTGCCGCTCGACTCCGCCTCGCGCGAAGACCCCTACTCTTCTCATACGTTGGCGGCCGACGAACTGCTCGCGATCCGCGACGTCCGCGACGCGAGTGGCATGGGCAACGCAAAGACCATCGCGGGCGGCCTCGAGGTTCGCTCCTACGCAGGCCTCGCGCTGCGCGCGTCGAACGGCGACTTCCTCGGCACGCTGGCCGTCTATGACGGCATCCCGCGCGAGCTTCCGCCAGAACAGCACGCCGCGCTCGCGCTGATCGCGGCGCAGGTCGTCTGCCAGGTTGAACTGCGCGCGCAGCTCACCGAGCGCAGCCTCCTCCTCGACGACGCAGCAGATGCTCCCGTCGATGCGAATGCGGCCGCGCTCGTCCGCGCCCTGCTTGAGCACGCGCCGGTCGCGATCTATCACACCGATGGCGCCGGCCATTCGGCGTATTTCAATCCCGCCTACCGCGCCATGTTCGGCCTCGAGGGCGAGGCGACCGACGCAGACTGGGTGCAGTGGGTGCACGCCGACGACCGTCCGCGGATGACGGAAGCCTGGGCCGACTTCGGCCGGCAGCCGCGCCCGATGCGCTTCGAATACCGCACCGATCCCGACAAGGGCCCGAGTCGCGTGCTCGCGGAACAGGTGGTGCCGGTCGGCCGCGGCCGCGGCTTCGTCGGCACGATCACCGACGTGACCGAACTGATGGCGGCGCGCGACGACCTGCGCAAGATGGAGACGCTGTTCCGCAACACCTTCGAGCAGGCACCGATCGGCGTCGCCTACGCGGACCGGAGCGGTACGTTCCTGCAGTGCAACGACGCCTTCTGCGAGTTGCTCGGCTACGCGCCCCGGGAACTCGAGGGCCGATCGGGTCTCGAGCTGACGCATCGCGATGACGTCACGCTCGTCACCGACGAACTGAAGCGCCTGTGGAGCGGCGCCAGCGAGTACGTCGACATCGAGAAGCGCTACGTGCACAAGCGCGGCCACGCCGTGTGGGTGCGACTGACGACGTCGCTGGTCCGCGAGGGCGGACGCGATCCGCAGCGATCGGTCGAGTTCCTGCGCGACATCACCGCGCGCAAGCAGCTGGCCGCGGAACTGCTGCAGAACCAGGTGCTGCTCGAGGCCGTGATCGCCAACCTCCCCGTCGGACTGCTGGCCTGCGATGCGAGCGGGCGCGTCACGCACCACAACCCCGGGGCCGCGGCGCTGTTCGGCATTCCGGATGATTCGACGCTGCCCTCCGACTGGGCACGCAGCGACACGCCAACCGCCACCGTCTACTTCGCCGACGCCACCACGCGGGTCGCGCCCGCGGAACGACCGCTCGCCCGCGCGCTCGGCGGGGAATCCATCGAGGACCTCGAACTCGTGATCGTCCCGGACGGCGCGGGTCCCCGCACGACGCTCACCAACGCACGCCCGCTCGCGGGGCCCGACGGCCGCACGCTCGGCGCGGTCGCGGTATTCCAGGACATCACCGAGCGCAAGGCCGCAGAGCTCGAGCTCGAACGCGTGCACAAGCAGCTGATGGCCGCCTCGCGCCAGGCCGGCATGGCCGAGGTCGCGACGAACGTGCTGCACAATGTCGGCAACATCCTGAACAGCATCAACATATCGGCGAGCCTGGTGTCCGATCGCGTCAAGCAGTCCAAGGCCGGTGGCCTCACCCGGGTGGCGACGCTGCTGAAGGCGCAGGGCGCGAACGTCGGCGCGTTCATCGCCGCGGACGAGCGCGGCAAGCAGATCCCGGACTACCTCGCCTCGCTCGGCGAGCAGCTGGTGGGCGACCAGAAGGCGACGCTCCAGGAAATCACATCGCTGCGCGACAACCTTGAGCACATCAAGGAAACCGTCACGATGCAGCAGAGCTACGCGAAGCTCTGCGGGGTCACCGAGGTCGTGAACGTGAACGACCTCGTCGAGGACAGCCTGCGCCTGAACGCGGGTGCCTTCGTGCGCCACGGCGTCACGCTGCAGCGCGAGTACAGCGGCCTGCTGCCGATCACCGTCGACAAGCACAAGGTGCTGCAGATTCTCGTGAACCTGGTGCGCAACGCCAAGTACGCATGCGACGAGTCGGGTCGCCAGGACAAGCTCTTGACGCTCAGGGTCGAGGCCACGGACCTGGGCGCGCGTATCTCGATCATCGACAACGGCGTCGGCATCGCGCCCGAGAACATGGGCCGCCTGTTCCACCACGGCTTCACGACCCGCCAGTCGGGCCACGGATTCGGGCTGCACAGCGGCGCGGTCGCGGCGCAGGAACTCGGCGGGACGCTGCGTGCCGAAAGCGCCGGGCTCGGCCACGGCGCCGCTTTCATCCTCGAGCTGCCGCGGCTGCCGCCGGGAGCCGAACGTGGCTAAGGGCATCCCGGCGGTCAACCGGCGCGTCCTCGTCATCGACGATAACTCGGCGATCCATGCGGATTTTCGCAAGGTGCTGACGGTGAATGCCGAGCACGCGGCGCAGGATGCGTTGAGCATTCTCGAGGCCGGCGTGTTCGGTGACACGCCGAGCACCTCGATCCGTCCGCAGTTCGAGGTCGACTCCGCCTACCAGGGCCGGGAAGGCGTCGAGAAGGCGACCGCCGCGCTCGCCGCGGGCCGGCCCTACGCGATGGCGATCGTCGACATGCGCATGCCGCCGGGCTGGGACGGTCTCGAGACGATCGAGCGACTCTGGGCGGTCGACCCGAACGTCCAGGTCGTCATCTGTTCTGCGCACGCGGACTACGACTGGATGGAGGTCGTGGAGCGCCTCGGGCATTCCGATCGCCTGCTCGTGCTCCGCAAGCCCTCGGAGCCGATCGAGGTGCTGCAGTGCGCGACGGCGCTCTGCCACAAGTGGCACAACGAACAACTGGTGCGCAACCAGGTCGAGCGCCTCGAGCAGGTCATCGTCGCGCGCACCCACGGTCTCGAGGCCGCCAATCGCCAGCTGCGGCACCTCGCGACGCACGACGCGTTGACGGGCTTGCCCAATCGCGTGCTGCTCGAAGACCGCCTCGCGCAGGCGATGGCGCATTCCGACCGGGACGGCCGCCCGTTCGCGCTGCTCGTCTGCGACCTCGACCGCTTCAAGCTGATCAACGATTCCCTGGGCCACCACGCGGGCGACGAGCTCCTGCAGGAAGTCGCGCAGCGGCTCGGCGCGCTCGTGCGCAGCGTCGACACCGTCGCACGCTTCGGTGGCGATGAATTCGTGCTGCTGCTCACGTCGATCTCGCAACCCGAGGACGCCAAGCGCATCGCCACCGCGGCCGTCGAGGCCCTGCAGGCACCGGTGACGATTGCCGGGCTCGATGTCCATACCTCCCCGAGCATCGGCGTCGCGTTCTACCCGAGCGATGGCAGCTCGATCGAGGCCCTGGTCGCCCGGGCCGACGCCGCGATGTACTGCGCCAAGCAGCGCGGGCGCGGCAACGTCCAGTACTACGCTCCGGGCATGAACAGCGGCGCCGAGGAGCGCGTGCAGTTCGAGAGCGAGCTGCACAATGCGATCGCGCTCGGCCAGTTCGAGCTCTACTACCAGCCGAAGGTCGATACCCACAGCGGCGCGGTGCGCAGCGCCGAGGCGCTCATTCGCTGGATCCATCCCAAGCGCGGCATCGTCGGCCCGGGCGATTTCATTCCGATCGCCGAGGAGTGCGGCCTCATCGGCGCCATCGGCGAGTGGGTCATCCACGAGGCCTGCCGCCAGGCACGCGCGTGGCAAACGTCCGGGCTCGCGTGGCTTCGCGTATCGGTCAACCTCTCGGCCTCGCAGTTCCGCCAGGACGGCCTCGTCGAGTCGATCAGCCGCGCACTCCAGGAATTCTCGCTCGAGCCCAAGTACCTCGAGGTCGAACTCACCGAGAGCGTCGTCATGAGCGACCCCGAAGAATCGATCGCGATCCTCGAGCAGCTGAGCAAGATGGGCGTGCTGGTGTCGGTCGACGATTTCGGCACGGGTTACTCGAGCATGAGCTACCTGCGCCGCTTCCCGATCGACAAGCTCAAGATCGACCGGGTGTTCATCAGCGAAATCGTCAACCGTCCGGAAGACGCCTCGATCGTGCGCGCGATCGTCTCGCTCGCGCACAGCCTGCGCCTCAAGGTCGTCGCCGAGGGCGTCGAGACTCCCGAGCAGCTCGCCTTCCTGCAGACCGTGGGGTGCGATGAGTACCAGGGCTACCACTTCAGCCAGCCGCTGCCGGCCGGGAAGTTCGAAAGCCTGATCCGCGACGCGCGCGAGGACGGCGAGCCGTTCAGCGAGGAAGACGCGGCGCGTACCCACAGCAAGCTGGCGGAGTACCTTCGGCGCTGAGCCCGCGCGGCGCGCCGGCGCCGCAGCGGTGTCCACGCTCGCCGTTTCGTGCCAAAATTTCGCCCCATCGTGGCGGCCCCATCCCGATCTCGACGCCGGACCGCGGCCGCAGCCCCGCTGCGGGCGATCCTGCTGGCATTGTCGCTGCTGCAGCCGCCTGCACTCACCGCCGCGACCCTGCTGCCACAGACCCTCGAAATCGCCGGCGCCACGCGTACCTACTTCCTCTACGTGCCGGCCGTCACGCGCCCGGCGGACAAGCCGCCGCTGCTCGTCGTGCTCCACTGGACCTCCGGCGACGGTCGCGCGGCGTTGAGAAGCTGGACGTCGGTGGCCGATCGCGAGGGGATGGTGCTGGTCGCGCCGAACGCAACGACCCCGGTCGGCTGGCGGATCCGCGAGGACGGACCGGTGTTCCTCAGGAGCATCGTCGAAGCAGTCGCCGCACAGACGCCCATCAATCCGCGTCGCGTGTATCTGTTCGGCGTGTCCGCGGGTGCCGTGCACGCATTGACGATCGGCGTCATCGAGTCGGAATACTTCGCCGCAGTCGCGATCCATGCCGGTTCCTGGCGCGACCGCGAGAGTTTCAATGCACTCGACTTCGCCACCCGCAAGATTCCGATCGCAATCACGATCGGGGACCGCGACGAGTTGTTCTCGATGAAGTCGGTGCAGGAAACCCGGGCCGCGCTCGCAGCGGCGGGGCTGCCGATCACGCTGACGGTGCTGCCGGGTGAGAACCACGAGTACGCCGACGTCGCAAAGCGCGTGAACCGGGATGCGTGGAAATTCCTGAGCGCGGTCGAACTGCCCGCGGATCCGCGCTTCCGCGACTACAAGTAGCGCGAGCGGCCGCGTTCAGCGCGTCGGGACCAGCCACTGCTCGCCGCTGACTTCCGCCTCGTGGCAGAGCAGCGTCCGCTTGGCGCTCAAACCGCCGCCAAAACCCGTCAGCGAGTGATCGGAACCGATGACCCGGTGGCAGGGAACCACGATCGGCCACGGATTCGCGCCGTTGGCGGCGCCCACCGCACGAAAGGCCGTCGGCTTGCCGATGCGCCGGGCGAGTTCACCGTAGGAAATCGACGTGCCGAACGGGATCGCCTGGAGCTGCCGCCAGACCGCGCGCTGGAACGGCGTGCCCGTCGGCACGAACTCGATCTCGAACACGCGCCGCTTGCCGGCGAAGTATTCCTCGAGCTGCCGAACGACCGAGCGAAACGGCTGCGCCGAGCGCTGCCACCCAGGGTCGACGCGCGTCGGCCGCGGCGTCGACTGGAAATGGATCCCGGCGAGGCCGGTCGCATCGCCGACCAGCAGCAAGCTGCCGACCGGAGAGTCGATCTCGTGGTAGCTCATCCGGACAGTCGCATTCACGAGCGAGCGTCTCCTCGGCGGTGGACGCGCTAGCGCGTCTGCGAAAACAGGTCCTTGTGGGCGTGCGGCGGGGCGCGCCAGTACTGCGGCGGCGCATCGACGCGGGCGCCGAGTTCGGCCGCTGCGTGCCAGCCCCAGCGCGGATCGTAGAGAAGGCCGCGCGCGAGCGCGACGAGGTCCGCCTGTCCGCGCGCGACGATCTGCTCGGCCTGCCGGGCGTCGGTGATGAGGCCAACCGCCACCGTATTGACGCGGGCGCCGTCCCTGATCGCGCGCGCAAAGGGCACCTGGAAGCCGGGCGCCGCCGGGATCTGCTGGCGCGGCGAGGTGCCGCCCGAGGAGGCCGTGACCCAGTCGACGCCGCGCGTCCCAAGTTCACGCGCGAACGCGACGGTCTGCTCGATGTCCCAGCCACCCTCGACCCAGTCGGTCGCCGATACCCGCACGCCAACCGGCCGGTCGGGCGGAAAGGCTGCGCGCACCGCGTCGAAGATCTCGAGCGGGAAACGCATCCGGTTCTCGAGCGAGCCGCCGTATTCGTCGCCTCGGCGGTTCGCGAGGGGCGACAGGAATTCGTGCAGCAGATAGCCGTGCGCCGCGTGGATCTCGATTGCGTTGATACCGAGTCGTGCGGCGCGATGCGTCGCCGCAGCGAACGCCGCTCGCACGCGCTCGAGGCCGCCGGCGTCGAGCGCAACGGGCGGTGGGTCGGCTTCATTGAAGGACAGCGCCGAGGGCGCATGGGGCACCCAGCCGCCCTGGGACACGGGCAGCCGTTCGCCGCCGTCCCACGGCAGGCGACAGGAGGCCTTGCGACCGGCGTGCGCGAGCTGGATGGCGACGGCGGTTTTCGAATAGCGGCGGATGGCCGCGAGAACGGGCTCGAGCGCCTCCTCGGTCGCGTCGCTCCAGAGCCCGAGGTCGGCCGGCGTGATTCGCCCCTCGGCTTCGACGGCCGTCGCCTCGAGGCAGAGCATGCCGGCCCCCGACAGCGCGAGCGTGCCGAGATGAGTCATGTGCCACGCGGTGGCCGCACCGTCGTCGGCCGAGTACTGGCACATCGGGGAAACCATTACACGATTTGGCACGACGAGCTTGCGAAGCGCGAGCGGCGAATAAAGAGCGCTCACGCTCGGGCCCCGACGCGCGCGCGGCCGGCAATTTTCACGCATCCGCTCCCAGGATTGACAGCGGGCCATCGGACGCCCGCAGCGTCGCACTCTAGCATTGGCGATCGCGTCGATCGGCCCATTTCTCGCGCCGGCGAACGCTGCGCAAGCCTGCGATCGCGGTGGCATCGGAGCGCGCGCTCGGGTTCGCCGGCGTGACGATCACGTATAATTGGCTCCTGCCCAAACCAGTCGCGCCGGCCCGTTTCTCGCGCCGGTTCGCTCGAGGAGTGTCGATGATGAAGTCCCACCGGCCCTGCCGGTTCGTACGGTTTTGCCGGCGAATCCCGGCCGTCCTTGCCCTCAGCCTCGTCGCCGTCGGAGCCCTGGCCGCGCCCGCCGCCCCGGGGCTCGATGCGGACCTGGGCCCCGAACTCGCCAAGTTTCGCCCAGTGAAGATGCCGTTCGATTCTTCCGCACTGACGGCGCGGCAAAAGGCGCTCGTCGACAAGCTCGTCGACGCCACCCGTCTCCTCGATGAGGTGTTCTGGCAGCAGGCGGATCCCGCCGGCCTTGCGCTCTACAAGTCGCTCGCCGGCAGCACCCGTCCGCACGACCAGCAGTTGCGGCGGATGCTGATGATCAACGGCGGCCGCTACGACCTGATTCGCGAATACGCCCCGTTCGGGGGCGCGGGCCCGCGACCCCCCGGCGGCAGCGTCTACCCGCCCGACCTGACGCGCGCTGAGTTCGAGGCCTACGTCCGCAAGCACCCCGAGCAGAAGGCGGCGCTCTATAACCCGCTCACCGTCATCGAGCGCAAGGGCGACGCGCTGCTGGCGACCCCGTACCACGTCGCCTACCGGAAATGGCTCGAGCCGATGGCCAAGTCGCTCCGCGAGGCCGCGGCGCTGTCCGACGATGCCGGGTTCGCGGACTTCCTGCGGCTCCGGGCGACCGCGCTCCTCGATGACGACTACTTCAAGAGCGACATTGCCTGGCTCGGTCTCGTAAACCCGCCGATCGACATCATCTTCGCGCCCTACGAGAGCTACCTCGACAGCCTGCTTGGCGTAAAGGGCTCCTACGGTGCCTCCGTGCTGATCCGCGACGAGGCCGAAAGCCGCAAGCTCGACGTCTTCCAGAAGTACGTCGCCGAGATCCAGGACGCACTGCCGCTCAGCGCCGAGGATCGCCCGTCCAAAAAGGGGCTGCAGACGCCGATGGAAGTCATGGACGCGCCGCTTCGCGGTGGCGACCTGCGCCACGGCTACCAGGCCGTCGCCGACAACCTGCCGAACGATCCCAGGATCCACGAGCTCAAGGGCACCAAGAAGATATTCTTCAAGAACTTCCTGGACGCGCGCGTCAACTACGTGATCCTGCCGATTGCGAAGAAACTGATCCGCGAAGACCAGGTGAGCCTCGCGACCGCGGACGGCTACCTGACCTCGACTTTGATGCACGAGATCTCGCACGGGCTTGGCCCCGCGTTCGCGCGCACGCCGTCCGGGCGGCGCGACATCCGCGAGGCCATCGGACCCGAATTGAGCGGGCTCGAGGAAGCGAAGGCGACGATCGTGGGCCTCTATGGCCTCAAGTGGCTGGCCGATCACGGCGAGTTCCCGCAGGCGAAGCTGACCGAGTGCTACGTTTCCGAAGTCGCCGGAATCTTCCGGACGGTGCGCTTCGGCGTCGCCGAGGCGCACGGCCGTGCCGAGATCATGGAGTTCAACTTCCTCGCGGAGCAGGGCGCGATCAGCTACGACAACGCGACGGGTCGCTACGCGATCGAGATGAAGGTGATGCCGACGGCCATCGCGGCCCTCGCGAAGGAGCTGCTCGAGCAGGAGGCGACGGGCGATCGCGCCCGCGTCGAGGCCTGGTTCGCGAAGTACGGCGCGTTGCCGGCACAGCTCGCGAGTGCGCTGGGCCGGGTGAGCGACATTCCGGTCGACGTCGACCCGGTCTCGGACTTCGTCGAGCACTAGCTCATCCGACGGTCGGCGCGCGGTGCGCGGCCGGCCATTGATGCCGCCCGCGCGGGCAGCGTGCCCTGCCGCTTCAGCTCTGTAGCGTCGCGTCCATCGTGATCGCCGCGTTCATCAGCTTCGACACCGGGCAACCGGCTTTCGCCTTGGCCGCGAGCTCGCTGAACTGCGCGGGCGTCGCATTCGGGACCGCCGCCGTCACGGTCAGGTGGCTCGCGGTGATCGCGAAGCCGCCGTCCACCTTGAGGAGCGTGATTGCCGCGCGGGTCTCGATCTTCTGCGCCGTGAGGCCCGCCTCCCCGAGGATCGCGGAGAGCGCCATCGAAAAGCACGCGGCGTGCGCCGCGCCGACCAGCTCCTCCGGGTTCGTGCCGGGACCGTCCTCGAAGCGCGACTTGAATCCGTAGGGCGCTTCCTTCAGTACCCCGGTCTCGGTCGAAATGGATCCGACACCGTCGCGGATGCCTCCCTTCCAGACAGCCCATGCCTTCTTGATCATTGAAGCTCCTCGAAATTCCGGCCATGCGCCGACAGGACGCCCGCGAATTGTAGGCCCCGCGGGGTGCCGGTGGTTTCGGAGCGTCGCCCACGCGACGCGGTCACACCCCGGGAGTATCCTTGGCCACCGCGTCTTCCCCGTGACTGGAGCATGGAAATGAACGACGAAGCCCCCCCGACCGATCCCCTCCGCGCGCCCGCGATCTCGCGCCGCGAATTCGCCGCGCTGTCGATTGCCGCCGGTGTAGCAGCCGTAACCCGCAGCGAGGCCGCCCACCGGGCGATCCCCGTGACCGAGACCGACGTCGAGATCAAGACGCCGGCCGGGACCTGCGACGCTGCGCTAGTCCACCCGAGCGGCAACGGCAGCTGGCCCGCCGCGATCGTGTTTCCCGACATCTTTGGCCTGCGGCCGGCGACCCGCGATGTCGCCAAGCGCCTGGCCGCTAGTGGCTATACGGTGCTCGTCCCGAATCCCTTCTACCGTGCCACGAAGGCGCCGGGCATCGGCCCCGATTTTAACTTCGACAGCCCGACCGATCGCGCCAGGCTGAGTGCACTGCGTGCTCCGCTGACGACGGAGGGCGTGGGGCAGGACGCAACCGCGTACGTGTCGTTCCTCGATTCGCAGTCCTTCGTCAACACGAAAGCCAAGCTCGGCGTGTTCGGCTACTGCATGGGCGGACCGATGACGATGCAGGCGGCGGCGGCGGTACCCGATCGCATCGGCGCGGCCGCGTCCTTCCACGGCGGCGGCCTGGTGACCGACCGCCCGGACAGCCCGCACCGTCTCGTGCCGAAGATCAAGGCGCGTTACTACTTCGCGATCGCCGCGAATGACGATACGAAGCAGCCGTCGGCCAAGACCGTGCTCGAATACGCGTTCCACGCGGTGGATCGCCCGGCCAAGATCGAGGTCTACGAAGGCGCACTGCACGGCTGGTGCATGAAGGACATGCCGGTGATGGACGGGAAGACGATCTACAACGAGGCGCTGGCCGAGCGCGCGTGGAAGGAACTGACGGCGCTGTTCAAGGGCGCGCTCGTCTAGGACACCGCGCCGTCCGCAGTGCCCGCAGTCCCGTCTCGCTCAGCCGGGACTGCAGGCACTCGTGCGCCGCTAAGCTCCCGCGCGACTCCGCCTCATGCCCAGGTGCCTGCGAGCAGGCGCCGGAAATTTCCGCCGAGAATCAGCAGGATGTCGGCGTCCTTGTAGCCGCGGCGCACCAGTACATCGGTTAGGTCGTAGATCTTCCGCGGGCTGTCGTAGCCATCGGTGTCGATCTTCTCGCGAAAAGCGTAGCTCGCCTTGTAGGAAGCGCGCAGCTGCTTGTTGAGCGCGGGCGGCAGCTTGTCGTAGCCGAGCAGGTCCGCGTCCGAGCCGATGCCCACGTGCTCGACGCCGGCGAGCTTCACGACGTGGTCGATGTGATCGACCATGTCCTCGATCGTCGTCGGTTCGGTGGCCTTGATGAACATGCGCACCCCCGAGATCCCCATCACGCCTCCCTTGGCCCCGAGCGCTCTGATGGCCTCGTCGGTCTTGAGCCGCGGGTGGTTGTTGAGCGCGCGGCAGTTCGAGTGCGTGATCGCGATCGGCTTGGCGGAGAGCTCGATCGCATCAAGCGTCGTGCGATCGCCCGAATGCGACACGTCGACCAGCATGCCGACGGTGTTCATGGCCTTGATGATTTCGACGCCGTAGTCGGTGACACCGCCGTCGACGCGTTCGGTCGAGCCCGAGCCGAGCAGATTTTGGGCGTTATAGGTTAGCTGCGAGACTCGCTGGCCGAGTCCGTAGAACGTCTTGACGTCGGCCGCCGTCCGGAAGTGGTCGGCATCCTGTTGCCCCATAATCACCGCGATCTTGCCGCTCGCCTTTGCGTGGTCGATGTCGGCGACGCGATTGACCAAGGTGAATAGGTCGCTGTTGCGCGCGACGTAGCCGTTCCAGCCCGCCATGAACTCGAGCACGTCGTCGTGGGCGCCGACGCCGACGGAATGGTGGAAGGCGTTGATGCCGGACTCACGGAACATCACGACCTCGGCGGGCGACAGCGTCGCCGCGGCGGCCTCCGGAGTCAGTGCGAGCGTGAGCGGCGCCAGCATGTCGATCACCAGCGCGCGGTGCACGAGGTCGACGACGCGCGTCGAGTAGGTTTTCGTCGTGTCGGCGAATACCCGATGCGCACCCAGGTTGAGCATCGGCACGACGACGGCGGCGACGCCGCCGCGCAGCACCGTCCGACGCATGGGATCGAATTTCATGGCCACTCTCTCCTCTTGTTCCCTGGTGGCGTACGGCGCCACCGCCGAGCGCGCGTTAGCAGTCGCCCTTTGATCGCCAGGACGCGGCATTGCAGGTGACCGGACCCGCTGCCTCGAGAACGTACGGACCGCCGACGATCTGGTGGCCGTCGACGTGCGAATACACCGCGCTCCAGCGCGCGGGAGTGAGCGCGATCAGGATCGGCGTGCCGTGGGTGACCGCGCGCTGGTAGTCGATGCTCCGTTCGCGGACGTTCAGCACCGACTGGTCGCTGCCCGGCTGGCCCGCCGGCTCAGACCAGTGGCCCTCGAGAAAATGCTGCACGCCGATGATCCGGACCGTTCCGGTCTTCGGGTCGATGCTCCGAGGGTCGTACACGACCCGCAGGCGATCCTCACTGCCGACGTGGAAGAAGGGCGGCGCGTCAGGCGCGACGACGGTGAGCGACACCTCGACCGTCCAGCTCAGCAGCGCTTCGGGGGACGGATCCTGGCGATCCGCACGGACCGCGCAGCCACCGGCGAGCAGGAGCGCGCCGAGCCCCGCAGGGATCGAGAATAGCCTTACCTGCATCCGCGTCATCGGTTGAGGTCCTCTGGCTTTGACTGGCTATCGCTCCGCCGCCGGGTCCGTCTACCCAAGCACTATACCGGGCCGGTAGCGCCGAGCGCGGCTTGCGGCACAACGACCCGGCCCCCGGGTCGTCACCGTTCGTCGATGCCGCCGCGAAGCGTACATATATATAGAGTGCACTGCCTGCCGCGGCTCTGGGTGCAGGTCCGCACCGGCCGAGCGCCGCACCGATGGTCGCACCAAGCCGGGAACGACACGGCCAATAGCCGCACACCTGCTCCGGAACCCAAGGCGCGTCGCGTGCGCGGCTGGCAGGCGGCCGACCGGATCCTCCGGTCCGGCCGACGTCCGACGGTCGAAGGAGTCCGTGAACTTCTCGGCGGAGGCTCGCCGAATTCAGTCACCGCGTACATGAACGACTGGTACCGCGAGCTCGGCGGACCCTTGGCCGCGGCCGAGACACCGCTCGCCGGCTTTCCGGCCGAGGCAGTGTCGATGATGACCGAGCTGTGGCGCGTGGCCGCCAGCGAGCAGGCGAGTGCTCGCGATTCCGACAAGGACGTCGTGCGTCACGTGCAGGATGCCGAGCGGGACGCCCTGCGGGCCGAGGCCAGGGCGCTGCCGGTGCTGAACCAGGAGCTGCAACGCCACCGCGCGTCGGCCGAGAAGTCGCTGACCGGGACGCGCGCGCTGCCGGTGCGGCGCGAAGCGGCGCTCGATGAAGAGCGGGCGCAGGCCGCGACGCGCGAACAGGAGCTCGCGCAGGTACGCCTCGAGCTCGAAGTCGCACGCGAACGTCAGCGACTCGCACCGGCGCGATCCCGCGCACCGACTGCGCGAGCGCCGAGGAAACGCGCGACCGGGAAGGCCGCGAACGCGCGCTCGGGCGGCAAGCAGAAGCCGGCACCGAAAGCGCGACTGGCCGCGAAGGCGCGCCGCCGCCCCCGCAAGATCGCGCGCCGCCGCAACGCATCGAAGCGCTAGCGGCCGCTGGCCGGCGGACCCCGGTTACGCTTTAGAATCAGTGGCTTATGAGAATTTCCGTGGAGCGCCGAACCGGCGCCGCGATTCTGTAACAACTTCGAGCCCGCGCCGGTCATCTGGGCAGGCCCCACCGTGCGCCCGGCGTTCAATCGCGGGACGCCACCGCGGTGGGCACTCCCCGATCACGAGAATCATGGGACGTTCCATGAGCATGACCCGACGCCAACTGTTGCTGACCGGTGTCGCCGGCGGATTCGCCGTCACGGCGCTAGGCCTGCTCGGCCGGCGCAGTTCGACCGCGCTCGCCGCGGGCGCGGCGAGCTTCGAGGTCGTACACACGGACGAGGAGTGGCAAAAGCTCCTGACACCCGCCCAGTTCGCGGTCCTGCGGCACGAGGGCACCGAGCGTGCGTACTCGAGCCCGCTCAACGACGAGCATCGTGCGGGAGTCTTTGCGTGCGCCGGTTGCGCGCTCGACCTCTATTCATCGAAAACGAAGTTCGAGAGCGGAACCGGTTGGCCGAGCTTCTGGAAGCCGCTCGAGCACGCGGTCGGCGAGCGCTCGGATTCCGCCTTCGGGATGATGCGCATCGAGGTGCACTGCCGGCGCTGCGGCGGCCATCTTGGCCATGTGTTCGATGACGGTCCGCGGCCGACGGGGCTGCGCTACTGTATGAATGGCGTGGCCATGACGTTCAAAGCGACGACCGCGTGAGCGGAACCTGAGGTCGGACCCCGATGATTCTGGTACTCGCATACCTGGGTGGCGTTCTCACGATCCTGAGCCCGTGCATCCTGCCGGTGCTCCCGTTCGTGTTCGCGCGTGCGGGCCAGCCCTTCGCGCGCAGCAGCCTGCCGCTCCTGGTCGGCATGGCCGTCTCGTTCGCAGGCGTCGCGACGCTCGCGGCGGTCGGCGGCGGCTGGGCGGTCGCGGCCAACCAGTACGGCCGATATGCTGCGATCGCGCTCCTCGGCGTCTTCGGGCTCACGCTCCTCTCCTCGCGGCTCGCCGATCTCATGGCGCGCCCGTTCGTGGCGCTCGGTGCGCGCCTGTCGGAAGCAGCGCAGTCGCCGTCCGGAACTTCGCGCTCCTCGATCGCGTCGTCGTTCCTGCTCGGCGCCGCGACCGGGCTCCTGTGGGCGCCGTGCGCGGGCCCGATCCTCGGCCTCGTGCTGACGGGCGCCGCGCTCGAGGGCGCGACGGGTCGCTCGTCGCTCCTGCTGTTTGCCTACGCCGCCGGGGCCGCGACCTCGCTCGCGGTTGTCCTCTTGCTGGGCGGTCGCGTGCTCGGCGCGCTCAAACGTTCCCTCGGCATCGGCGAATGGGTCCGTCGCGCGCTCGGCGTCGCGGTACTCGCGGGCGTGGCCGCGATTGCGGTCGGTGCCGATACCGGATTCCTGACGCGGCTGTCCGTCGCCCGCACGGCGTCAATCGAAGAGGCGCTCATTGGCCGGATCCAGCCGTCGGCGGTGCCCCGGCAAAGCACCGCTCCGAGCGAGGTCATGACGAGTCCGAGCGCCGGCATGATGATGGCCGCCGACCCGAAGGCCATGACGGGCGCAATGACGGGTTCGATGGGCGGCGCGATGATGGCCGGGCCCCAAGCCCGCCACGGTCCGCAGCTCCCGGTCGAGGGACCGATGCCGGCGCTCGATGGCGCGGTCCAGTGGCTCAATTCGCCGCCGCTGGCCGCGGCAGGCCTTCGCGGCAAGGTCGTGTTGATCGATTTTTGGACGTACTCGTGCATCAACTGCCTGCGCGCGTTGCCGTACGTGCGTGCATGGGCGGCCAAGTACAAGGCCGCGGGACTCGTCGTCATCGGTGTACATGCGCCCGAGTTCGCGTTCGAGAAGGACGTCGACAACGTCCGTCGCGCGACGCGCGAGCTCGGCATCACCTACCCGGTCGCGGTCGACAATAACTACGCAATCTGGCGCGCGTTCCGCAACCGATACTGGCCGGCGCACTACTTCATCGATGCCAAGGGACAGCTTCGCTATCACCACTTTGGCGAAGGTGAATACTCGCAGTCGGAGGCCGTGATCCAGCAGTTGCTCGCGGAAGCCGGACGCGCGGACGTGGGCGGTGATTTCGTGGCACCGGACGCTGCCGGCGTCGGCCTCGCACCGGACGACTCGAACGTCGAATCGCCGGAAACCTACGTCGGCTACTCGCGCGCGGAGAATTTCTCATCGCCGGGCGGCGAGGTCCAGGATCGTGCAGCGAACTATGCGGCGCCCGCGCAGCTCGACCTCAACCAGTGGGCGCTGGCGGGCCGCTGGAACGTCGGCAGCGAGGCTGCCGTGCTCGCGGCGTCCCCGGGCAGGATCGTCTATCGCTTCCACGCGCGCGACCTGCACCTGGTGCTCGGCCCGGGAAGCAAGGGGAAGCCCGTGCGCTTTCGCGTCCGCCTCGACGGCGCGCGCCCGGGCGACAGCCACGGCGTCGACACCGATCGCGACGGCAACGGCGCGGTCTCGAGCCAGCGCCTCTTCCAGTTGATCCGTCAGTCGGGGCCCATCCAGGACCGCACCGTCGAGATCGAGTTCCTGGATCCGGGTGTCACCGCCTTTGCGTTCACCTTCGGCTGATCGCTGGAGCATCGAGGTACGACCATGTCCCGCACAGCACTCACCGACCGCGTCGGCACCGCGAGAGCGCGAGGCACGGCTCTTTTCATCGCGACGCTGCTCGGCATCGGCTACCTCACCCTTCACGGGCTGGCGCATTCCGCGGAGGCGGTGCAGCGCGTCCCCGCACCCACGGTCGACGAACCGGTCGCGAACGCACCGGGCGCCGAGAAACTCGTGCTCGCCGGCGGCTGCTTCTGGGGCGTACAAGGCGTCTTCCAGCACGTACGCGGCGTGAGCCGCGCGGTGTCGGGCTACGCGGGTGGCAGCGGGACGACCGCGCACTACGAGGTCGTCGGCTCCGGACTCACGGGCCATGCGGAATCCGTCGAGATCACCTACGACCCGAAGCAGGTGACGCTAGGCTCGCTGCTGCAGATCTTCTTCTCGGTCGCGCACGATCCGACGCAGCTTGACCGCCAGGGGCCAGACTCCGGCTCGCAATACCGGTCGGCGGTATTTCCGCGGGACGCGGCGCAGAAGCGCGTGGTCGACGGCTACATCGCGCAACTCGGCGCCGCGCACGTCTACCAGCGCCCCATCGTCACGAAGACCGACTTGCTGCAGGGCTTCTACCCGGCCGAGCGCTACCACCAGGACTACCTGACGCTGAACCCGACGCAGCCCTACATCGCCTACAACGACATCCCGAAAGTCGAGAACCTGAAGCGGCTGTTCCCGGATCGGTACCGCGAGGCCCCCGTCCTCGTGACCGTCGCGTCGGCGGCGCACTAGCGCTTCCGCTCGACCGCGCCCGGGTCTACCCATCGCCGGGCGGCGCCCCCGTGCGTGCGTGCGCCCAACCCCCTATGATGCCCTCGGCGCACAAGCGTCCCCACGAGTCTGCCGATGAAGCGAAGCGCGCTCCGCTGGGTCGCCGGAATCGCCGCAATGGCCGTTGCCGCGGCCGCCGCCACGGCGTGGCGCATGCCGGAAGTGGCCGCGTGGCAGTGGTATTTCCGTGCGGGACGCCCCGAGATGAGCGCGCTGAAACCCGAGCTGGACGTGGGGCTGCGGTGGTTCGACGATTACTACGCGGTCGCCGATCTCGGCGGCAACGCGTTCGCCATTGGTGAGCCACGCTACGGCCAGTGCAATTTCAGCTACCTGATCGTCGGCTCGCGGCGCGCCCTCGTATTCGATTCGGGACCCGGCGTCCGTGACATCGCGCCGGTCGTGCGGGCGCTAAGCTCGCTACCCGTCGTCGCCCTGCCCTCGCACCTGCATTTCGATCACGTCGGCAATCTCGATCACTTCGCGAACGTGGCGTTGCCGGACCTTCCGGCACTGCGCGCGCAGGCACCGAACAATGTCCTCTCGTTTGGCTTCTACCAGTTCCTGGGTTTCGTCGAGGGCTTCAGGCGCCGCGACGTGCGCGTCACGGAGTGGGTCCGCCCCGACACGGAGATCGATCTCGGCGACCGCCGGCTGCAGCTCCTGAGCGTGCCGGGCCACACGCCCGATTCGGTGGTGCTGCTCGACCGCGCCGCCAACCGGCTCTTCGCGGGCGACTTCATCTACCCGTCGTCGATCTACGCCTTCCTTCCCGGCGCCAATCTTCGCGACTACTCGCTGAGCGCGGCGCGCCTCGCCGCGCGTCTCGATGATGATTCGACGGTCTACGGGGCGCACGGTTGTGATCGGCTGCCGCTGGTGGACCTGCCGATTCTCCGCAAAGCGGACGTGCTCGCGCTCGGGCGCGCAACCGCGGCCGCGGGCCGTCCCGGCGAGGCGGTCGGCCACGGCATCTATCCTCGCGAGATCCCGGTCAACCAGAAGATGAAGCTGCTGGCCAAGTATCCGTGGATGAGCCCGTGAAGCACGCGACGGCGGCCCCTCCATCTGCGGGGCGTGACCGTCAGACGATGTGGGTACCGGTCGTACCGAAGATCCCGAGAAGGCCAATCACGATGAGATAGAGCGCGACTATGTAGTTGAGCAGGCGCGGTATCGCGAGGATAAGGACGCCCGCGACGAGTGACACGAGCGGACCGATCGTCAGGTGCAGATTCATGGCAACCCCTTGGTGTCGGCGCCTCCGGAGACGGCGCGGCGTCCGTGAGTCAGTAATACAGGGTGGCCGGCGCGGCGGCTGTAGGACGGAGCCGCTGGCGGCCGACTGCCCCGGCTGACAAGCCCTCGCGCGGACAGGTACGATCGCGTTCCCGGACATCGGAGTAGGCGCGGTGGTCCCAACGGTCGAAGCAACCCTCGTGGCGGCGCAGGAAAAGGCCGCCGCGCTCTTCCTGGACGTCGTCGCCACAGGGCTCATCCGGCCCGGCAAGCTCGAGAGCGAGTTGAGCGCCGAGATCCACGCGCTCGCGCGCGAGCGCTACGGGGTCAAGCGCCACTGGCACAAGCGCGTGGTCCGCGCAGGCCCCAACAGCGTGCTCACCTACCACGACGAGCCACCGGATCGGGCAATCGCCGCGGACGACACCGTCTACCTCGACTTTGGTCCCGTCTTCGAGAGCTGGGAGGCAGATTTCGGGCGCACGTACGTCGTCGGCGAGGATCCGCGCAAGCACCGGCTGGTGGCCGACATCGAGGCGGCATTCGCGGACGGCGGCGCCATTTCGAGCGTACCCCGGGGCTGACGGCCGGCGGCCTCTACGACTACGTTGCGGGACTCGCGAGCGCCGCGGGCTGGGAGTTCGGCGGTCCCGCCGCGGGACACCTGATCGGCCAGTTCCCGCACGAAACGGCCCCGCAGGAATCCAAGCGGTTCTCGATCCGGCACGGCAACACGCTCGATCTCAGGGAGCGCGACGCGAACGGCGCAACACGGCACTGGATCCTCGAGATCCATTTCGTCGACAAGGCGGCGGGATTCGGCGGATTCTTCGAGCAGCTGCTGACCGCCTGAGGCGGTCGCGCTACATCGTCGCGTTCGAGTCGATTTCGATCTCGTTCCCTTCGCCGTCGTCGACGAGAAAGCCGGTGACCCGGGCGGAATCGGCGCCGTCCGTGAGCGTCAGCGCGCCCCACAGTCCTTCAGAGAGCGATACGCGCACTCGGTCCCGCGCTTCGCGACGCGTTGCGGTTCCGGGTTCCGAGGCCGGGAGAGCAGCCGAAATCGGCCCTTGGGCTGCACTTCCCCGCTCACGCGACAGCCCGACCCGGACGACGCATACTCGCGTGCGGGCGACGGGCCCGGCCGAAAGCAGCGACCGAGAGCCCCATGACCAATCCGACCGAACTCGACCAGGCCGCCGCCGATCGGCGCACTTTCGGCAACTCCGACCTCGCCGCCAACGCGGAATTCAAGGTGATCGCGGAAGCGCTTCGCGAGCTCGTCCACGAGGTACGGCTGGTCCGGCTCTATCTCGAACGCAGCGCCGGTGGTTCGCCCGGCGTTAAGTAACGCTCCCTCGGTTTGGCTGTCGGGGCCCCGAAACCACGACTTCGGCCGGCCGCGTCGGCTAGAATCGCGCAGCCCAAAAGCGGCCCGCCGGGGGCCCTGCGCCCCCGCAGACCGGCCCGACAACCCCTAACGCCGGTCTCCCGAATAAAGCCGAGCGGCCAGAACGGTCCGCTCCTCCTGTCGATTGGAACCCTATGCTCGCTACTTCGAACGTGTCGATCCAGTTTGGCGCCAAGCCGCTCTTCGAGCAGGTGACGGTCAAGTTTGCCGATGGCAACTGCTACGGACTCATCGGGGCGAACGGCTCCGGCAAGTCGACCCTGATGCACGTGCTGGGCGGCGAGCTCGAGCCAAGCAGCGGCGATGTGATGCTGCAGGCCGGCATGCGCCTCGGCAAGCTCAACCAGAACCAGTTCGCCTACGAGGACGAGCGGGTTCTCGACGTCGTGATGCAGGGTCACGCCGAACTCTGGGCCGCGATCAAACAACGCGATCTCATCTACGCCAACCTGAATGCGACCGACGATGACTACATGAAGGCCGCGGAACTCGAAGGCACGATTGCCGAGTACGGTGGCTACGATGCCGAGGCACGCGCGGCGAGCATCCTCGCCGACGCGGGCATCGAAGAGGCCCGGCACACGGGTCCGATGCGCGAGGTACCCCCGGGCCTCAAGCTGCGCGTGCTGCTGGCGCAGGCGCTGTTCTCGCAGCCCGACGTGCTGCTCCTCGATGAGCCGACCAATAACCTCGACATTCACTCGATTCGCTGGCTCGAACGTGCGCTCAACGACTACAAGGCGACGATGGTGATCATCAGCCACGATCGCCACTTCCTGAACCAGGTGTGCACGCACGTTGCCGATCTCGATTTCCAGCAGCTCAAGATCTATCCGGGCAACTACGACGACTTCATGCTCGCTTCCGTGCAGGCACGGCAGCGCGTCGAGGCGGCGAACGCGAAAGCGCGTGACAAGATCTCGGACCTGCAGGAGTTCGTGCGCCGCTTCTCGGCGAACGCCTCCAAGGCGCGGCAGGCGACGTCCCGCAAGCGCCAGCTCGAGAAGATCAAGATCGAGGAGATCCGCCCGTCCTCGCGCCAGAACCCCTACATCCGCTTCGAGCAGGGCAAGAAGCTGTACCGCTCCGCCGTCACGGTCGAAAAGCTCAGCTTCGGCTATCCCAACTCCGGCGTTGAGGTTCTCAACAAGGTCTCTTTCCTCATCGAGGCGGGTGAGCGCGTCGCGATCATCGGGCCCAACGGCGCCGGCAAGACGACGCTGATGCGCCTCCTCGCCGGCGAACTCATGCCCTCGAGCGGCACGATCAGCTGGGTCGAGAATGCCCAGCCCGGCTACATGCCGCAGGACCCGCGCGAGGAGTTCGACTCGAAGATCGACCTGCTGACGTGGATGTCGCAGTTCACGGGCAAGGCGGACGACGACCAGCTCGTGCGCGCGACGCTGGGCCGGCTGCTGTTCTCCGGTGACGAGACGAAGAAGTCGGTGAAGGTCCTCTCGGGCGGCGAGAAGGGCCGCATGACCTACGGTAAGCTCATGCTGACGAAGCCCAATGTGCTGCTGATGGACGAGCCCACCAACCACATGGACATGGAAACGATCGAGTCGCTGCAGATCGGGCTCGAGAAATACGTGGGCACGCTGATCTTCGTGTCCCACGACCGGGAGTTCGTGAGCGGCCTCGCGACGCGGATCATCGAGTTGAAGCCGGGCGGCAGCACGGCCGACTTCAAGGGTACCTACGACGAGTACCTGGCGATGCAGGGCGTCGACGGCTAGCGCTGCGAGACAAGGGCGCAGCGTGC
>JANXZZ010000278.1 GCA_025355245.1 Pseudomonadota bacterium | reverse complement strand
CGCGCGAGCCAGCCCATGCGGTTGCTGGCGTCGATCGCGCCGCGGCCGCTGTAGCTGATCCTGGCATCGGCGATCCGGTCGGAGGTCACCGAGTTGTCGAGCTGCACGTCGACGGCCCGCACGACGCCCGCGACTCGCACGAACTCCTCGCCCTGGTTGAGCTGCAGCGCGCGTTCGCCGGAGATCAGCAGGTTGCCGTTCGGCAGCACCTCGGTCACGACCGCGGTGATGCTGCCCGTCAGTGCGTTCTGCTGCGAGCTGGTGCCGTTGCCGGTGAACGCGCGCTTGGCGCCCAGCGAGGTGTCGCCGACCGGCGAGGAGCCGCCGAAGATCGGTGCCGACAGCACGCTGCTCGAGTCCTTCGCCGTCTGCGTACTCGCGGTCTTGGTGGCGTTGAAGGCTTCCTGCAGCCGGATCGTGATCACGTCGCCGACCTGGTGCGCACGCGGATCCTCGAAATAGGCCGTCGAGCGCCCCGCCTGGTAGATCGCCCCGTCCTGCGCGGCCGGCAGCGACCCCGCGGCGCGGTAGGCCGGCGCCACCGCGGCGGGCGGCAGCGGCGGCGTGCGGAACAGATCCGAGCCGCAGGCGCCAAGCAGCGGCAGCAGCGCAAGCGCGCGCGCCAGACGCAGCATCGGCGGTCGGCCCGGGAGGCGCGCAGCGCTCACAGGTTGCTCGTCAGGTACTGCAGCATCTGGTCGGTCGTCTGGATCGACTTCGAGTTCATCTCGTAGGCGCGCTGCGTCTCGATCATGTTGACCATCTCCTGCACGATGTTCACGTTCGAGCCCTCGAGGTTGCCCTGCAGGAGCGTACCCAAGCCGTTGACGCCGGGAGTGCCGGTCTGCGGCGCGCCGCTCGCGGCCGACTCGACCAGCAGGTTCTGGCCGCGTGGCTCGAGGCCCGCCTCGTTAATGAAGTCCGCCATCTGCAGCTGGCCAATCGTGGTCGAGGCGCTGGAGCCCGCGAGGATCGCGCCGACCGTGCCGTCCGAGCCGATCGTCACCGAGGTCGCGTTCGCCGGAACCGTGATCGCGGGCTGCAGCTGGTAGCCCGAGCTCGTGACCAGCTGTCCCTGCGAGTTCAGCTGGAAGGAGCCGTCGCGCGTGTAGGCGAGCGTGCCGTCCGGCATCAGCACCTGGAAAAAACCCTTGCCCTGCGCGGCGACGTCGAGGGAGTTGCCGGTCTGCGACAGGCTGCCCTGGGTATTGAGCTTCTCGGTCGCGACCACGCGCACGCCGGTCCCGAGGTAGAGGCCGGATGGCAGCTGCGTGTCCTGCGTGCTCTGCGCGCCGACCTGGCGGATGTTCTGGTACAGGAGGTCCTGGAACACGCCGCGGCTCAGCTTGAAGCCGGTCGTGTTGACGTTCGCGATGTTGTTCGCGATCACCGCCATGCGCGTGTCCTGCGCATCGAGTCCACTCTTGGCGGCCCACAGTGCGGGAGTCATGTTCTTAAACCTCGGTAGGAAGTTGGAGGGAGTTCATGGCGGCGGCGCTCAGCTCGGCGCCAGCAGCTTCTGCGCCGCCTGCTCGTTCTGGTCGGTCGAGTTCATAAGTCGCGTCTGCATGTCGAACAGGCGACTCAGCTCGATCATCTCGACCAATGCCCGCGGTGCATTGACGTTGCTGCTCTCGAGCGTGCCGCTCTCGACCTGCACGTTCGAGTCCGACGGCGCCGTCGTGCCGTCCCGGAGGCGCATCAGGCCGTCCGGACCCTTGACCAGCTGCGCGCTCGGCGGGTTGACGAGCTTGAGGCGCCCGACCGGACCCGCGCCCTTCGGGCCGACGCCCTGCGGGATCACGGTGATCGTTCCGTCGCTGCCAACAATGACGTTGTCGGCAGGCGGCACCGAGATCGGGCCGCCGTCGCCGAGCACCGGCAGCCCGGTCGCCGTCACCAGCAGTCCATCCGGCGTCAGGTGCATGTCGCCGGCGCGCGTGTAGGCCTCGCTGCCGTCCTTGGACTGCACCGCGAGCCAGCCGGCGCCGCGCACCGCGACGTCGAGCGGCGAGCCGGTCTGCGACAGCGCGCCGGTCGCGCTCGAGAAGCCGCTGTTCTGCGCGACCGCATTGACGCGCGTCGCGAAACCGGACCCCACGATCGGCGTCGCCTGGAACGCGTACAGGTCGGCGCGGAAGCCCGCGGTGCTCACGTTGGCAAGGTTCTGCGCCTGCACGGCCTGCGCCTGCAGGATCTGCGAAGCCCCGGTCATGCCGACGTACAGCGAGCGATCCATGGTCAGGGGCGCCTATCAGGGCCGGATCTGCAGGATCGTCTGCGTGATCTGGTCGTTGGTCGTGATCATTTGCGCGTTGGCCTGGAAGGCGCGCTGGGCGGTGATCATGTTGACCAATTCCTTGGTCAGGTCGACGTTCGAACTCTCAAGCGCACCCGACTGGATCGTGCCGAGGTTGGCGGACTCCGCCGTGCCGTGGATCGCCGAGCCCGAGGCGAAGGTTTGACTCCAGTTCGAGTTGCCGAGCGGCGCGAGGCCCTGCGGGTCGGGGAAGTTCGAG
>JANXZZ010000277.1 GCA_025355245.1 Pseudomonadota bacterium | reverse complement strand
CGCGAGCGGTGGGCCGCGCTCGTGCAGCAGCCGCTGCCGGACGAGGTGCGGGTGGCGGTGGCGCTGCGAATCCAGCAACTCGATGAGCAGCTGCATCACCCGGCGGATCCTGCGATCGCGCAGCTCGTCGCGATGAAGCCGAACGCGGGCGCGGGAAACGGCGCGCCTGCGCCGAGCGCGGCACCGAGCGCGGCACCGAGCGCGGCACCGAGCGCGGCACCGAGCGTGGCACGGAGCGCGGCGCCGAGCGCGGCACCGAGCGTGGCACGGAGCGCGGCGCCGGGTGCGGCACCCGGCACGGCGACGGCGCCGAGCGGCCCCGGGACAGTCACGGTTCACGTGAGCTTGAGTCCGGCGCTCAGCTCGCGCATCGCGCCCGGCACGCCGCTGTTCGTGCTGGCGCGGGACCCGGGGCAGCCCGGGCCGCCGTTCGCGGCGAAGCGCCTGACCGGGGCGTCGCTGCCGCTGGACGTGACGCTCACCGAGGGTGACGCGATGATGCCAGGCCGCACGATCAAGGACGCACACTCGCTCGTGATCGTGGCCCGCTTCTCCACGTCCGGGCAGCCGATGGCCGCCAAGGGCGACTTCTTCGGCGAGACGCCCTACGACCTCGCGGCCGGGAAAACCACGGCGCTCGTGATCGACAAGCAGGTGCCGTGACCGATCGCGCGGGGGACGGGCCTCGCGCCGGCAGGGGCGGAGAGTCGGCGCGCCTCGCGCTCTCGTTCAGCTACTTCGCGCTGCTGCTCGCTAGCTACTACATGATCCGGCCGCTGCGCGACGCCTTCGGCGCCGGCAGCGGCGCGGCAACGATCAAGTACCTGGCGAGCGCGGTGTTCCTGGTGATGCTTGCGATCGTGCCGTTGTTCGGCTGGCTGGTCGCGCGCGTCGCGCGCGCGCGGCTGCTGCCGCTCACCTACGGGTTCTTCGTCCTGAACCTCGTCGCGTTTGCCGTCGCCTTCAACGTCTACCCTGACAATCCGTGGGTCGGGCGCGTGTTCTACGTGTGGGCGACGGTGTTCAACCTGTTCGTCGTGTCGGTTTTCTGGAGCTTCATGGCCGAAATCTGGCGCGAGGCCGAAGGCCGGCGGCTGTTTGGGCTGATTGCAGCCGGCGGCAGCGTCGGCGGCCTCGCGGGGCCGCTGCTGACGCGGGCGTTCGTGGGTTCGGTCGGCACCACCGGTGTCGCGTTGATCGGCGCCGGGCTGCTCGCCTGCACCGTGGTCGTCATCGTGCTGCTGGCGCGCGGGGCGAAGGAGAACGCGCCGGGATCGGCCTCCATCGGCGAGCCGGTCGGCGGCGCGATCCTGGCGGGACTGTCGCGCCTCGTGCGCACGCCGTTCCTGCTCGGCATTGCCGCGCTGGTCGGCATCGGCTCGCTGCTCGGCATGATCGTCTACATCGAGCTCGCCCGCGTCGCCGGCAGCCTCTACGCGACCGCCGCCGAACGCACGGCATTCTTCGCGGAACGGGACCTGTGGGTCAACGGCGCGAGCCTGGGACTGCAGCTCGTCGTGGGCTTCATCACCGGCGCGTTCGGTGTGCGCGCGACGCTTACGGGCGCTGCCAGCGTGCTGGTCGCGGCCTTCGTCGCGCTCGCGGCCGCGCCCGTCGCCGGCGTGCTCATCATGGCAAATGTCGCATCGCGCGCGCTCGAGTTTGGCGTCGCGAAGCCGAGCCGCGACATGCTCTACACCGTCGTCGACGCCGAGACCAAGTACAAGGTCAAGAATGTAATCGACACGGTCGTGTACCGCGGCACGGACGTCGCCTCCGGTTGGATCCACGCCGGCCTCGTCGCGGCGGGAGCGACGCTCGGCGTGCTCGCCGGTCTCTCCGCCGCGCTCGCGGTCGTGCTCGCCATCGTCGCCTGGGTGGTCGGCTCCGGTTACCGCCGCCGCGGAGGCTGGTAGCGCTCCGCAGCGGCGATTTACGCTAGTGGCAGAGGATCTGGCAGGCGATGCACAGCTGGCAGGCGAAACCGAGCGTGAACGAGAGGGTCCGGACCCAGGGCACCGCGAAGGTGTAGGCGAGCAGGTGCACCAAGCGTGCCCAGAAAAACACCATCGCCGAAACCGCGACCGCGTGGCTCGTGACGCCGATGGCGTGCACGGTCAGCACCAGCGACGCAAACACCACCAGGTTCTCGACCGCGTTGTAGTGCGCGGCCTTCATGCGCTGCGCCCACGGCGCGAGCGGCTTCGGGTTCGCCGGGTAGCCGACCGCCTCGACGAGGCCGCGCACCATGACCGCGTTCAGGATGTACGGCACCCACGCGAGCATCGTCAGCAGCGTCACGTAGGTCAGGTAGCGAAGTTCGATTGACATGATTTCCCCTTAGATTTATTCCGTAACTATATGATTATATATATATTTTAATGAAGTTAGCGCTCGAACGGACCTCACGAGCGCGCTCGCCCGGGAGAAGCTTACTCGCATCGCCGGCGGCGTCCGACCGGGGCGGCCGCGCCGTCGCCTGCGTGTCGCGCACGGCTCGTGCTGCCGCGGCGAATGAAATCTGCCGGGCGCCGCACGCTTGTGGCGGCAATCCCGGGGCGGATACGGTCAAGAACGGCCTCCCGGAGCCGACATTGGGGCTGTGAAGCGGCATCCGGCGGCGGGGCCTGACTCGCCCGACCGCGCCTTGCCGGCCGCATCGAACCCAAGGTCCCAGACACATGCTGAACCGACTGAAGCTGCGCGCGCGCCTCCTCTGGTGCGTCGGCACCATCATCGCGATGGCCGTCGGCGCCGGCCTCTTCGCCTACCACGAGCTCGGGGCGATCAACGGCGAGTGGCGTGAGTTCGCCGCGGTCACCAACCAGCGGCGGGTGATCGCGCTGCAGAAACTCGATGACGTCGGCAGCGCCGTCCATTACTTCAAGAACACGATCCTTCGCGGCGGCGACTATCCGAAGCAGTTCAATTCGGCGCTCGACCGGGTCGAGGCGGGTATTGCCGCGTACCGCAATACCGGCAGCGAGTTCAGCGCCACCGAGCGGCTGATGCTCGCCCAGGTCGAGAGCGGTCTCGCCTCGTACCGCGCCCAGGGCGTCGAAGTCCTGCGGCTGCGGGAGTCCGGGGCGCCCGCCGGCGCCATCGACGGTGCGGTGCGCGGCGCCGACGGACCGATCCTCGAGGCGCTGCGGGCACTCGCCTCGTTCAACGACGCCCGCGGCCAGAAGGTCGCGGACGCCATCTCGAGCCGGATCGAGAAGACCGGCACCGGCCTCGTCGTGATCGCCTCGCTCACGGTTGGGCTCGCGGTCGCGCTCGCGCTCGTGCTGGCGCGCAGCATTGCGCGGCCGATCCGCTCCGCCGTGGCCGTCGCCGAGGGCATTGCCGCCGGCAGGCTCGACAACCCGATCGTGGTCGCGGGTCGCGACGAGACTGCGGCGCTGCTGGGCTCGCTTAGGATCATGCAGCAGAACCTCGTGGTGCGGCGTGACGCCGATCGGCACGCCGCCGCGGAACTGACCCGGATCCGCTCCGCGCTCGACAAGGTTGCAAGCGCGGTCACCGTCGAAGACGAACAGCAACGCATCGTCTATCTGAACGAGGCCGCGCGCGAACTCTGCGGCCGGCTCGCACCTTCGATCCTTGCACGCTTCCCTGACTTCGACGCGACCAGCCTTCTCGGCGCCGACATCGCGCAGTTCCTCGAGGACCCGGAGGCGCGTCTGGCCTACGCGACGCAGCGCGCGCAAGTCGACGTGCTCGACACGACGGTCGCGGGTTACGCCCTGCGCATCACCTCGAGCACGATTCGGGATCCGGAAGGCGCCGCCCTCGGGCGGATCGCGCAATTGCACGATCGGACTCAGGAGGCCGCGACCGAAGCGGAGGTACAGCGTGTAGTCGGCGCCGCACTCGGCGGCGACCTCACGCGGCGCATCAACATGGCAGGCAAGCACGGGTTCTTCGCGACCCTTTCGGCCGGGCTCAACCAGCTGGTCGAGAACATGCATGCGGTCGTGACCGCGATCAAGACCGCCGCGCACGAAGTCGCGGCGGACGCGGCCGAGATCGCCAAGGGAAATGCCAACCTCAGCCAGCGCACCGAGGAGCAGGCCTCGAGCCTGCAACAGACGGCCTCATCGATGGAGCAAATGACTTCCTCGGTCAAGCAGAGCGCCGACAACGCCTCCGAGGCCAATCGCCTCGCGGGCGCGGCCCGCGCGCAGGCGGAGAAGGGCGGCAACGTCGTCGCCCAGGCCGTGTCGGCGATGCAGGAGATCAATGTGGCGAGCCGGAAGATCGCCGACATCATCGGCGTGATCGACGAGATCGCGTTCCAGACCAATCTCCTCGCCCTCAATGCGGCCGTCGAGGCTGCCCGCGCGGGTGACCAGGGGCGGGGCTTCGCGGTGGTCGCGGCGGAGGTGCGCATTCTCGCCTCGCGCAGCGCGCAAGCCGCCAAGGAGATCAAGGCACTGATCGGCGACAGCGTCCTCAAGGTAGCGGAGGGCTCGAAGCTCGTGGACCAGTCGGGACGCACGCTCGCCGAGATCGTCGCCTCGTTCAAGAAAGTGTCGGACATCGTCGGGGAGATGGCGGTCGCAAGCCAAGAGCAGAGTTCGGGCATCGAGCAGGTCAACAAGGCCGTCAGCAGCATGGACGACGTCACGCAGCAGAATGCCGCGCTCGTCGAGCAGGCGGCCGCAGCAGCGCAGGCGCTGACCGGGCAGGCGCAGCAGCTGTCCTCGCTGATGGAGCAGTACGAAGTCGAGGCCGACGGGCGCGCGCCGGCGCTCGCACGGCGCGTGCCGGCGAAGTCGAAGCGCGTCCCGCCCGCGCGTGCGTCAACACCGGGCGCCGAACGGCGGGCGCCGACCCGGCCGTGGACCGCCGCGACCGCGGTCGCAACGCCGGGTGGCGCGCCGGCGGCTGCCACCAGCAGCGACGAAAACTGGTCCGAGTTCTAGCAGGCTCCGGCGACACCGACCGGAACGTCGAACGGGCCCCTCTGCCCGCGTTCCGATAAGATTGCGCGATGGCGACGAGTGTCGCGTCGCGATCGAGTCGGATCCATGGCCGAGCAGACTGACCGCAGCACCGCAACAGCTTCGCCAGCGTCCCGCCGACGCCGGAGCGGCGCGTGAGCGCACGCCGCGAGCTCAGCCTCATCGGTGCGCCGACCGACGCCGGTGCCAGCGATCGCGGCGCAGCCATGGGTCCCGAAGCCATGCGCGTCGCGGGGCTCAAGGCGGCGCTCGAGGCGAGGGGCCTTAAGGTTCGGGACCTCGGCAACCTGAACGGTCCGCACAATCCGGCCGGCCCGCCGGTCGACGGCTACCGCAACCTCGCCGAGGTCGTGGAATGGAACCGCCTCGTCCACGAGGCCGTCCACGGCGAACTCGTCGGCGAGCGACTGCCGATCCTGCTGGGCGGCGATCACTCCCTCGGCGTCGGCTCGATCAGCGCGGTCGCGCGCTATTGCCGCGACGCAGGCCGCCACCTGAGGGTCCTGTGGCTGGACGCGCACGCGGACTTCAACACCCGCGAACTGTCGCCAAGCGGCAATCTCCACGGCATGCCGGTCGCTTGCCTGTTCGGCTTCGGACCGGCCGGACTCACCGGCCTCGGCGGTCGCACGCCGATCCTCGATTCCGCCGTGATCCGCCAGATCGGCATTCGCAGCGTCGATGCCGGCGAGCGCAGCTTCGTCCACGAGCAGGGGCTCGAGGTATTCGACATGCGCTTCATCGACGAGATGGGCGTGCGGGCGACAATGGAACTCGCACTCGCGGGTCTCGACGAGAAAAGCCATCTGCACGTGAGCTTCGATGTCGATTTCCTCGATCCCGACATCGCGCCTGGCGTCGCGACTACCGTGCCGGGTGGCCCCTCGTACCGCGAGGCGCAGCTGTGCATGGAGATGATCGCCGACACCGGCCGACTCGGGTCGCTCGATGTGATGGAGCTCAACCCGGCTCTCGACGTGCGCAATCGCACCGCGACGCTCGCGGTGGATCTGATCGAGTCGTTGTTCGGAAAGAGCACGCTGATGCGGGCCGATCGTGGGCCGCGGCGCCGCGGTTAGCCCGGCGGCAGCCAATCATTGCCGCGCGACGTTCGCGGCGCCTGCCGCGATGTCCTGACTCTGGGCCGAATCCAATGAACCGACGCCTCAGACTCTCGTTGCGACCGTTCATCGTGCTGGGCGTGATATTCCTCGCGATCTCGCTGATCGGCTTCTACAGCTACGTTCGGCACGGCTTCCGGAGCGATTTTATCGGGGCAGCGATCGTGCCTGCGGTGACGTATGTCCTGGTCATGCTCGCGATCAGCTCCCAAAGAGTGAGGGTGTCAGAGAGCGGAATCACGATCACGTCGTGGTACGTGGTGAACCGCTTCATCGCCTTCGCCGACATCGACCGCTCCGACGCCCAGGTGTTGAAGGAGTCCAACTGGCCGGTCTATGTCTCAATTCACGCAGTGCACCCGCGCGGGTCGTGGGCGACGATCGGATTGAAATCGTTTCGCCAGGAGGACGCCGCCTGGTTCTGTTCATTGCCGCAGTTGAAAGCCGTGCTGCACCCGGGGCTGACCAAAAAACGAGGCAGCGCGGGTGCCCTGTCGCGAATGAAAGTGTAGGAGACCGAAATGTCAGGCCCGTTCCGGGGCACGCGCGAGGTCATCGTCAGGACCGAGGATTGGGAGCGCGCGCTCTCGTTCTACGGTTCGGTCCTCGGCTTGCCGGTCGCGTATCGTGGCGAAACGATACTCGGGTTCGAGACGGGCGCGGTGCGTCTTTATGTCGAGAAGGGGAGGCCGCACGACCCCGTGTTCGAGTTCCTCGTAGCCGACGTCGAGACCGCGAAGCGGGCGCTGCTTGCGGCGGGTTGTGTGATCCAGGAAGAAGATCCCGCATTGCCGCGCTGCTACGTGCGCGATCCGTTCGGCTTTGTCTTCAACGTCGGGCGGGCGCGGGCCCGGCGATTGCCGCCACCCGACCTCTCCAAGCGCCCGTTCACGGTGGCCGCGCAAAGGCTCATGGCCGCATCACCGAGCGCGCTCTATCACGCGTGGACCGATCAGCTCGACCGTTGGTTTGCGGCTCCTGGGACACTTCTGTTCAACCCCGTCGTGGACTCCCCCGTGTTCTGGCAGACCGAGCACGAGGGCCAGCGCCACCCACACTACGGTCGCATCCTGCGCCTCGAGCCCGACAGGCTCGTTGAACTCACGTGGCTCAGCAGCGGCACGAAGGGCGCCGAGACGATCGTGACTGTCGCGCTGACTCCCGCCGCCAGCGGTACGCACCACGAGTTGACGCACGCCGGGTTCCTCGACCAGGAATCAAGAGACCGGCACGACCACGCCTGGCCGCGCGTCCTCGCGCACCTCGACGCGACGATCGGAGCGTCCGCCGAATGACACAGCTGATCGCGGCGATCGTGGCCGGGGTCTTCATCTGCCTCGGGCTCGTGCACGTGTACTGGGCCTCGGGCGGCCGCATCGCGTGGCTCGCGGCGATACCCGAGGTCAACGAACGCCCGGCATTCACGCCGCGACGCTGGATGACGTTCTGCGTCGCGCTCGCACTGTTCACGGCCGCGCTGCTGGTCGCCCTGACTGCGCGCCTGATCGCGAGCCCGGCGGCGCACGCAGGCGCCCGCGCGCTCACTTTCGTACTCGGTGCGGTCCTGATCGGGCGCGCCATCGGCGACTTTCGGCTGGTCGGACTCTTCAAGCGCGTGCGCGGGACGCGCTTCGCTCGGCTCGACACGGCACTATATGCGCCGCTTTGCGCCGTCCTTGGCGGTGCGGCGCTGTGGATCGCCTGCGTCGATCGCTGAGCGCACCCAGCGCGAGAGGACAAACCGACGGTGGCAACCAAGTCCCGAGATCGACCGCGCAAGAGCCCGCCGGCACTGGCGGCGGCCGCAAGCGGCTATTCGGGAACGCCGCTCGCGAAGAAGCTGGGCATCAAGGCGGACTCAAACGTTTTCACGGTGGCTGCGCCGAGCGGATACCGCGGCTGGCTGGCGCCGCTCCCGACAGGTGTGCGCTTCGTGGCGAAGCCGGGACCCACCACTCATGTCGCACACGTATTCGCGAGCCGGCGCCTCGCGCTCGCCCAGGCGCTTGGTCGCCTGCGTAACGACCTTCCCCCCGAGGCAGGTGTCTGGGTTTCGTGGCCCAAGAAAACCTCCGGCGTCGCCTCCGAAATAACGGAAGACACGGTCCGGGAGTTGGCACTGCCGCTCGGCTTCGTCGACATCAAGGTGTGCGCGGTCACGGACATCTGGTCCGGCCTCAAGCTCGTCGTGCGCAAGGAATTGCGCTAGCGACACGTTGGCCGCGCAACTCAGACGGGCGCCAGCCGGTGGCGCTTGAGAAATTCCTGGAACCGCGGATTGCCGCGCACGTTTTTGTAGATTGGATCCGTACTGATGCAAGCGATCGCACCTTTTTCGTGGACCGCCGCCTTCTCCAGCCACGCCAGCGTCTGTCCGGCATCCCCACGGACGGCGTAGAAGTCCGCCACATCGGCGAATCCTTCGTTCCCGGAAAGTGTTCGCTGAATCAGCTCTGCCAAGGCGCGGCGCGACTCGTCCTCGTCGCTAGTCAGAACGCTGCCGAGCGCCCGGAAGTAGAGACGTTGGTTCGGGTCGGACAATGCCCCCGCCGCGGCGATCAGTTCCTTCCCGCGAGCCTCGTATAGAAGCAGATTGAGCCGAGCCCCCAAAGGCTTTTCCGAATCCGGCGAGATATCCTGCATTCGCGCGAAGGCGGCCGCGGCTTCCGCGTAGCGCCCATCGGCCGCGAAGGCTTCGCCCAAGTGCAGCCACGCAAATCCATCGAGCGGATCGGTCTGCGTCGCCTGCTGCCCGTAGCGGATAGCCTCCGGCAGGTTCCCTCGACAACGCTGCAGAAACCCGTAGCGGCGCTGGTTCGCGCTGCTCTTGGAATCTAGTGCCAACGCTCGTGACAGGTCTGCTTCCGCTGCGGGCAGATCGCCGTCGTGATCGAGACGGTCCATGCCGCGCTCGGAGTAGCCATCCGAAAGATCGGGCGCGAGTTCGATTGCCTTCCCAAGCAGACTTTGCACTCGCGCGTACTTATCCGCAGACACCGCGTGCCCGTTCGCATCGCGAAGATACGACGCGTCGGATAGGCCGGCGTACGCGGCTGCGAACGACGGATCGAGGTCGATCGCCCTCTGGAATGCGGCGGCGGACCGAGCATAGCCCGCGGCCGTGTGCGCCGAGAGGAGCTGACGCCCGATCAGGTATTGGGTGTAGGCGTCCGTGCTCGAGGTGCGTCGAACGCCGGGGGCGACCGCGGGCACGGACAGTCTGGCCTTCAATGCCGCCACCGTCGCCGCGGCGATCTCGTCCTGGATCCGGAAGACGTCCTTTAGCTTGCGATCGTAGGAATCCGACCAGACGTGATAACCGTCCGAGGCGCGGACCAACTGGACGGTGACCCGCATCGTGCTTCCGGCAACGCGAACGCTGCCCTCGAGCAGGTTCGCGACGCCGAGCGCCTTGCCGATCTCCGCGACCGAGGCTGACCGCCCCTTGAAGTAGAACGAGGAAGTACGCGCCGGAACCTGGAGGTCCGTTCCCTTCACCAGCAAGTCGATCAGTTCCTCCGCGAGTCCGTCCGCGAAGTACTCCTGGTCTTTTTTCTCGCTCATGTCGACGAAAGGAAGCACGGCGACGGAGCTCGCCGGAACCGCTGCGCCCGCGGAGCCTGCGCCGGCGGTGAGCGGCGCGGTCGGGTCGCCGCCGCCGTGACGCCACACTCCCTTGATGTCGGCGATGAAATACCCCGCCACGGCGAGGCCGAAGGCGAGCAGTGCGGCGACCACCGCGGTGCTCCGCTGTCGTAGTTGTGCGGCCGGCCGCGCACGCGATGGCGAGTCGGGCAGGGGAGTCGCGCCGCCACGTGCGTCGGGTCCTCCCGGCGCGGACGGCGACGCGCCGACGCGGCCCACCGCGTCGACGAGCTTCGATAACGAGGCATCCACACCCGTCGTACTGGCATCGAGCCAGTGGGAGGTGTTCAGAAAGTACTCGAGCGCCGCGGGCAGCGGCGCGCGGTCGGTGCGGAAGGAGATGACGCGCCGGCGCTTTGAGCTCGCCCGCTCTACCTCCCGCATCACGTGCAGGGATGCGACCGATTGCTGTGACAGGACCAGGACGGTTGCTCGCGCCAAATCGATCGCGCGCACGATCGCATCGGCGTAGAACTCTCCGGGCACGACGTCGCGCGGCGCGATCCAGCAGGGGATGCCGCCCCTCTCGAGGGCGTCGACCACGGAATTGGCGATCGCCACGTCCTGTGACGCGTAACTGATGAAGACCTTCGCCGTGCCGGCGTCGGCCATCCCCTCTCCGGGGCCTTCGGCCATGCGGATGCCCTCGCTCCCTGATCGCGATCGTCGCGGATGCCCCGGCGCTTGGCAACTCGCTGACGGTGAAAGGCCAGCGAGGAGCGGGGAGGGCCGCCCGCGCAGACGCGGGCGACACCGCTCTGTCAGTTCTTAAGCCGGTAACCCGTCTTGAAGATCCAGGCAACCACGCCGAGGCAGAGGAAGAAGAACCCGAGCGTCATCGCCAGGCTGATCCCGACGCTCACATCCGAGCGCTCGAAAAAGCTCCAGCGAAAGCCGCTGATCAGGTACACAACCGGATTGAACAGCGTCACCGTGCGCCACGCCGGCGGCAACATGTCGATCGAATAGAAGGCGCCGCCGAGGAAGGTGAGCGGCGTCACGATCAGCATGGGGATGAAGCCCAACTGTTCAAAGCCTTTCGCCCAGATACCGATGATGAAGCCGAACAGACTGAACGTCGCCGCCGTCAATACCAGGAACGCGAACATCCACACGGGGTGGAGAATCTGAAGCGGCACGAACAGCGCCGCCGTCGCCAGGATGATGAGACCGAGCACGATCGACTTCGTGGCCGCCGCGCCGACGTAGGCGAGCACGATCTCGATCGGCGAGACGGGCGCCGAAAGCAGTTCGTAGATCGTCCCGGTGAATTTCGGGAAGTAGATGCCGAACGAGGCGTTCGACAGGCTCTCGGTGAAGAGCGACAGCATGATGAGGCCGGGCACGATGAACGCGCCGTAGGGAATGCCGTTCACCTGGCTCATCCGCGAGCCGATCGCGGCGCCGAACACCACGAAGTAGAGCGAGGTGGTGATCACGGGGGTCAGGATGCTCTGCATCACGGTGCGCAGCGCACGGGCGACCTCGAAGCGATAAATTGCCCAGACACCGTAGTGATTGAACGCAGGCACGCTCATCGCAGCGCTCCGGCCCGGTCGCTGACCAGGCTCACAAAGATGTCTTCGAGCGAGCTCTGGCGGGTGTTGAGGTCCTTGTAGGCGATGCCGAGCTCGCCCATGCGCCGCAGCAGGGCCGGTATGTCACCGCGCTCGCCGCTGGCGTCGAAGCTGTACTCGAGCTCATCGCCGGCCGGGGTCAGCGTCAGCTGCCACTGCCCGAGCTCGGCAGGCACGCGCGTCATCGGCTCCGCCAGGTGGAGCTTCAGCTGCTTCTTGCCGAGCTTGCGCATCAGCGTGACCTTGTCCTCCACGAGGATCAGCTCGCCCTTGCTCACGATGCCGATGCGATCGGCCATTTCCTCGGCCTCTTCGATGTAGTGGGTCGTCAGGATGATCGTGACCCCCTGGTCGCGCAGGCCGCGGACCAGCGCCCACATGTCGCGCCGCAGCTCGACGTCGACGCCCGCCGTCGGCTCATCAAGAAAGAGGATCTGCGGCTCGTGCGCGAGCGCCTTGGCGATCATCACGCGGCGCTTCATGCCACCCGACAGCGTCATGATCCGGTCGTGGCGCTTATCCCACAGCGAGAGGTCCTTGAGGACCTTCTCGACCAGCGCGCGATTGGGCGCCCGGCCGAAAAGGCCGCGGCTGAAATTGACGGTCGCCCACACCGTCTCGAAAGTGTCGGTGCTGAGTTCCTGCGGTACGAGGCCGATCAGCGCGCGCGCAGCACGGTAGCCGGAGCCGATGTCGTGGCCGTCGACGACGACGCGGCCGCTGGTCGCGGTAACGATGCCGCAGACGATGCTGATCAGGGTCGTCTTGCCGGCGCCGTTGGGCCCCAGCAGCGCGAGGATCTCGCCCTTGCGGATCTCGAGATTGACGTCCTTGAGGGCCGTAAGACCCGACCCGTAGGTCTTGGTCAGGTTCGCAATGCTAACGATCGCCGTCATCGGTCCGATTGTATCGCACCGGCGTCGTCTCCCACGCCCAACCGGCCGGCCGATTAGCCGAGATATTTCTTGAGCGGCTGCCAGTAGTGCTCGTACCAGCCTGCCGCCAGCGCATCGCCTGCGCCCTCCGGAAAGCCGGTGTGATCGAGCACCAGCGTCGTTCCGCCGGCGTGCGGGTTCAGCGTGAAGCGAACGATCGAGAAGATGCCGGCGGGCCACCCCGCCGAACGCCAGGCCTGCACGATGCGCGCGCCCGGCGTGAGTTCGACGTTTCGTCCGGTAATCCGCTTGCCGAACAGCGAGAACGCGCGCCCGGCCTCGGGGGCGACGTCGGCAGGCCCGCCGCTGAAGGTCGCGAACTGCCTGGCATCGAGCAGCGCCCCGTAGACCCGCGGGGGTGGGGCGCCGAATTCAACCTCCTGGTGCAGGGAGGTCTTGCCGATCGCATCGGCGCTGACGGTCGGTGCCGCCGACGCGGCAAGGACCCGAGCGCCAGTCGCGCCCAGCGCGACCCCGACGAGTACCCGCGTGGCGCCGACCAGCGCTTGCCGTCGGGTGAGACTCGAGTCCGGCGATCCGTCGCCGGCGGTTGGCTGCCGCTGCTGCATGTCCGACTCCTGCGTCCATCGACTTCCGGCGTCGCGGTTACGGACCCGACGAGCGCAGGGCGGACGCTTGCCGTTCGACCCTGAGCGCCCCGGACACCGCTCCAAACCTAAGGGTACCATCGGGCTCGAACGTGACGGACTCGTCATGTCGGGGATGGCGCGCAGGGCAGGGTCGACGGTCGCGTGAACTTCCGGGACCGCCCGAGCGTCGAATGGATTCAGCCGCTACGCTAGACTTGAGCAAACCCGGCGGCGCGAAATCCCTCGCCAGAGGGCCGGCATGGAGACCGAAGTGAAGACCTACTGGACCGCCCTGACTGCTTTCCTGGCGCTGACCCTTTCGATCGCGGCGACGGCGGCACCCGCCGCGCCCGCGACGTGGACGGAAGGCGTCAACTACTACCTCATCGAGAATATTCCGCGGACCGCGCAGCCGACCGGCAAGGTCGAAGTTATCGAGGTGTTCTCCTACGGTTGCCCGGCCTGCAACGAGTTCGCGCCGTTCGCGCGCCAGCTGCGGGCGAGCCTGCCGGCCAACGCAACGTTCAGCCTGCTACCCGCGGCCTTCAATACCGTCGAAGACTGGCCGATGTTCCAGCGCGCGTACCTGACCGCCCAGCAGCTAGGCATCGCGGACAAGACCCACGATGCGATGTTCGATGCGATCTGGAAGACGGGCGAGCTGCCGCTGGTGGACGCCAACACCGGGCGCCCGCGAAATCCGCTGCCGACAATCGAGGATGCTGCGCGCTTCTACCAGAAGCATGCGGGCGTTAAAGCGGCGGACTTCGTCGCGGCGGCGACATCGATGTCGACCGGCATCAAGATCAAGAGTGCCGAGGAGTTCATCCGCCTACACGGGGTCGACAAGACGCCGACCATCGTCATCGGCGGCAAGTACCGCACCGACCCGGGATCGGCCGGCGGCTATTCCGCGCTAATCGACCTCGTCAACTGGCTGGTCGCGAAGGAAACGAAGAAGTAACGCCGCGGCGGCGGCGTTTCAGCCGCCGGCGAGTGCGCGGACCGCGTCCGCGAACAAGGGGCCCGCGAGACGGTTGGGGCCGAGTTCGCGACCGAGCGCGAGCGCCGCGGAAATCGGCGCACCCTTGCGGCTCGCGCGCATATCGCGAATTTCGCTCGTGTCCCCGTCGACGACATAGGCCACGCGACCGACGAGATTCGCTTGCGTCGTGCTCCAGCGATCGGGAGTCTTCACGTTGTCGCCCTGCGTGCGCACCCGGTGGCAGTCGCTGACAGGCGTCACGCTGCCGCGGCGGCGGGTGCAGTCGAGGCGCTGGATCACGCGGTGCACGACGCGCCGGTGCTGGATCACGTGTCCGTCGGGAAGCGTTCGCGCGGGAACCACGAACACGATGATGTCACCGACGCGCAGGTCGCGGACATCGACCGGACGCGTGACGACGAGGTCGTGGGCCGAGAGCACCGGTAGCATGGAACCCGTGTTCTTCACCGGCGCCCAGTCGCCGTGCACGGCCTCGGCGAGAGCCTCCGCGGCCACTTCGCTCTCCGGCCTCGCAGGGAACTCGGCCGTCGGATCCCGAGGCACGCTCGGCGCAGGCTCGCTGCTCGCAATCGACGCACACAGGGCGGCGAGGGCGATGCTGCCGACTAGGACGCTGGAGTTCACCGGACCTCCCGAAGACGTACACGCGATACCTATCTCTTATATCGACGGCGCGGTACGCGACGGGAGACTTCGTTCACCCTTCGTGAAGGATTTTTCCGGAGAGCGGGCGCTTCGCCACGATTTGCTACGTGGTACTGGCCCGGCGTCTCGTCACGGTGGTTTAGTTCATTATAAACAACAGGTTAATGACACTCGGATCGGCTTATGTGGAGCCGGATTCGTCGCGGCGGCGTCCGCGGCACCCCGGGGCGCCCGTCCGGCGCGGCACTCACCGCCGGTGTGAAAAGCGTCTCCAGGCAGACCAGGGCGCCTCCGTGGGGCCCGAACATGCCCCGTAGATTCACGACCTCGAGGACGTCGAGACCGAGGTTGCGCAGGTTGTCGTGCACCGCCTGCCTGAGCTCCGCGGGCGACATCGCCGGAATCCAGGATCCGTCGGCGCCGCGTCTGGCAGCGATCTTCGTAACAATCACAAGGTCGTCGGGGGAGGGTGCCAGCGCCTCGCGGATCAGCAGGTTCGTGACGTGCGGGCCGTCGTAGTCGCTCGTGTCGATGTGGTTCACACCGCGCGCAACGGCCTCGCGCAGGACCGCCAAAGCCGCGCCGCGATCCTTCGGCGGTCCAAATACCCCGGGACCGGCGAGTTGCATCGCCCCGTAGCCAACCCGCTTGACCGCTCGGTGGCCCAGCTTGAACTCGCGGTTCATCTGCGTTTCCAACATCGCGTACGCCCACCCAGGAAGTTCAGAGCGATTCTCGTCGCCCGCACTCTGGCAGCGACGCACACCGTCGGCGGCCACTGCCCGCGCTACCACGCTCTTGGAGCATCCGCCGTTCTTCCGTCCAACAGGGCAGGCGGACATTTGAATCTAGCCAGAAGCGGACATCTCTACATAGCCCCTATATCACTAATTTAACATAATATACATTATCCGTAGAACACCTATAGAAGCTAAGTACAAATGTCCGCTTTCCGCTA
>JANXZZ010000264.1 GCA_025355245.1 Pseudomonadota bacterium | reverse complement strand
CGCTTCTCCGAATCCTTCTGCATCGCGGTCGCGACCACGCTCTCGAGTTCCTCGGGGATGTCGGCGCGCAGCGTGTGGATCGGCGGCGGCGTCGCGTACACGATCTGGTGCAGCAGCTTGGAAAGATTGCCAGCGCGAAACGGCCGGAACCCGGTCAGCAGCTCGTACATCACCGCGCCAAGCGAGTACAGGTCCGAGCGGTTGGTGATGTCGAGCGACTGCACCTGCTCGGGCGACATGTACGAGGGGCTGCCGGCGATGCCCTCGATGCGCGAGATCTCGGAGTCGGCGACGATCGCGATGCCGAAGTCGATGATGCGCACGTCGCTCTCGACGGTCAGCATCACGTTGGAGGGCTTGATGTCGCGGTGGATGACGCCGCGGCCGTGCGAGTAGTAGAGCGCCTTGGCGCACTTGTAGATGATCTCGACGACGTCGTCGATCCTGAGCAGGTTGTCCGGCCGGCAGTAGGCAGCGAGCGTGCGCGCGCCGTGCACGAACTCGGTGACGACGTAGTAGTGGCCGCTCTCCTCGCCGGCATCGAAGATCGGCAGGATGTTCGGGTGCTGCAGCATGCCCACCATGTGGGCTTCCGACAGGAACATCTTGCGGGCCACACGCGCCTTGTCCGGGTCGTCGTTGGCCTCGATGCTGTAGACCTTGATCGCGACGTCGCGACCGTAGTACGGGTCGTGCGACAGATAGACGATGCCGGTGCTGCCGCGACCGACTTCCTTGATGATCTCGTACTTGCCAATGCGCTCGGGAACCGCACGTGGCGTGCGGTTCGAGGTGCCGTCCCGGAGGCCCGGCGATGAGGTCAGATTGCGAATGGCAGTACTCCAGACGCTGCTCGGACTTCACGTATTCCGGCAGGCACGGAGAGGATAGAGACCTAGGGTCCGGGGGACCGTGAACCGCATCGCGCTTCGGCCCCCCGTCGAAGCGTGAACCCGGTCACGTCGCGAAGTGATCCCAGCCTTTCTGCAGTGGCAGGTCGCCTTTTTCGCCAACTACCCGCACGCCGCGCCCGGAAACGATCTCCCCGATGCAGTGGCAGGCGGGCGCGCCGGCGCTCGCAATCGCCCGCGCGAGCGCGCCCCGCGCAGCTTGCGGCACGCTGAACAGGAGCTCGTAGTCGTCCCCGCCGCCGAGCGCGAACTCGCGCGCACGCGCTTCCCCGGCGAGCGTGTAGAGCGCGCGCGACAGCGGCAGCTCCGCCGCGCGCACCACCGCCCCAACCCCGCTCGCCGCCACCAGCCGGCCGAGGTCCGCGGCGAGTCCGTCCGACACGTCGATGCAGGCGCTCGCGACCCCGCGCAGCCTGAGGCCAAAGCCGACCCGGGGCTCCGGGCGGCGGAACTTGAGTTCGAGCGCCGCGCGATCGGCGCCCGCGCCCGCGAGCCGTCCCTGCAGCAGCGCGAGCCCGGCGGCCGCATCGCCCGGCCAGCCGGTCACGTAGAGGAGATCGCCCGCTGTCGCGCCGCGACGCCGCACCGCGGTACCTGCGGGCACGAAGCCCATCGCCTGCACCGTCAGGGTCAGCGGGCCGCGGGTCGTGTCGCCACCCACCAGCGCGACGCCGTGCGGCAGTGCGACAGCACTGAAGCCCTCGACGAAGGCCTCGAGCCAGTCCTCGTCGAGCTTCGGCAGCGTCAGTGCCAGCGTCGCCCAGGCCGGGTCCGCGCCCATGGCCGCGAGATCGGAGAGATTGACCGCGAGCGAGCGCCAGCCGATGTCGGCGGCATCGAAGTCGAGCGGGAAGTGGCTGCCTGCGACCAGCGTGTCGGTGCAGGCGATGACTTCCTGGCCCGCGGGCACGCTCAGGATGGCCGCGTCGTCGCCGACCCCGAGCGTCACGTCGCGTCGCGTCACGCCGACCGCCGCGAAGTAGCGCTCGATCAGCTCGAACTCACCCATGGCGCGCCCTCAGGCGCTCCGTTCGTTCGGACGCAGCGCCGCGGCCGCCCGGTCGAGCACGCCGTTCACGAACTTGTGGCCGTCGGTCGCGCCGAAGCGCTTGGCGAGCTCGACCGCTTCGCTGATCGACACGCGAAACGGCACGTCCGGCCGCTCGCGCAGCTCGAGGAGCGCCACCCACAGGATCGCGTGCTCAATCGGGTCCAGCCGCTCGGGCAGAATGTCGGAGTAGAGCGCGAGCGTCGCATCGAGCGCCTCGCGGTCGGCCGCGATCTTCATCAGGAGCTCGCGGAAATAATCGGGATCGGCGCCCGCCGATTCGGGGTCGGCC
>JANXZZ010000229.1 GCA_025355245.1 Pseudomonadota bacterium | reverse complement strand
GGTCGGAGGAACGGCTTGCCTCGATCGTGACCAAAGACGCGATGATCGGCGTCGCGCGACTCTAACGCGGGAGAGCATCGTGGACGGCATGCATGATCTCGGTGGCAAGCAGGGTTTCGGGCGGGTGCGGTTCGCACCCGGCGCCCAAACCTTCCACGAAGCGTGGGAAAAGCGTGTGAACGCGCTCTACTCGCTCGCGGTGAAGCTCGGCGTATTCAACATGGACGAGTACCGCCACGCGATCGAGCGAATGGAGCCGCGCCACTACCTCTCCGCGAGCTACTACGAGCGCACGTTGACGAGCCTAGCGACTTTGTGCGTCGAGAAGGGGCTCGTCACCCGCGAGGACCTGGAGCGGCGTGCCGGCGGCGCGTTCCCGCTGGCGCTGCCGAGCGCTGCCGGACGCCCAAACCGCGACGGCCGCGCGCGGCTCGGGATCGGCGATCGCGTGCGCGCGCGGGCCGACCACGTGGCGGGCCACGTGCGCATGCCTGCGTACATCCGCGGCAAGACCGGGGTCATCGTCGGTGAGTCGCCGGCCTATCCCTTCCCCGATGCGCACGCGCACGGCGTCGCCGCAGTGCGCGAGCGGACCTATGACGTACGCTTCAACGCGGCGGAGCTGTGGCCGAACAACGCCGAGTCCGCGCTCGTGCACGTCGCCGTGTTTGAGAGCTACCTCGACCGACTCGCCTGAAGTTGCCGCGGCGCTCGCGCCTCAGCGCACCTCGACCAGCACCTTGAGCGTCGCAGTCGCCGGATCGAACAGCGCGAGCAGCGGAGCCGTGCGGCCCGGCATGATCATCGCGACCGGGCTGTTCGGTGGGTAGCCGAGGGCGTGCATGCGGGCCCGGGCGACCTCTTTCTGCGCTCCCGTCAGGAAGCCGATGTCGGCCACCTTCTTGAGCTGCTTGCGCAGCTCCGGCAGTCCCTCGCTCCACGGTCGGAAGTTCTGCGGCATGTCGACCACGTCCGCGCCACCGCCCGAGGCGGAGCGTACGATCTCCTCGCTCAACTTCGGATCGCTCGGCAGGGGTGCCCAGACCCAGCGCGGGCGGCTGTACCAGTGCGGCGCGAACTCCGGGTTGTGCGCGAGACTCTTGGCGACGTCCGCCGTGTCGATCTCGAAGGCGCGGACGATTTCCAGCCGGTCACTCGAGAACGTGTAGAAGAGTGGTCGTCCGCTCCACAGCGTCGCGGACCCGTAGGCGAGCGCGACCAGCTGGGCCGTGGCGATGACGGCGATATCTCGCGCAAGCTCGCGCCGGGGCTTGGCCGGGTTCGCGATCAGCAGGGTCAGCAGCGGGCCGAGCGAGAGATCAACGACGGCTAGCGTTCCCGAGACCGGGAGTACCGACGTGAGGTACCAGCCCGGCCAGCGGTACCAGCCCAAATAGAGCGTGCCGAACACCAGCGTGAGGACGATGGCGCTCGCCAGCACATGCAGCCCAAATGCTTTGATGCGAAACTTCACCGCTGCCTCCCGCTGGATCGGCGAACCCGGACCGGGCCAAGGAAGCCTAGTCTTCTACAGCCGGTCACCTGCATGCAACCGGCTCCGGATCCGGGAGCCCGGCTCCTCCGGACTGCCGTACCGGGGCCGCGAGCGGGTCCCGCAGCGCGACTGAGCCGCGCTGCGGCTGCCGGCGTCGTCGAAGGCGTCGAGGAACACCGCCTGCTCGGTAAAGAGCCGCCGCGTGCCGGCCTGCTCGGCGACCTCGGCCGGTGCAAATTGCACGGTCGCACGGGACGCCGATATTCGCGTCGGGTCGAGCTGCATCTCGTACGCGTGGACGATCCGCTCGTTCTCGATGATGTCGTAGTCATCCGGGTTGAACGCGAACATGGGCCGCGCTTCGTCAGGCCTCGCACTTGCGCGCACCCGCGCGCTCCGCGGGTCGGTCGCTAGCGCTTCCTGCGAGCCCGCCCCTTGGTCTCCGGGTGGAGCGAACGAAGGTAGTCCTCGAGTCTGTCGAAGCTCTCTTCCCAGAACGGCCGGAAGTCGCCCACCCATTGCGCGACCTCGCGCAGCGGCTTCGCATCGAGCCGGCACGGGCGCCACTGCGCGTGGCGTCCGCGCGTGATCAGGCCGGCCCGCTCGAGCACCTTCAGGTGCTTGCTGATGGCCGGGGCCGTCATCGAGAAGGGCTGAGCGAGCACTTTTACCGAGATCTCGCCCGCTATCAGGCGAGCGAGGATCGCGCGCCGCGTGGGGTCGGCGAGGGCGGCCAGCGTCGCGCTCAGCGAGTCGTCCATAAATAAACTTGTGGGTTAATTAACCAGTTAGTAAAATATAGTGCCGGCGTCGCGCTGTCAATTGCGCATCGACCCCTTGCCACGCGCGCCCGTTTCCCGCCGGTGAGCACACGCCGGTATCATGCGAGCCGGAACTCAATGTGCGCCGGATCTGCCGCCCGGGATGCGCGAACGCGCGCCTGGCAGCGACTCGCCGCCGCGGATGTCGGGAGGGCGTGTGGCAGCGGCGAAGGCATTGGCGCACGGCTGGGTCGAGGATCGGCGCGCTCTGCTGTCGGGCTGGCATCGCACCATTTGGGACTTCGCCGAGCCCGCGTGGCGCGAGTACCGCTCGGCCGCGTGGTTCGTCGAGCGCTTGCGCGCGGAAGGCTTCGACGTCGAGGCGGGCAGCGCCGGCATGCCGACCGCGTTCGCCGCGAAGTGGAGCAACGGCCCCGGTCCTACGGTCGCGGGCTACGCCGAATACGACGCCGTTCCCGGCAACTGCCAGGCGGCCGCGACCCGACGCGGCGCGCGACCGGGCTTGAGCGAGTTCGCGCCGGGACACACCGATCCGCACTCCGCTCTCGGTATCGGCGCGCTCGCCGGAATTCTCGCGACCAAGCACGCGATGAGCGTGTCCGGCATCGCGGGAACCCTGAAGTTCTTCGGCGAGCCGGCCGAGAAAGTGCAGGGCTCGAAGCTCGTGCACGGGCTGCGCGGCTACTACGACGGCATCGACGCGATCGTCAGCTACCACCCCTTCTACATGCTGCCGCTCTGCAATACGACGCGCTGGGACACGCACTGCGGGGCCTACTCGAGCCGGGTCTACTCGTTCATCTGCGACCAGTCGGAGACCTGGGCGGCCGCCGCGAGCGACAGCCCCATCGCGGCCTCGCATTCGGCCGCGCGCGCTCCCGGCGCCAACGTCGCGCTGTTCACGATGTACTCGCTGACCAAGGCGACGACGGAGTCGATGCTGGCGCATTCCGGTGGCTGGTCGCTCAACGAGGCGATCCTGACGGCGGGGCAGGCGACGGCCGACAACCTGCCGGCGCACATTGCCCAGATCAACTACGCGTGGCGCACGCCGGAGATCCGCATGGCGGATGCGGTCCTTGCGGTGCTGGATCGCAACGCCGAGCTGGCGGCCGCGGCGGGCCACTGTCGTCTCGTCAAGCGCTGGGTGTCGAGGACGCGGCCGGGCGTTCCGAACAAGGTTCTAGCCGAACTCACGTACCGCAACCTCGAGGCGGTCGGCGCGCCGCGCTACGGCGCCGAGGCGATTGCGCTCGCCCAGGAAATCCAGCGCGGTCTCGGCCTTGCGCCAATGGCGCAGCCCTTCCTCGCGGCCTGCGAGACGCTCATCGAACCGCGGGCCGCGGAGGCGAAACTGCGCGAGCAGATGCCGGCGTGGCAGACGCACTGGACCTCGGACGACTACGTGGAGATGACGTGGTACGCGCCGACCGTGCGGCTGTACGTAGCGCGACCCGTGCTCGCCGTTCCCGCGGGCTACGGCGGCTACCCGGCGTGGGTCGCCAACGCGCTCGGCGGCCTCGCCCCGTGCATCGACCCGACCGTCGAGGTGGCGGGCAAGACGATCGCCGGCACGCTGCTCGATCTCCTCTGCCAACCCGATACACTCGCCGCCGCGCGCGCCGAGTTCAACGAGCGGGCCCGCGGAGCGCGTTTCGTCGCTCCGCTGCTGCCGAAGGACTTCGAGGCGCCGATCGACTACCGGTGGCCCGAGTACGCGACGACGGCGCGCGGCAATGACTGGTGGATACCGCGGGCCGCCGACCTCGAGGCTTCATCGTGACACCCGCAGGCGCGTGCGGCCCGACGCGCGCCCGCCCGCTGTTTTTTTGCAGGAATCCAGGAGTAAAACCAATGCGTCATGCGCTTTGCCTCATGCTCGCCCTACTCAGCCTCGCGGTGCCTGTGACCCGCGCCGACACGGTCGTGGTCACGGCCGACCGGATGGTCGACGTGCTCGCCGGGCGCGTGGTCGCGAATCCGCAGATCACGATTACCGATGGCCGTATCGTCGCGGTCGGCAGCAAGGGCGCGGCCGCGCCGGCCGGTGCGCGCCACGTCGATCTGCCCGGGATGACGCTGCTGCCCGGGCTGATCGACATGCACGTGCACCTGACGAGCGATCCGCGCTACGGGGGCTACCGCGGACTCGAGTTCACGGACGGATTCTGGACGGTCGTCGGCGTCGCCAACGCCAAGCGCACGCTCGAGGCCGGCTTCACGACGGTGCGCAACGTCGGCTCCGGCGACTACGCCGACGTTGCGATCAAGCAGGGCATCGAGGAAGGCTTCGTACCGGGTCCGAGGATCGTGCCGGCCACCTACGCAATCGGCGCGACCGGTGGCCACTGCGACGCGACGGAATTCCCGCCGTCGATTTCGGTGCCGGCACCGGCGGTTGCGAACGGTCCCGAGGAGCTGCGCGCGACGGTGCGCAAGCTGCGCAAGTACGGTGCGGAAGTCATCAAGTTCTGCGCCACGGGCGGCGTCCTGTCGAAGACCGATACCGTCGGCGGCCAGCAGTATTCGCTCGCCGAGATGACGGCGCTGGTCGATGAGGCCCACATGCTCGGGCTCAAGGTCGCGGTGCACGCGCACGGCACGTCCGGCATCAAGGACGCGATTCGCGCGGGCGTCGATACTGTCGAGCATGCGAGCCTCGCCGACGAGGAGGCGTTCGCGCTCGCGAAGCAGCACGGCACCTACTTTTCGATGGACATCTACAACGACGACTACATCCTCGCGGAAGGCGCGAAGAACGGCCTTTTCCCGGAGTCGCTCGACAAGGAGAAGCAGGTCGGCCGGCGCCAGCGCGAGACTTTCAAGGCCGCGACCGCCGCGGGCGTGCGCATGATCTTCGGCACCGACGGCGGCGTCTATCCCAACGGCAACAACGCCCGGCAGTTTGCGACGATGGTCGCCTGGGGCATGACGCCGATGCAGGCGATCCGCGCCGCGACAGCGACCGCTTCGGAGGCGCTCGGTCGCTCGGGCGACGTCGGCGCGATCGCGGCCGGTCGCTACGGCGACCTGATCGCTGTAGGCGGGGATCCGCTCGCGGACGTGACCCGGCTGCAGACCGTCGAGTTCGTGATGAAGGGTGGCACCGTCGTCAAGGGGCCGGGCCTCGCTGCGGCCGGCGGCGATCGCTAGGCTGCGGTCGTGACGCGGCGGGTGCGCAAGAACATCCTGATCACGGGCGCCAGCACCGGCCTCGGCCGGGGCATGGCGCTCGAGTTCGCGGCGCGCGGGCGCAACCTCGCGCTGTGCGCACGCCGCCTGCCGCTCCTCGAGAGCCTGCAGACCGAGATTGCCGCGCGCTTTCCCGGGGTGCGCGTGGTGGTCCGTGAGCTTGACGTGAACGATCACCGGGCCGTGTTCGCCGTCTTCCGCGAGCTGCACGATGAACTCGGCAGCCTCGACCGCATCATCGTGAACGCGGGCGTGGGCAAGGGCGCCTCGCTCGGGACCGGGTATTTCGATGCGAACCGGCTGACCGCCGAGACCAATTTCATCGGTGCGCTGGCGCAATGCGAGGCGAGCCTCGAGATCTTCCGTGCGCAGAACGAGGGCCACCTGGTGACGATCGCTTCGGTTGCCGCGATCCGTGGCATGCCGCGCGCACAGACGGTGTACGCGGCGACGAAGGCGGCGCTCGCATCGTTGACCGAAGGAATCCGCGCCGACGTCTGGAGCACGCCGATCCGGGTGTCGGCGGTCTATCCCGGTTATATACAGTCGGATATCGGCGGTGCCGGGCCGCGCAAGCGTCCGTTCATAGTCGACACCGCGACCGGATGCCGGGCGCTGGTGCGCGCGATCGAAAGCGAGCGCGCACGCAGCTACGTCCCGGCGTGGCCGTGGGCGCCGATCGCGTTCCTGATGCGCTTCCTGCCGCTCGGCCTCCTGGCCAAGGCGCTCTAGAAATCATGCTGGAACTTGGTTGTCCCGACCTCGCCACCGACCCCGCCAGCATCCGGGTCGCCAAGGACGAGGTCGTCGCGGTCGAATTCGCCGTGAGCGACGGGGCGCTGCAAAGCGCGGTCGGCCTCAATCGATACGCGGCGGGGGACGCGCTGGTGTCGGGATCGACCGCGGATCGCTGGTGCGTGTCCCGCGAGCGGTTCGACGCGAAGTACCGCCCCTGCGAGGGAACCGCGCCGGGCGCGAGCGGGCGCTACCGGAACCTGCCCGTCACGGTTTTCGCGAAACGAATCGATGAGCCCTTTCGCATCGCGCGGCGCCCGGGCGGGGATGTGCTGAGCGGGCGGGCAGGGGACTGGGCCGTGCAGTACGCAGCCGACGACTGCGGGCTCGTCGACGCCGCCCGATTCGCGAGCGTCTATCGCCGCGTCGCTGAATGAAGTGCCGCGCGTTCGCGCACGGCGTGCCCGCAGCTCAGCCAACCGATCCGAGCTACGTCCGGATCACGCGTGCGCGTGATCCGGACGAGAGCCGCTACTTGCGGTAGGTGAAGGTGACGCCGAAGGTGCGCGGACGGAAGGTAAAGTCGCGCATCAGCCGGCTGTCGCCGGTGCCGGGGTCGATCGAGAAGTTGTAGTTGGTCAGCGTGTG
>JANXZZ010000150.1 GCA_025355245.1 Pseudomonadota bacterium | reverse complement strand
AAGCGCGTTCCTCGACGTCGGCGAGGTGCCAGACGTGCGCGAGCAGCGAGAACCCGTCGTCGGCGCCGCGCCTGCGCAGCTGGGCGGCGCCGAAGGGACGCGCACGCGCCGCGAGCCGCGCCGGCGTTTCCGCGAGGCCGGCCAGCAGGCCGTCCAGCTCGGTGATCTCCATGGCGCCCTCGTGCCGGGTGTCGCACCGCGGACGCGGCACGAGGCGCCAAATCTGCGTGAAAGGCGCGGGCCTGACAAGAGGCGGCACCGCGCCTGCGGGCGCGCAGCCGGGCGCCGTTCAGCGCGTCGAGGCGGCGGGGATGGCGGCGCTGCCGGGGTCGTGCAGGTGGCGTTCGAGCGCTGCCCACAGCCGCTCGACCGTGAGGGGCTTCGTCAGGTAGTCGTTCATGCCGGCCGCGAGGCAGCGCTCGCGATAGCCTTCGATCGCGTGCGCGGTGACCGCGATGATCGGCAACGGGTCGCGTTCGCCGCGCGCGACTTCGGCGGCGCGAACGAGGCGCGTGGTCTCGAAGCCGTCCATGTGCGGCATCTGGCAGTCCATTAGCACGAGGTCGAAGTCGCGCTCGGAGATCTGCAGCAGCGCCGCCTCGCCGTCCGGCGCGACCCGCGCCTCGAGTCCGAGGCTATCGAGCATCGCGCCGATCACCTGCTGGTTCGCGGGGTGGTCCTCGACGATCAGCACCGTGGTTCCGGGCGCAATGCGCCCGCGCACCGGCAGGCTCGCGCGCGCGGGGGCGCCGCGCGTGAGCGCGGGGTCGGTGTCGGTGGCGGTGCTGCGCGCGAAGGGCAGCTCGAACCAGAACGTCGAGCCCTGGTCGGGCACGCTCGCTACGCCGATCGCACCGCCCTGCGCGAACACCAGCTGGCGTGCGATCGTGAGCCCAAGCCCGGTCCCGCCGAAGCGCCGCGCGACACCGTCGTCCGCCTGCTCGAAGGAGTCGAAGACGCGGCTGCACTGTTCCGCCGACAGCCCGATGCCCGTGTCGACGACCTCGCAGCGCACGCGCGGCGCGACCGCAGCGGTGCCCGGCGGATGCGCGGGCAGGATCCGCACCTCGACGCTGCCGGTTTCGGTGAACTTGACCGCGTTGGCGACCAGGTTGCCGAGCACCTGCACGAAGCGGGTGCGATCGCCGCGGACCGCTTTGGTGACTTCCGGATGCCAGACGATGCCGAGCTCGAGTCCCTTCTCGATCGCGCGCGGCCGAAACAGGCTGTCGACTTCGTCCACCGCGCCCGACAGGTCGAAGTCGCGCGCGACGATCGAGAGCTTGCCGGCCTCGATCTTCGCGATGTCGAGGATGTCGGTCAGGATCGCGAGCAGCGTGCGGCCGCTCCTCGCGATGGTAGAGGCCTGGCGCTGCTGGCGCTCGTCGAGCGCGGTGCGCAGCAGCAGGTCCGCATTGCCGATCACGCCGTTGAGCGGGGTCCTGAGCTCGTGGCTCATGTTGGCGAGGAAGCGGCTCTTCGCCTGGTTGGCACCCTCGGCGCGCTGCTGGGTGAGCTCGAGATCGAGCCGCGTGACGATGAGTTCGCGGTGGGCATCGGACAAGCGCCGGCCCGCACCGAGCGTGATCGCGACGAAGAAGGCGAGCGAGATGCCGATCTGGTGGAGCACCAGGTCGTCGGTGCGCAGCACCCCGACGATGACCGGGACGCAGGTGCCGAGCACGAACGCGGCGTAGGCGGGGAAGTAGGGGAACAGCGAATAGCCGCCGACCGCCTCGATCGCGCCCGCGACGCTCGCGAGCGCGGGTCGGGTCGCGGCCGCGATGCCGGGCAGGGCGCCCGAGGCCGGCAACGACCAGGTGACGCCGGCGAGCGCGGCGAGCAGCGCGAACGCGAGCGCCCAGCGCTCGATCGGGTAGCCGGGACCGCGCGCCTGGAAGCGGCGCGCCGCCACGTAGCGCAGCACGCTCGTGAATGCCAAGAGGCCGATCCAGCCGAATAACGTCGCGAGGAAGCCGTTGTAGTACGCGTAGATCAGCGTGAGGATCAGCGAGGCGACCACGGACAGCAGCAGCGCCGCCGGCATGAACCGGCAGGTCGACTCGAGCTGTTCGCTCAGGATCGCGTGGGCGCGATCGGTGTCGGCGCGACCCGCCGCGGCATTCGTTCCCATCACTTCGCCGTCCGTTCGCTGCTGGTTTTCGAGTTCTTATGGAGCCTATCGGCCCTCGCAGGGGTGGCTGAATAGGGGAACCGCTGAGGCACGTCTAATCGGCCGCGGAGGGCGCGCGCCAACGCGCCCCCGCACATTGCATAACGCCGGCGGCCGGCGGCACGGGCGGGCTGCGGCGGGGGCGAGACGGACGCCCCGCGCGGCGCTTGGAAGTCCCTATGGCCATGCGGATGGGCGCGAAAGCGCCCGATCGGCGACAATCGCCGCATGTCGACCGCCCTCGCACCGCCGCCACCGTCGTTGTTCAGCCATCGCAAGTACTGGGCGCACCGTTTCGGGACCGCGCCGTTCCTGCCGACCAGCCGCGCCGAGATGGACGCGCTCGGCTGGGATGCCTGCGACGTGATCGTGGTCACGGGCGATGCCTACGTCGACCACCCGAGCTTCGGCATGGCGATCGTCGGGCGCCTACTCGAGGCGCAGGGCTTCAGGGTCGGCATCATCGCGCAGCCCGACTGGCGCAGCGCCGAGGCGTTCGGCGCGCTCGGTAGGCCCACGCTGTTCTTCGGCATCACCGCGGGCAACATGGATTCGATGGTCAACCGCTACACCTCCGACCGGCGGGTGCGCAGCGACGATGCCTACACGCCGGGCGGCGCGGGCGGGCAGCGACCCGATCGCTCGGTGCTCGTGTACGCGCAGCGCGCGCGCGAGGCCTTCCCCGAAGCGCCGGTCGTGATCGGCGGCATCGAGGCCTCGCTCAGGCGCATCGCGCACTTCGACTACTGGTCGGAGAAGGTGCGGCGTTCGGTGCTGCTCGATGCGAAGGCGGACCTCCTCGTCTACGGCAACGGTGAGCGGCAGATCGTGGAGATCGCACACCGCCTCGCGGCCGGCGAGCCGATCGGCGCGCTCACCGACATCCGCGGCACCGTGTTCACGCGCAAGCGCACGCCCGACGGCGGTATCGAGATCGACTCGACCGAACTCGACACGCCGGGGCCGCTCAACCCGCCAATCGATCCCTACGCGCTGGAAGCCGAGATCCGCGCCAGCAACGCGCCGGCACCGCTCGAGCCCGGCGTCACCGTGGTGAAGTTCACGCGGCGGGTCAGGAGCATCGACCGCGGCCGGAGCGTGATCCGGCTGCCCGCCTACGAGGCGGTGCGCGACGATGCGATCCTCTACGCGCACGCCTCGCGCATCCTCCACCAGGAGTCGAACCCCGGCAACGCACGCGCGCTGGTGCAGCGCCACGGCGACGTCGATGTGTGGCTCAACCCGCCGCCGATCCCGCTCTCGACCGCCGAGATGGACGGGGTGTACGAGCTGCCGTACCAGCGCGTGCCGCATCCGAGCTACGGCGATGCGAAGATTCCCGCCTACAAGATGATCCGCTTCTCGGTCACGATCCAGCGCGGCTGCTTCGGCGGCTGCACCTTCTGCTCGATTACCGAGCACGAGGGCCGGATCATCCAGAGCCGCTCGGAAGACTCGATCATCCGCGAGGTTGAGCAGGTCCGGGACTCGGTGCCCGGCTTTACGGGCGTCATCTCCGATCTCGGCGGTCCGACCGCCAACATGTACCGCCTGCATTGCAAGAGCGCCGCGATCGAGTCGGCGTGCCGGCGGCCGAGCTGCGTGTACCCCGGCATTTGCCCGAACCTCGACACCAACCACGCGCCGCTCATCAAGCTTTACCGGCGCGCACGCACGCTGCCCGGGATCAAGAAGGTGCTGATCGCCTCGGGGGTCCGCTACGACCTCGCGGTCGAGTCGCCGGAGTACGTGAAGGAACTCGCGCAGCACCACGTCGGCGGCTACCTCAAGATCGCGCCCGAGGCGATCGGCGAGGGGCCGCTCTCGAAGATGATGAAACCGGGCGTCGGCAGCTATCACCGCTTCAAGGAACTGTTCGACAAGTACTCGGCCGAGGCCGGCAAGGAGCAGTACCTGATCCCGTACTTCATCGCCGCGCACCCGGGCACGACCGACAAGGACATGCTCGAGCTCGCGCTGTGGCTCAAGGCGAACGGCTTCCGGGCCGACCAGGTGCAGGCCTTCCTTCCGGGTCCGATGGCGACCGCGACCGCGATGTGGCACTCGCGCAAGAATCCGCTACGGCGGATCACCCGCGACAGCGAGGCCGTGGTGGTGCCGAAGGACGCGAAGACCCGCCGGCTGCACAAGGC
>JANXZZ010000146.1 GCA_025355245.1 Pseudomonadota bacterium | reverse complement strand
TCGCCCGCCCAGGTCACGACACCGGTCGCGACGGAGGTCACCGGTGCCCCCTCCTCGCCCGCGAAATCCACGCCCGCATGGAAGGCCGTGTAGCCGGTGAAGGGATCGACCCGCTTGCCGAAGAACGAGGAGATGAAGCCGCCGAGCACCGGGCGGCCCTGCGGATAGACCTCGCGGCGCAACTCGCGCGTCAGGATCAGGTTCTCGAGCGCGCCCAGCTGGCGCTCGCGGTCGGTGATCTGGTCGGCGAGGTGATCGAGCATGTCGGTCAGCAGCGGCGTGGTCGCCGGCTGGCCGGAGGTGGAGGGCTCCTCGAGGCCGCCGACGGGCGGCGCCACTTCGAAGTTGAATTCACCCTTGTTGAGATTGGCCATCTCGGTGAGGCGCTTGCCGAGCGCATCGAGGCGAATCACGTGGGCATTCATTTGCCCGACCCGCATCGCGAGCGCGTCGACATTCTGCTGCAGGACTGCGCGCGCAGCCTCGACCTGTTCGCGCTGGCTGCCGAGCTCAGCGGCCCACTGGCTGAGCTGCCGGGCCGGACGGCTCTCGACCCATTGCGCGCCGATCCAGGATCCCGCCGCGAAGACGCTGCCGAACAAGAGGATCGCGACGGTCGCCGCAACGCCCACGAACACAGGCGAGCGCATGTCGAACTGCCGGGCCCGGCCCTGGTGGCGGCTGAATACAATGATGTTCATGGCCGTAACTCCCAGCGCCTCTCGGCCGATCGAATCGGCCAAAACCCACTTCGCCCACGACCCGGGGGTCGAAGGTGCGTAACGTCCCGACGCTGACGCCGGCCATCATTCCCGTGCCGGTCCCCCCGGGAGCAGTGGGCGCTCCCGATGGCCAGATCGGTCCGGCCTGGGGGGCACCCAGCCGGCTTCGTGATCGGATGGTGGCGGAACCGACGCTCGGGCGCCGGAACGCTTCCAACCTTCGTGACACGCATGGTCCTCACGTCTGGCAACCCCGCTGTCATAGCTCTCGCTTTAGACCGGTGGCTTTGCGTCCCCGCCTTTCAACGGGTTTGCCCTTGTGCAGCGCGGGGAACTATGCAACAAAAACCCCTTGTACAACAACCACTTTTGTCGAATTCTGGGACGCGGATCGCCCCCCAAATATGCGAAAACCCACCCCCATCAGCGAGTTACTGGCGCAAGGTAAAGCGAAGCTCGAACGCCTCAAAACGGGGGCTGAAACGGCCTCCCGAACCCTTGCTGCGGTGCATCAGACCCTGCCTGCGGACGCGGCGGCACACGTCTGGGGGGCCTCTTTGGCTGCCGACGGGGTGCTCACGGTGCTGGCCGACAGCGGCGGCTGGGCGAGCCGGGTACGGTACGCAGTTCCCGCGCTGACGGCGCGGGTGGCCGGCGAGCTCGATCGGGAGATCCTGCGGACGGTGGTCCGGGTCAGGCCCCGACCCGGCTGAGCTGCGGCGCGGCGCGTCTCAGGCGCTGACCGCCGCGGCGGGTACGTAGGAGATCGGCGCCTCGCTGCGGTCGCGGAAGGTCACTTCCTCCCAGGCCGCAGCATCCGCGATCAGCGCGCGCAGCAGGCGGTTGTTGAGCCCGTGGCCCGACTTGAAGCCGCTGAACTCGCCGATCAGGCTGTGCCCGAGCAGGTACAGGTCGCCGATCGCGTCGAGGATTTTGTGTTTGACGAACTCGTCCTCGTAGCGCAGGCCGTCTTCGTTCAACACCTTGAACTCATCGAGCACGATCGCATTGTCGAGCGTGCCGCCGAGCGCGAGGTTGCGCGCGCGCAGCGTCTCCATGTCGCGCATGAAGCCGAAGGTCCGCGCGCGGCTGACTTCGCGCAGGAACGAACTGGTCGAGAAGTCCATCGAAGCGCGCTGGGTGTGGCGGCGGAAGATCGGGTGATCGAACTCGATCTCGAAATTGACCTTGAATCCATTGAACGGATCGAAGCGCGCCCATTTGTCGCCGTCCCGAACCTCGACCGACTTCCTGATGCGCACGAAGCGCTTCGGCACGGTCTGCTCCTCGATCCCGGCCGACTGCAGCAGGAACAC
>JANXZZ010000131.1 GCA_025355245.1 Pseudomonadota bacterium | reverse complement strand
CCCGCGAGCTCGGGCGTTGGCGGCGGCGGCTTCTACCTGCTGCACGTGGCGGCCGATGGCCACAACGTCATGGTCGATGCGCGCGAGACCGCGCCCGCCGCGGCGACGCGCGACATGTATCTCGGTGCCGACGGCAAGCCGCGAGCGAATGCCTCGACCGACGGTCCGCTGTCGGCGGGAATTCCGGGCGAACCCGCGGCTTGGGCCTGGCTCGCGGCCAAGTACGGGCACCTGCCGCTCGCAGCGAGCCTTGCGCCCGCGATAGAAATCGCGCGCAATGGCTTTCCGCTCTACGAACGCCTCGCGAATGCGATCCGCGTGAAGAAGGCGGCGCTCGCAAAGTCGCCCGATGCGGCCGCGATCTTCCTCGTCAAGGGCGAGGCGCCGGCGGTCGGCGCGCTGATCCGCCAGCCGGCGCTCGCGCGCACGCTCGCGCTGCTCGCGAGCGGTGGCGCGGATGCCTTCTACAAGGGGGCGTTCGCTGACAAGCTGGTCGCGACGGTTCGACGCGACGGCGGCATCTGGAGCAGCGCCGATCTCGCGGCGTACCACGTCGTCGAGCGCGCGCCGCTCACGCTCCACTACCGGAACGCGACGCTGGTCATGGCCGCACCGCCGTCCTCGGGCGGAATCGTGATCGGCGAGGCGCTCAGGATCCTCGAGGGCTACGACCTCGCGAGCCAGGACCCGACGACGCGCCGGCACCTGATCATCGAGTCGCTGCGCCATGCGTACCGGGATCGCGCCGAATACCTGGGTGACCCGGATTTCGTGAAGATTCCGAGCGAGCAGCTGTTGAGTCCCGACTATGCGGCGGGGCAGCGTACGTCCATTCGCCTCGATCGCGCGACGCCCTCCGAAGTGCTGCGGCCGGCGTTCACTGGCGAAGAAAGTCCATCGACGACGCATTTCTCCGTGCTCGATCGCGACGGCAATCGCGTCGGCGCGACGGTGTCGGTGAACCTCTTTTTCGGTGCGACCTACATGGCGCCCGGTGCCGGCTTCTTCCTCAACGACACCATGGACGACTTCGCGGTCGCCGCCGGTTCGCCGAACGCCTTTGGGCTCGTGGGCGCGGACGCCAACTCCATCGCGCCGGGAAAGCGCTCGCTGTCGAGCATGACGCCGACGTTCGTCGACACCGACAAGGGCGCGCTGATCATCGGCTCCCCGGGCGGCAGCACGATCATCAGCAACGTGTTGTTCGGCATCCTCAACTGGCTCGACGGCAGGAGCGCGAGCGAAATCGTCAGCGCACCGCACATCCACCACCAGTACGTTCCCGACGTCGTCGTGTTCGAAGCGGGTGCGCTGACGGCCGAAGAGCGCACGCAGCTCGAGAAGCGCGGCCACCACCTGCGCGAATCGCCGCGCCAATGGGGCAACACGCAGGTCGTGACCTGGGACTTCGCGAGCGGCAAGATCGACGCGGCATCCGATCCGCGCGGCTACGGGGCCGGGCTCGTCTACTAGCTTGGGTCTGCCCCCCGCGCTCGCGGCGACGATGCTGACAGCGGTCGGCGCCAGTCTCACCGCGGTCGGCGCGCTCGGCGCGTTGCTCGGCTCGTGGCAGCTGGTCGGCTGGATGCTGAGCGGCGGCGTGCCGGTGGTTGCCGAGGTGTGGCGGCATTCGGGTCTCACGGGCGAGCTGTTCGTGGCTTTCTTCGCCTGGTTGCCCGCGATCCTCGCGCTCGGCGTCCTGTATCACGCGCTCGTCGCGGGGCTCGGCGTCGGACTGCTCAGGCGCCGCGGCTGGGCGCGACGCGGCGCTCTCGCGCTCGCCGGGCTGTGGGTGTTCGCTGCAATCGGCGCGTGGCTCACCGTCACGACCGCGCTCGAGGACCTGGCGCGCGGCGACCCGGAACGCGCCGCCTTCGCGCGTGCAGCCGAATTCCTCGCTGGCGAAGTGAGTCTCCTCAGCATACTGATCGGCGTCGGACTCGCGACGCTGTTGCTGCAGAGGGCCGTGCGCGCGCAGTTCAGGACTGGCAGCTAGGGCACCAGTAGGTCGAACGCTGGCCCTGGACCATCTGCCGGATCGGCGTGCGGCACACGCGACACGCGAGGCCGACGCGCTCGTACACGAAAAGCTTCTGCCGGAAATAACCCGGGCTGCCGTCGGTGTCCACGTAGTCGCGCAGCGTCGTGCCGCCGGCCTTGATCGCAGCCGCGAGCACGCGCTTGATTGCGAGCACGAGGCGTCCGACCTCGGCGCGCGTCAGGCGTCCGGCCGCGCGACGCGGGCTCACCCCGGCACGAAACAGCGCCTCGCTCGCGTAGATGTTGCCGACGCCGACCACGACGCCCGAGTTCATGACGAGAGCCTTGATCGCGACCCGCCGTCCGCGCGTGCCGGCCCACAGGTAGGCGCTATCGAAGGCCGCTGACAAGGGCTCCGGCGCGAGATGCCGCAGCAGCGCGTGCTCCTCGGGATTGCCGCGCACGAAGTGCATGCTGCCGAAGCGTCTGGGATCGTTGAAACGGACCGTGCGCCCCGAGTCGAGGACGATCTCGACGTGATCGTGCGCGCGGCGCGCGGCGTCGCTGCCGAGCACCCGCAGGTTCCCCGACATGCCGAGATGCACGATGAGCGTGCCGCCGTCGGTGTCGATCAGGAGGTACTTGGCGCGTCGCCCGACGGCGCGGATGCTGCGGCCGGTGAGTTCTGCCTCAAAGCCGGCCGGCAGGCGCCAGCGCAGGCGCCGCTCGGTCACCCGGACAGCGACGATCCGCCGACCCCTCAGGACAGGCTCAAGGCCCCGGCGGGTGGTCTCGACTTCGGGCAGTTCAGGCATTTGCTGATGATTTCCGACGGCTTAGGGGGCTGCGACCGCGAACGCCATCGCAATTCGGCGCCCCCGTCCCCAATGTGAGCATAATCCGCAGGTTGGCGGGAGCCGGCCCGCTGTATAGTGGCCGCCCGGTGTGGCCGGCCGCGCCCATCGCGGCACGTTGAAACCCGACGCTCGGAGTAATGCCTACGTGAACCTCGACTTCCTGTATGGCCTCATACACCTCAGCTTCTGGGGCTACGTGCTGGTTACCTTCCTCCTGGTCCAGGTCACCATGCTGTCCGTCACCCTGTATCTGCACCGCGACGCGGCGCACCGCTCGGTCGACCTGCACCCGGCGCTTCGGCACTTCTTCCGCTTCTGGATCTGGGCGACCTCCGGGATGATCACCGGCGAGTGGGTCGCCGTGCATCGCAAGCACCACGCCTTCTCCGATGTCGCGGGCGACCCGCACAGCCCGGTCATGGTCGGGCTCAAGAAGATCATGCTCGAGGGCGCCGAGGTCTACCGCGAGTCCGCGCGCGACCCCGAGATCGTTGCGAAGTACGGCCGCGGAACCCCGACCGACTGGCTCGAGCGCAATGTCTACGCGCGCCACCGCAACCTCGGCATCGTGCTCTTGGTGCTGACCGACCTCGTCGTGTTCGGCGTGCCTGGCATCATCATCCTGTCGATACAGCTGATTTCGATGCCGCTCCTGGCCGCGGGCGTCATCAACGGCCTCGGACATGCGGTCGGCTACCGCACCTTCGAGTGCGACAACGCGGCCCGCAACTTGGTGCCGTGGGGCGTGATCACGGGCGGCGAGGAGCTGCACAACAATCACCACGCGTTTCCGTCCTCGGCGCGCTTCTCGATGCGCCCGGGCGAGTTCGACATCGGCTGGGCGTTCCTGAGCGTGTTCTCGGCGCTCGGCCTCGCCAATGTCCGCAAGGTCGCTAACCGCGCGCTTACAGCCGCGCCGCGCCCGATCGTCGATCTCGAGACCGTCCGCACGGTCATCACGGCACGCATGGACGTGCTCAGGAACTACGCGCGCTCGGTCACGCTACCGGTCCTCAAGGCCGAGGTTGCCGCGAGCGCGGGGCGCCTGAGCCTGCGCGTGAAGCGCCTGCTGGTGCGCCACCCGAGCCTCCTCGATGACGGTGCGCGCGCGCGCCTGCAGCAGCTGCTCGCCGACAATGCCGCGCTCAGGACCGTTCACGACTTCCGCGACCGCCTGGCGGTGCTGTGGAGCGGGTCGATCGGCAACAACGAGCGGCTGACCGCCCACCTGCGCGAGTGGATCCGCGAGGCCGAGGCGAGCGGCATCGTGCGCCTGCAGGACTTCGCGCGGGCGCTCAAGGGCTACCAGCTCGCGGCGGGCGCGGCAGCAGCAGTCTGAGGTAGGGCCCCGGTCAACCCGGGGCAGCGGGCGCGATCTGATCGCGCCCGGGCGGGGCTTCTGCCCCGTCAGGCGGCGCCGGCGGCGCTCACTTGATCTTCGATTCCTTGTACGCCACGTGCTTGCGCACGCGCGGGTCGTACTTCAGCAATTCCATCTTTTCCGGATGCAGGCGCTTGTTCTTGGTCGTCGTGTAGTAGTGGCCGGTACCGGCGCTCGAGACGAGCTTGATCTTGTCACGCATGTGGGTTGCTCCAGCGTCCTTGGGCTCAGACGCGCTCGCCGCGCGCGCGCAGCTCGGCGACGACCGTGGCCACGCCGCGCTTCTCGAGCGTGCGCAGGCCGCGGGTGGAAATCTTGAGCGTGACCCAGCGCTTCTCGTCCTCGAGCCAGAAACGCTGCGTATGCAGGTTCGGGAGGAAGCGGCGGCGACGCTTGTTGTTGGCGTGCGAAACCGTGTTGCCAACAAGCGGCTTCTTGCCGGTGACCTGACAGACTCGTGACATGGATGCCATCCTGAGCCGGCCGCGAGAGGCCGGAGAGCCGCGTATTTAACCAGCCGGACCGGTCGGATGCAACCAAAACGCGGCTTTGCCCCCTCAAGGGGTCTTCAGCACAGGCCTCGCTCGGCGAGGCTCACGCAGACCCCGTCCCCGACGATCACATGGTCGACCACCCGGATGTCGACGAGCGCGAGCGCGTCGCGGAGCCGGGTCGTGATCGCCTCATCCGCCCGGCTCGGTTCCGCGACCCCGGACGGGTGGTTGTGCGCGAGGATCACGGCCGCCGCGCGCCGGGCGAGCGCGCGTTTTACGACCTCTCGCGGATGCACGCTGGCGCCGTCGATCGTGCCCGTGAAGAGCTCCTCGAAGCCGATCAGCCGGTGACGGTTGTCGAGGTAGAGGCAGCAAAACACCTCGTGGTCGCGGTCCCGGAGCTGGGCGAGCAGGTAGTCGGCGGCGAGCCTTGGGCTCGTGAGCGGCGGCCCCGCATAAAGCGTCTCCAGGTGCTGGCGCCGGGCGAGTTCGAGGACTGCCTGCAGCTCGGCGTAGCGCACGGGGCCGACGCCCGGGCAGCGCGCCAGCGCCTCGGGGTCCGCGGCGAACAGGCCGCGCAGGGAACCGAACTCGGTGAGCAGCCGGCGTGCGAGATCGACCGCGTTTTGCCCCGGCCGCCCGCTGCGCAGCCAGATCGCGATGAGCTCGGCCTCGCTGAGGGCCGCAGCGCCCTGGCGCAGCAGCTTTTCGCGCGGACGCTCGGCGACGGGCCAGTCGTGGATTTTCATGACACAAGTCTCAGTCCGCGGTGGCTTCGTGCCGAGGTGCCTTACTGGCGGCAACGGCGCATTACTCCCGGGCGCGCTCATAACCGCCGGTTCTCGGAGCCGTGAACGCAAGCCTTGGAAGCGACAGCGATTGGGGCCGATAATCAGGTCATGAACAGCGCCTTCCCGCCGTCCGCGCCGCGCCGCATCGTGCTCGGCGTCTCGGGCGGCATCGCCGCCTACAAAGCCGCGGAGCTCGTGCGGCGGCTCCGCGATCGCGGCGCCGAGGTCCAGGTCGTGATGACCGCAGGTGCGCAGCGCTTCGTGACGCCGCTGACCTTCCAGGCGCTGTCCGGCCGCCCGGTCCGCGATGACCTCTGGGACCAGGCCGCGGAAGGCGCGATGGGGCATATCGAGCTGGCGCGCTGGGCAGAGCTCGTGCTGATCGCACCCGCGAGCGCCGATCTCATCGCGCGGCTCGCCGCGGGGCGGGCCGACGACCTGCTGACGACCCTGACGCTCGCGAGCGCCGCGCCCGTGTGGCTGGCACCGGCGATGAACCGCCTGATGTGGTCGAACGTGGCGACGCAAGCAAACGTCGCGACGCTGACCGCGCGCGGCGTGCGGTTGCTCGGGCCCGCCGAGGGCGACCAAGCCTGCGGCGAGACGGGGGCGGGACGGATGCTCGAAGCGCAGGAGATCGCTGCGAGCGTGTTCGCCTCCGAGACCGCCGGGGCGCTGAGCGGCGTCCACCTCGTCATCAGCGCGGGTCCCACGCGCGAGCCGCTCGACCCGGT
>JANXZZ010000119.1 GCA_025355245.1 Pseudomonadota bacterium | reverse complement strand
GGCCGACGCTGGTCGACGCCAACATGAAGGCGATCGAGCTCGGCTACCACTACGCGCGCAAGCACCTGCCGTGCCCGTTGCCCTGCCGCGTCGCGCGCCTCGACAACACGAGCGGCTACGTGCTGATCGACGGCAACACAGCCGCCGCGCTCGGCTGCCTGTACGCGGGGGCCACGGTCGGCGCCTGGTACCCGATCACGCCGTCGACCTCGCTGATGGACGGCTTCCGGGCCCTGTGCGAGCGCTACCGCAAGGACACGGCCACCGGCCGGCGCAATTTCGCCGTGATCCAGGCCGAGGACGAGCTCGCCGCGATTGGCATCGTGATCGGCGCGTCCTGGAACGGTGCGCGCGCCTTCACGCCGACCAGCGGCCCGGGCATCTCGCTCATGAACGAGTTCCTCGGCCTCGCCTACTACGCCGAGGTGCCGTGCGTGATCTTCGACGTGCAGCGCGTCGGGCCCTCGACCGGCATGCCGACCCGTACCCAGCAGTGCGACCTGCTGCTGTGCGCCTACGCCTCGCACGGCGACACGCGCCACGTGCTGCTGTTCCCGGCCGACCCCGAGGAGTGCTTCCAGATGGCGGTGCAGGCCTTCGACCTCGCCGAGCGTCTGCAGACGCCCGTGATCGTGATGTCGGACCTCGACATAGGCATGAACGACTGGATGTGCCCGGAGCTTCGCTGGGACGATGCGTGGCGCCCCGACCGCGGCAAGGTGCTGTCGGCCGAGGAGATCGCGCGCCTCGACAAGTTCCAGCGCTTCGTCGACCGCGACGGCGACGGCATTGCGTATCGCACGCTCCCCGGCGTGAGCCAGAAGGCCGCGTACTTCACGCGCGGCTCGGGCCACAACCAGTACGGCGCCTACACCGAGGATTCGGCCGAGTACCAGGCCGTGATCGACCGGCTGCTCGTCAAGTACGCGACTGCGGCGAAGCTGGTGCCGACCGCCGCGCTGACCGTAGCCGCGTCCGGGCCCGCCGCTGCGCTCGGGCTCGTGAGCCTCGGCAGCTGCGACAGCGCCGTGCGCGAGGCACTGCCGCTGCTCGCGCGCCACGGCGTCGAGCTTGACTACCTGCGCGTGCGCGCCTTCCCGTTCGGCGCCGAGGTCGAGTCCTTCCTGGCGGCGCACTCGAGGGTGTTCGTCGTCGAGCAGAACCGTGATGCGCAGCTCAAGTCGCTGCTGACGCTCGAGACGCGCGTCGAGAAGGCGAAGCTGCATTCGATCCTGCACTACGACGGCCTGCCGATCCCGGCCGGTTTCGTCGTTGAGCGCGTCCTGGCCGCGCTCGGCGGCGCCGAGTCGCGTCCCGCCACCGCTACCGGAGCGCACCGATGACCTCGATCGCCAAGCCGAAAGTCGCGCACCCGTCGCTGCCGAAGAACACCGTCGGGCTCACGCGCCGGGACTACGAGGGCGCGATGTCGACATTGTGCGCCGGTTGCGGCCACGACTCGGTGACGGCTGCCATCGTTGAGGCCTGCTGGGGCCTGGAGCTGCGGCCCGAGCAGCTCGTCAAGCTGTCCGGAATCGGCTGCTCCTCGAAGACGACCGCTTACTTCGTGAGCGGAGCGCACGGCTTCAACAGCGTGCACGGCCGCATGCCGTCGATCGCGAGCGGCGCGAACGCCGCCAACCGCGAGCTCTACTACATCGGCGTCTCGGGCGATGGTGACTCGCTGTCGATCGGCCTCGGCCAGCTCGTGCACGCGATCCGCCGCAACGTGAACATGCTGTACCTGATCGAGAACAACGGCGTCTACGGCCTGACCAAGGGCCAGTTCTCGGCCTCGGCGGATGTCGGCAGCACGGCGCGCAAGGGCGACGTCAACCAGCAGCCGCCGATCGACCCTGTGCTGCTCGCCCTTACGCTCGGCGCGAGCTTCGTGGCACGCAGCTTCTCGGGCGACAAGCGTCAGCTCGTGCCGCTCATCGAGGCCGGGCTGCGCCACCGGGGCTTCGCGCTCATCGACGTGCTGTCGCCGTGCGTGACCTTCAACGACCACGAGGGCTCGACCAAGAGCTACGCCTTCACGCGCGAGCACTACCACGCCGCCGTCGAAGCCGACTTCGTCGGCCGGCAGAAGGAGATCTCGGTCGACTACGCCGAGGGCACTGCGACCAGCGTGCAGCTGCACGACGACAGCCAGGTGCGGCTGCGCAAGCTCGACGCCTCCTACGACCCGACCGACCGCGACGCAGCCTATAGCTACGTCGCCGGCAAGCTCGCCCAGGGCGAGCACGTCACGGGCCTCATCCACGTCGACGCGAGCGCCGCGCGGGAGTTCCACGACGTCAACGAGACGACCGAGGTGCCGCTGAACCGCGTGCCCTACGAGCAGCTCTCGCCCGGCGCCGCGACGCTCG
>JANXZZ010000110.1 GCA_025355245.1 Pseudomonadota bacterium | reverse complement strand
CGCGCGCCGCCGGGCGCGCGTTGCCTCCCGTCGCGGCGCCGCGAGCGCTCGCCGCCACGGGCCGCGCCCGGCCCGCCGCCCGCGCGCACGCCGATCCCCCGGCGTCCTCGCACCCCGCCAGTGCCACCAGGAGCTCCGCCGATGAGCACCCCGCGCCTACTCGTCCTCCTCGCCGCCGCGTGCTGCGGCCTTGCCCTCAGCGCCGGGGCGGCCAAGCCGGTGCCCTCGATCGGCGCCTTCGGGCTCGACATCGCGGGCGAGGACCGCAGCGTCAAGCCCGGCGATGATTTCTTCAGGTACGCGGTCGGCAACTGGCTGAAGACGGAAACGATACCGGCGGACCGCACGCACTGGGGTTCCTTCGACCAGCTGCGCATGAAGTCGGAAAGCGGCGTGCACATCATTGTCGAGGAGGCGGCGGCGGGCAAAGCACCGCCCGCAAGCATCGAGCGCAAGATCGGCGACTACTACGCGGCTTTCCTCGACTCCGCCGCGATCGAGGCCGCCGGCCTCAAGCCCGCGGCGCCAGGCCTCGCCGCGATCGAGGCGGCCGCCTCCCACGAGGACGTTGCGCGGCTGATGGCGCGCCCCGACCTCGGCGTCCGCGCGCCACTCGAGTTCGGCGTGACGCTCGACCGCAAGCACCCGGATCGCTACATCGTGCAGGTCCAACACGGCGGACTCGGGCTTCCGGATCGCGACTACTACCTGCGCGATGACGGCGAGTTCCCGGCGCTGCGCGCGAAGTATCGCGACCACATCGAGCGCCTGCTGACGTTGGCGGGCGCGGCCGATACGGGCGCGAGCGCGACCCGCATCCTCGCCCTCGAGACCGCGATCGCGAAGCTGCACTGGCCGCGGGCCGAGCAGCGCGATCGCGACAAGACCTACAACCCGCGCACGCGCGAGGAGCTGAGGTCACTCGCACCCGGCTACCCGTGGGACGCCGCCTTCGCGGTCAGAGGGCTCGGCGGCATCGAGGGCGTCACGGTCTCGCAGCTGAGTGCGATCGGACCCCTGGCTGAGCTGTTCCGCGCGACGCCGGTCGAGTCGTGGCGCGATTACCTCAAGTATCACTATCTCGCGGACAACGCCGCGCGCCTGCCCTCCGCCCTCGACGAGGAAGCCTTCGGCTTCTACGGCCACACGCTGAACGGCCAGCCCGAGCAGCGCGTGCGCTGGAAGCGCGCGGTGGATGCGACCAACGGCGCGCTCGGCGAGGCCATCGGCCAGGTCTACGTAGCGCGGTATTTCCCGCCGGCGGCGAAGGCGCAGATGCTGGCGCTCGTTGAGAACATGCGTCGCGCCTACGCGCGGCGCATTGCGGCGCTGCCGTGGATGAGCGAGTCGACCAAGAAGGTGGCCGCGGAGAAGCTCGCGACGTTTCGCCCGAAGATCGGCTACCCGGACCACTGGCGCGACTACTCGGGGCTTGAGGTGCGCCGCGACGACGCGTTTGGCAATGCCGTGCGCGCGGCGACCTTCGAGTGGCAGCGCGACGTCGATCGCCTCGGCAAGCCCACCGACCGCGACGAATGGTTCATGACGCCGCAGACGGTGAACGCTTACTACAACCCGGTGTTCAACGAGATCGTGTTCCCGGCCGCGATCCTGCAGGCGCCGTTTTTCGATCCGGCGGCGGACCCGGCCGTCAACTACGGCGCGATCGGCGCCGTGATCGGTCACGAGATGGGCCATGGCTTCGACGACCAGGGCGCGAAGTCGGATGCGCAGGGCGTGCTGCGCAGCTGGTGGGCGGAAAGTGACGTGACCGCGTTCCACGGACTCGTCGATCGCCTCGCCGAGCAGTACAGCCGCTACGAACCGCTGCCCGGTATCAAGGTCAACGGCCGCCTGACGCTCGGCGAGAATATCGGCGATCTCGGTGGCATCTCGGTGGCGCTCGATGCTTACCGTGAGTCGCTCGGCGGCAAGCGGGCGCCGGTGCTCGCGGGGCTGACGCCGGAGCAGCGCTTCTTCCTGGCCTACGGCCAGGTGTGGCGCAACCTGTACCGCGACGAGAACCTGCGCAACCTCGTGCTCTCGGATCCGCACAGCCCGTCGATGTACCGGGTCAACGGCGTCGTCCGCAACGTCGATGCCTGGTACCAGGCCTTCGGCGTGACGCCGGCGGATGCGCTCTACCTGCCGCCCGCGGAGCGCGTGCGGATCTGGTGAGCGCCAAAGAAAAGGCCCCGGGCGGCAACGCCACCCGGGGCCTTCGATCCTTGAGGACCTGGCTCTAGCGCTTACTTCGGCGCGTCAGCCGTCTTGTCCGTGGACTTCTTGGCGTGGTGCTTGCTGTGGTGCTTCTTGGCAGGCTTCGCGTCCGAAGAGGCAGCCGGGGCGGAAGCAGCCGGGGCGGCCGCGGTGCCTTCGGCAAAGGCGGGAAGCGTGAGCGTGAGGGCAGCGGCGAGCAGGGCGAGCTTCTTAAACATGAAACATGACCTCCAGGGTTCTTAAAGTCGGGGCATTGCGCCCGGTCGGGCGTCGCCAGCCAATGTTGCGGCGGCGGCGGCCGAACACCGCGAGTATGAAGCACACTTAATTCGCCGCGCGCTGTCGCCCCCTTCGCTACGTCGGCAGTGCGCCGTCCGCCGGCTGCCGCCTCAGGGGTACGTCTTCTGGACGACGCCTCGGACCGGGTGCGTGTCGTAGACGAGCACGATCGAGGCGATGCGGCCCGTGTCCGGGTCGAAATTGAATACGTCCGCGCAATCGAATGACACCCGCGAGCCGTCCTTCAGCGACCAGTCGTACTCGTAGTACGCGACCGCGCGCAGGTGGCCCTCCGCGCTCACCAGCACGTCGTGGACGCTCAGCTTCGCGCCGCTCGAGGAGTCGGCGACCTTGCGCACGAAGGCCTTGACGGGGAGTTTGCCGAGGAAGGGCGACTCGACCCAGCCCGACGGGATGAACAGCGCCGAGGCCTTGTCGGCATCCCCGGCTTCCAGCGCCTTCAGGTAGCTGCGTACGGCGTGCTGCATGGGCTTCTCCGCTATTTTCTATCGCGAGACCATTGCCTGCACCCGGTGGCGGCGGCCGCTCGGCAGGTACGGCCATGATAGGGCGGGCGCCCGCGCTTGGCTAACGAAGGCCGCGGCCCGGACCGACCCCACGCACCCCAGAATGCCGCGCAGGCCCGTGGGCCGGAGGCGTACTTTGCCGATCCGAATCAGGGACTTCGACGCGAGCAAGGCCGCGCGGCTGAACACGGTCGGGCGCGCCGCCGGAGCCGAATTCGAGCCCGTGTCCAGGGATTTTGCCGGCCTCGCCCGGCGCCTCGGCGAGGCGGCTCGGCTCGCCGGCACGCTCGAGCCGATCGTCGCCGCGAGCACGGGTACCCGCGCCGGGGCGCTCGGCTACGTGCCGCCGCAGGCCGCTCAGGAAGTGATGTTCGCGCCCGAATGGGTGCTCATTCGCGTGCTGTCGGTCGCTCCGAGGCCCGCGGCCGTGGAATCGGGCGACGACTGACAAAGGACAGCAGCGCGCGCGGCGCGACGGCACGAGCGCGACATTCTGCAGCGCAACGGCGTTGCCGACGCGCTCGGCAAACTCGCGCTCAGACCTGCGCCCTAGCGCAGTGCCCGCAGGCACGTGCCGACGAGCGACGGTCCCCGGTAAATGAGCCCGGTATAGACCTGAACGAGGTCGGCTCCCGCGGCGCGCATCGCGAGCGCAGTGGCCGCCGAGTCGACACCGCCGACGCCGATGATCGGGAACGCGGCGCCGAGCTCGGCGCGCAGCGCCGCGACCGTCTCGAGCGACCGCGCGTGCAGCGGCCGACCGCTCAGGCCGCCCGCCGGTACCGTTGCTCCGCCACCCAGGCCGCTCCGACCCAAGGTCGTGTTGGTTGCGATCACGCCGTCGAGCGGCAGCGATCTCAGCAGCCGGGCGATGGCGCCGACCTCCGCCAGCGACAGGTCGGGCGAGATCTTGAGCACGAGCGGCGGCCGTGCCGCGGCGGAATCGCGGGCGCGCTCCTCGAGCAGCGCCGCGAGCAGCGGCTCGAGCCGCACCGGGTCCTCGAGCTCGCGCAGCGCCGGCGTGTTCGGCGAGGAGACGTTGACCACGAGGTAGTCGGCGAGTGCGCGGAAAGCGCGAAAGCACAGCAGGTAGTCATCGACCGCGCGGCCGAGCGGCGTCGCGGCATTCTTGCCGATGTTGACGCCGACGATGCCGGCATAGCGGCGACGTCGCAGCCGCGCGGCGACCGCGGTCGCGCCGTCGTTCGGAAACCCGAGCCGGTTGACGAGCGCGCCCGCGCCCGGCAGCCGGAACAGGCGCGGCCGCGCCTGTCCCGCCTGCGGCTTCGGCGTCACGGTGCCGACCTCGATGAAACCGAAGCCGAGCCGCCCGAGCCCGCCGATCGCGGTCGCGCTCTTGTCGAAGCCCGCCGCGAGGCCGAGCCGGTTCGGGAACTCAAGCCCCATGCACTCAATCGGCGCCGCGCTCGCGACGCCTGCCCGCCGGTGGCCCGCGAAGCGCAGCGCCTCGAGCGCCAGGCGATGGGCCCGCTCCGGATCGAGCGCGAACAGGGCCGGCCGGAAAAGGGGGTACCACACGGCCAGCGAGTGTCGCACGGCCGCGCCGCGCGGCCGGGCCTTGCCTTTGGTATCCGGCCCCGCCACGCTTCGCGCCTCACTTTTGGGGGCTTCCAATGACCACTGCTCGCACGGTGCGGCTCGGCCTGGCCGCGGCATCACTCCTGCTCGCCCTGAGCGTCACCGGCTGCCAGCAGGCGCCCCCGGCCGCGACTCCGCCCGCTGCGGCGGCGGCGTGGCCCGCACTCGTCGATGAGTTCATCGAAAGCTTCTTCAAGGCGCATCCGCAGGTGGCCGCCTCCGTAGGCCGCCACGAGTTCGACGGGCTCCTGCCCGACTGGTCGGCCGCGGGCATCCGCGCCGAAGTCGCGCGCCTGAAGGCGTTTCGCGAGCGGGTCACGACGTTCCCCGATGCCGGCCTCGACGCGGCGCAGCGCTTCGAGCGCGAGTACCTCCTGACCCGCATCGATCGCGAGATCTTCTGGCGCGAGGCGGCGGATGCGCCGTTCAGGAACCCCGAGTTCTACCTCGGCATGAGCGACGGCGGCGACTCGCTCGATCCGTCCACCTACGTGGTGCGTCCCTACGCGACGCCCGAGGTGCGGCTGCGCGCATTCATAAAATACGCGGGCTCGGTCGTGAAGGCCGCGCCCGAGATCCGCAAGAACCTGCGCACGCCGATGCCCGCGACCTACATCAAGCTCGGCGTCGCCGGTTTCGGCGGCCTCGCGGAGTTCTACCGCAGCAACGTCCCGCAGGCCTTTGCCGGCGTCGGCGACGCGGCGCTGCAGCAGCAGCTCAAGGAGGCGATCGAGCCCGCCGCCAAGGCGCTGGCCGACCTCGCCGACTGGCTCAAGAGCGAGCAGCCGAACGCGACCGGTCCCGATGCGCTCGGCCCCGAGCGCTTCGCCGCAATGCTGCACATGACCGAGCGGGTCGATGTGCCGCTCGCCGATCTCGAGGCGGCGGGACGCGCCGACCTCGCGCGCAACCTCGCCGCGCTCAAGGAAGCCTGCGACAAGTTCGCGCCGAGCACGACGCTCAAGCGCTGCACGGAGCGCGTGTCGGCGCACAAGCCGAGCGGCGGCGTCGTCGCCGGTGCGCGCGCACAGCTTGCCGGCCTCAAGCAGTTCATCATCGACACGGATCTCGTGACGATTCCGGGACCCGAGCAGGCGCTCGTCGAGGAATCCCCACCCTTCAACCGCCAGAACGGCGCCTACATCGACACGCCCGGGCCGTACGAGAAGAACCTGCCGTCGGTGTACTACATCTCGCCGCCCGATCCGTCGTGGACGCCGGCCGAGCAGGCCGCCTACATCGAGGGCCAGGCGAGCCTCCTGTTCACGTCCGCGCACGAGGTGTGGCCGGGTCACTTCCTGCAATTCATGTGGGCCAACCGCGTGCCCTCGAAGCTCGCGAGCCTGTTCGTCGGCTACGCCTTCGCCGAGGGCTGGGCGCACTACGGCGAGGAGATGATGTGGGAGAAGGGCTTGCGCCAGGGCGATCCCGAGACTCACGTCGGGCAGCTGATGAATGCGCTCTTGCGCAACGTCCGCTTCCTGTCCGCGATCGGCATGCACACGAAGTGCATGAGCGTGGCCGAGTCCGAGAAGATGTTCCTCGACCAGGGCTTCCAGAACCCGGGTGCCGCGCGCCAGCAGGCGGCGCGGGGCACCTACGATCCCGGGTACCTCAACTACACGCTCGGCAAGCTGATGATCCGCAAGCTCAGGACCGACTACTGCGAGAGCCGCGGCGGCGAGGCCTGCTGGAAGGCCTTCCACGACAAGCTGCTGTCCTACGGTGGACCGCCCATTCCGCTGGTGCGCAAGGCGATGCTGCCGGGCGACACGCGCCCGGTGCTCTGAATGACGACCGGCGCGCAGCTCAGCCGCGCACGAGGTCGCGCAGCGGGCGCAGCTGCCCGGTTCCCGGAAACACGTCCGCGAGGGCGCGCTCGGGGATCGACAGTTGCGCCGCCAGCAGCCCCTTCGCGACGGCGCGCAGGTCGGTCGTGGGCTTGAGGTCGCGGCCCTCGTAGCGGTGACGCTCGGCAAGGCCCGGCCAGTCCGCGAGGACCCGGCCGCCCCTGACCGCACCGCCGAGCACGAACGCCGCGGCGCCCGTGCCGTGGTCCGTGCCGCGCGTGCCGTTGACCCGCACCGTGCGCCCGAACTCGGTGCAGACGAGCACGCTGGTCCGCGACCACTCGGCCGCCAACCCCGCGCGCAGCGCATCCAGCACCTTGTCGAGTCCGCCGAGGCGCCCCGCGAGCTGGCCTTCCGCGCCGCCTTCACCGGCGTGCGTGTCCCAACCGCCGGCGTCGAAGACGGCGACGCGCGGTCCGTCCGCCGCCGCCATCATGCGTCCCGCCGTCTCGGCGATCGCCTTCAGGCGCTCAATGCCGCCACCCTTGGCGCGGCGCATCGTGTCGCCGTCCGCCGCCATCTCGCCGTCGGCGAGCGCATCGATGCGCGTGCCTTCGTCGAGGCGCGACGCCAGTGTCGGATCGTTCGAATAGAGGTCGCGCAGCCGCTCGACGAGCTCGGGCTCGACTTCCGGGAGTGCGGACGGTGCCCACGAACCCACCGGCACGGGTCCGCGCAGGATGAGCGGCACGTTCTGCCCGAGCGCGAGCCCGGTCACGCGCTCCGCGGCGGCGGCGCCGAGCGCGCGGTTGAGCCAGCCGCTCGCAGTACCGGAGGGCTTGTCGCCGCCGTTCTCGAGCACGTTCTGGCCGTCGAAGTGCGAGCGCTCGCGATAGCCGGAGGCGGTCGCGTGCACGACCAAGAGCTCGCCCGCGCGATAGCGCTCGTGAAGCAGCGGCAGGGCCGGGTGCAGGCCGAAGAAGCCGTCGAGATCGAGCGCGCCCTTGGCATCGCCCGGTCGCGCGATCGCAATCGGTCCGCGTGCACTCGCGTAGTCGGGGTCGCCGTACGGTGGCACCGCCGCGAGCCCGTCGAGCGCGCCGCGCAGAATCACGACCACGAAGGGCGCGGCGCCCGGGACCGCCGCGAAGCTGACGCCGGGCAACGCCGCCGCGAGCGCGCTGCTGACGCCGAGCTTGAGGCCCGCACTCAGGAAATCCCGACGGCTGTGCATGTTCATCTCCGCTGGAACTCGGGGCTCATCAGCAGCAGCGTCAGCGCCTGTGCGCCCGACGAGGCGCGCGTGAGCGCGGTGCGCGTGTGCTCGGAGGCGAGCGCGCCGAGCGCGATGTCGGCGGTGGCGGCGGCCGAGTGGGCGTTGCCGATCTTGTCGGCGACCGCGACGCTCCACTCGACGCGCTTCATGACTGCATCCGCGCCGTCCCAGTCGGCCTCGCGGTCCGGCCAGCCGGCGGGCGAGCCTGGGTTGTAGTTGCGCTGGCCGAGGATCTCGAAGCCCGCGATCAGCTTCTTCGGATCCTTGGGCTCAAGCTCGAGGGCGCGGAACGAGGAATACAGGAAGTCCTGCGGCGTCTTGAACTTCCTCGGCTCCGCCGTCCACGCACCTTCCCAGTGGACCAGCGCGCTGTAGACGACCGGCAGGTGGCCACTGCTCGAGGTGTAGGCGAAGGCAAGGCGATCGACGAGCTCGCGCGGCGGCTCGTCGCCGACGAAATGGCGCGCGAGCTTGGTCGCGAGGTGGCGCGCGGTCGAGGGATGGGCCGCGAGGTCGCGCAGCACCGTCGTGCCCTGCTCGAAGCCCGCGTCCGCGTAGCGCCGGCCGAGCACGGTCTTGCTACCGGGATCGTGGACCGCCGTGCGAAACACGAACTTGCCTGGCTCGCCCTCGGCGAGCCGGCCCTTGCCGCCGCCGACCGACCAGCCGGTGATGACGCGGGCGAAGGTCGTGACGTCGCCCTGCGTATAGCCGCCGTCGACGCCGAGGGTATGGAGCTCGAGGATCTCGCGCGCGAGGTTCTCGTTGAGCCCGATGCGGTTGTTGTTGGGCGCGCCGGCGAAGCGTCCGCGGCGCTGCGCGCGCGTCGCGAACTCGGAGCCGGGCCCGACCGACTGCTGGTTGTCGAGGTAGGTGATCATCGCCGGGTGCGTCTCGACCGCGAGCAGGAGGTCGGCGAAGTGCCCGTCGATGCGCGGGCGGATCACCTCGTTTTCGAGGGCGCCCGCGGTTCCGAGGCAGATGCCCTTGTCGACCGAGACCGCGAAATGGTTGGTCCAGAAGTGGACCAGGCGCTCGCGGAAAGACGTCTCGCTCGCGAGCGCGACGCGCGTGCGCGCCGCCGCCTGCGCGATGTAGTGCGGCAGGATTTCCTCGCGCACGGTGTCGATGGCGGCCTTCACGGGGTCGGCGTTGCTCGCGACCTCGTTCTTGGCGAGCTTGCGCGCCCGGTCGCGCGCTTCGCGCACCGCGAAGTACCTGGCGAGGATGTCGCGTGCCGAGGCGAGGCCGGCGAGCGCCTCCGGCGCGCGGTACGTCGAGTGGACCTGTTCGAGCAGCCAGCCGCGCGGATCCGCTGCCACCGTCACGAGCTCGCCCGGGCGCGCGCCGAGGCCGAACCGGTTGGTCGCAATCGCCGCCTGCGTGGCGCTGTCCGCGGTCATCGTGGTTCCACCCTTGTCTCCCCCTTGGAACGCGGGGCGACCCGTTCAGTTGACACTCCCGCTCAGCCGGCAATCGTGAGCTGCGTCACGGGGCCGTGAAGCGCCCGCCGCCGGCAAAGCCGAGGATGAAGAAGGGGGTGTCAAGGCGCGCGCGCTCGACGCTGCGGCCGGTCGCGGGCGCGTGCACGAACTCGCCGCCGCCGAGGTAGATGCCGACGTGATCCTCGGGCGTGTAGAAGAACACCAGGTCGCCGGGCTCGAGCGTGTCCTCGGCGACCCGATGCGCGGAGGCGCGCTGCTCGGCCGCGGTGCGCGGCACCGCGAGGCCGGCCTCGCGGTAGACGTAATAGACGAGGCCACTGCAGTCGAATCCCGACGGCGAGTCGCCGCCGTAGCGGTACGGGGTGCCGACGAGAGTCCGCGCGAGCGCCGCCACCCGCGCGCCGACGGCCTGCGCGGGCGGCGCCAGCGCGATCACGGGTTCGGGCACTGCCACGGGACGCGGCGGCGCACTCGCGCAGGCCGCGAGCAGCGAGGAGCCGATGAGCACGAGGCCGGCGGCGCGCATGCCCTGAAGTCTAGCCGACCCCGGGGATGATGCGTGCCGACGGGCGTTTCAGGCCGTGGCGGCCGCCGCGCGCGCATCCGCCGGTTCCGCGGCAGGCGCGGCAGGCGCCGCGAGCGCGAGGCGGATCACGTCATCGACGCGCTCCACGAAGTGGAACTCGACCAGCGCGCGCACGCTCGCCGGGATGTCCTCGAGGTCCTTGCGGTTGCGCGCCGGCAGCAATACCGTGCGAATGCCCGCGCGCGCCGCGGCCACGGTCTTCTCCTTGACACCACCGATCGGCAGCACCAGGCCGCGCAGCGATATCTCGCCCGTCATCGCGAGGTCCGCGCGCACCACGCGCTGCGTCAGCAGCGACACGAGCGCCGTGTACATCGACACGCCCGCGCTCGGCCCGTCTTTCGGGATCGCGCCCGCCGGCACGTGGATGTGGATGTCGCTCTTCTCGAACGAGGCAGGATCGACGCCGAGCATCTCGGAGTTGGCCTTGACGAGCGACAGCGCCGCCTGCGCGCTCTCCTTCATCACGTCACCGAGCTGCCCGGTCAGGATCAGCCGGTTGGAGCCGGGCGTGCGGGTTGCCTCGATGAAGAGGATGTCACCGCCCACCGGTGTCCAGGCGAGGCCGGTCGCGACGCCGGGTACGCTGACCCGCATCGCGACTTCGTTCTCGAAGCGCGGGCTGCCGAGGATCTTCTCGACGTCGGCGCTGTCGATGCGCACGCTCGCGATCGCGCCCGAGGCGATCTTGACGGCGGCGTTGCGCATCAGCGCGCCGATCTCGCGCTCGAGGTTGCGGCAGCCCGCCTCGCGCGTGTAGTCGCGCGCGGCGCGCCGGAGCGCATCCTCGGTAATCTCGACCTGCGCCGCGGTGAGGCCAGTCGCCTCGAGCTGGCGCTTGACGAGGTAGCGCTTCGCGATCTCGACCTTCTCCTCCTCGGTGTAGCCGGTCAGTTCGATGATCTCCATGCGATCGCGCAGCGGCCCCGGGATCGTGTCGAGCTGGTTCGCGGTCGCGATGAACAGCACCTTCGACAGGTCGAAGGGCGCCCCGAGGTAGTTGTCGCGGAATGTCGAATTCTGCTCGGGGTCGAGGACCTCGAGCAGCGCGGCAGCCGGATCGCCCTGGAAACTGCGCCCGAGCTTGTCGATTTCATCAAGCATCAGGACCGCATTGCGGGTGCCGGCCTTGCGGATCGCCTGGATGACGATGCCCGGCAGCGCACCCACGTAGGTACGCCGGTGGCCGCGGATCTCTGCCTCGTCGTGCGTGCCGCCGAGCGAGACACGCTGGAACTTGAGGCCGACCGCCCTCGCGATCGACTGACCGAGCGAGGTCTTGCCGACGCCGGGGGGGCCGACGAAGCACAGGATGGGGCTCCTGCCGTGCGGATTGAGCTTGCGCACCGCCAGGTACTCGAGGATCCGCTTCTTGATCTTGTCGAGGCCGTAGTGGTCGTTCTCGAGCACCTCGCGCGCCTGGCCGATGTCGATGCGCTCCTCGTCGAGCTTCGACCACGGCAGCGCCGCGACCAGGTCGAGGTAGGTGTGCAGCATCGAGTACTCGGCGCCCTGCTCCGGCATGCGCTCGAGGCGCTTCAGTTCCTTCTTCACCTGCTCGAGCGTGTCGGCAGGAAGTCCCGCGGCCTCGATGGCGGCGCGCAGCTCCGCGAGGTTCTCGCCGCCGGCGTCGCCTTCGCCGAGCTCGTTCTGGATTTGCTTCAGCTGCTCGCGCAGCAGCATCTCGCGCTGCTTGCCGTCGATCGACTCGCGGGTCTTGTCCTCCATTTGCTTCGAGAGCTTGAGCACCTCGATGCGCTGCGCGACCAGCGTCGCGACACGCTCGAGCCGCGTGCGCAGGTCGGTCGTCTCGAGCAGCACCTGCTTGTCGGTCGGCTTGATGTCGAGGAAGCTCGCAATGAGATCGGCGAGGAGCTCGGGCGACTCCGCCGCCTGCAGCGCCGAGGCGAGCTCGGCTGGCACCGCAGGCAGCAGCTCGAGCGCCGAGCGCGCGAGACGCTTGAGCGTCAGCGCGCGGGCCTCGACGTCGGCGCCGGTCGCGTTGCTCGCCGCCAGGTACTCGACCCGCGCGAGGTGGAACGGCATCCCGGGCTGGAAATCGAGCACGCGGAAGCGCCGCTCGCCCTCGACGACGAGCTGATGGGCGCCACCCGGGGTCGTCACGTAACGCAGGATCCCGGCGACCGTGCCGATCGGGTGCAGGTCCGCGGGTGTCGGGTCGTCGATGTCGGGCTGGCGCTGCAGCAGGAGTCCGACCTTGCGCTGCGTGCGCGCGGCTTCCTGCGCGCCGGCGATGGTCTTGGCGCGCGCGATCGTAAGCGGCGATACGACTCCCGGAAACAGCACCATGTTCCGGACCGGCAGGATGATGAGCACGTCTTCCTTGGGCTCGGCGACGGCGGGCGCGGCCTCGATGGCCTGGCTCGGCTGGGCGATCGGATCGGTCATGAAGGGTTCCTGGATGCAGGCGGTGGGGTAGCACTCACGCCACCAGCATGGGGTCGGCGCCCGGCGTTTCAACGGTCGGCCGGCGCACCCCCGGAGTGCGCCACAGGCCCGCCCACTCCGGCGCTGAGGCCGCTGCAGCCGACCCCTTTGCAGGCGATGGAGGGATGCGGCACGATCTCGGGCTGGCCGCTCCTGCCACCCGGAGATTCCCATGCCGAGCACCCTGCGCCTCGTCGCCGCCGCCTGCCTGCTGCCCGTGATCGCACTCGCCGCGGACCACCCCGCGGTAAAGCTTGGGCTTTGGGAGATCTCCCACCAGTCCGACGCCGGCGGTGCACCGGCGGGTACGCCGGCGGGCGCCCCGGCGATTCCGCCCGACGTACTTGCGCGGCTGCCCCCGGAGGCACGCGCGCGCATGGAGGCGGCAATGGCGGCCCGCGGCGGACAGGGCGCAGGCGGCGGTGCCCACTCGACCAAGCAGTGCGTGACCCAGGAGTCACTCGATCATGCCTTCGAGCGCGAGGATGACCGCGACCACAAGTGCACGCACACGATCGTCTCGAAGACCGCGACCTCGATGGAGATGCACCTCGCGTGCGCGAACGTGGGCGGCACCGGCGCCAGCACCGAGGGCAGCTTCAAGTGGGCGCTCTCGACCCCGGAGTCGATGCAGGGCTCGATGGACCTCGTGACCAACGTCGCCGGCCACACGATCACTCACCACTCGGACGTGAGCGGCAAATGGCTCGGCGCGGACTGCGGGGACGTGAAGCCGCACCTGCCGCCCGCGAAGTAGGCGCCGTGCAGCGCATCCGCGTCGTTGATTCACACACGGGCGGCGAGCCGACCCGGGTGGTGCTCGAGGGCGGGCCGGCCCTGAGCGGCTCCTTCGGCGCGCGCATCGAGATCTTGAAGCGCGAGCACGAGGGCTTCCGCGCGGCCGTCTGCAACGAGCCGCGCGGCGCCGACGTGCTGGTGGGCGCGCTGCTGACGCCGCCGGTCGACCCGACCGCGAGCGCCGGCGTCATCTTCTTCAACAACGTCGGCTACCTCGGCATGTGCGGCCACGGCACGATCGGCCTCGTCACGACGCTCGGCTGGCTCGGCAAGCTCGCGCCCGGACGCCACCGCATCGAGACGCCGGTCGGGGTCGTGACGACCGAGCTGCACGACTCGGGGCGGGTGTCGGTACGCAACGTCGCCTCCTACCGGTACCGCAAGGCCGTCGCGGTCGAGGTGCCAGGCCACGGCCGGATCAGCGGCGACATCGCGTGGGGTGGCAACTGGTTCTACCTGTGCGCCGACCACGGCCAGGTGCTGACGATGCGCCACATCGACGCGCTCAGCGATTTCGGCTGGCGCGTGCGGGTCGCGCTCGAGAGCGCCGGCATCACCGGCGCCGACGGCGGACTCATCGATCACGTTGAGCTTTTCGGACCGGGCGTCGGCCCCGGCACCGATGCGCGGAACTTCGTGATGTGCCCGGGCGGCGCCTACGACCGCTCGCCGTGCGGCACGGGCACGAGCGCCAAGCTCGCCTGCCTGGTCGCCGACGGCAAGTTGAAGCCCGGCGGTCGCTGGCGTCAGGAAAGCATTATCGGCAGCGTCTTCGAGGGCAGCGTCGAGATCGAGGGCGAGACGATCGTGCCGACGATCAGCGGCGAAGCCTTTGTCACCGCCGAGAGCACGCTGTTGCTCGATCCGGCCGACCCCTATCGTTACGGTATCCAGGTTGACTAAGTGAAAGATCTGACCCAGGGCTCGATCACCAAGCACCTGATCGTGATGGCGCTGCCGATGGCGATCGGCATGATCGTGCAGACGGCCTACATTTTCGTCGACCTCTATTTCGTCGCGAAGCTCGGCAACGCGTCGATCGCCGGCGTCGGTGCAGCCGGCAACTTCATGATGGCGGTCATGGCGCTGACGCAGATGCTGAGCGTGGGCGCGGTCGCGCTCATCTCGCACGCGGTCGGCGCCAAGGACCAGTCCGCCGCGAATCTCATCTTCAACCAGTCGCTGGTGCTCGCCGCAGCGTGCTCGGGTATCGCGCTGGTCGGTGGTTTCGCGCTCGCGGGGCCGTACATGCACATGCTGGCGAAGGATCCGGCGGTGATCGCGGCCGGTACGACCTACCTCCTGTGGTTCGTTCCCGGGCTCGCGCTGCAGTTCGCGCTGGTCGCCATGAGCTCGGCGCTGCGCGGCACCGGGATCGTGGCGCCAACCTTCGTCGTGCAGATCGTCACGGTGGTACTCAATATCATTCTCGCGCCGGTGCTGATCGCCGGCATCGGTACTGGCCGCCCGCTCGGCGTCGCGGGTGCCGGGCTCGCGAGCACGCTCGCGGTCACGGCCGGCGTCCTGCTCCTCAGCGTCTACTTCTTCCGGCTCGAGAAGTACGTCGCCTTCCATCGCGACCTGTGGCGACCGCGGCTCGCGACCTGGAAGCAGATTCTCAACATCGGCCTGCCCTCGGGCGGTGAGTTCGGGCTCATGTTCATCTATACCAGCGTGATCTACGGGGTAATACAGCAGTTCGGCGCGGACGCGCAGGCGGGGTTCGGCATTGGCGTCAGGGTCATGCAGGCGGTGATGCTGCCCGCGCTCGCGATCTCCTTCGCGGTCGCTCCGGTTGCCGGCCAGAACTTCGGCGCGAAGAACGCCGCGCGCGTGCGGCGCACGTTCTGGGACGCGGCGCTGATCGGCGCCGTGACGATGGTGGTGGTTGCGTTGATGTGCTGGTGGAACGCGCCGCGACTCATCGGCTTCTTCGCGGCCGGACCGCGCGCGCTCGAGGTCGGTGTCGCTTTCCTGAGGATGGTGTGCTGGAACTTCCTGATGTCGGGGCTGGTGTTCACCTGTTCCGGCATGTTCCAGGCGCTCGGCAACACCTGGCCGTCGGTGTACTCGAGCGGTACGCGCATCGTCACCTTCGTGCTGCCGGTACTGTGGATGTCGGTGCAGCCGTGGTTTCGCATCGAGCACGTCTGGTATCTGTCGGTCGCGACGGTGGTGATCCAGATGCTCGCGGCGCTGTGGCTGTTGCGCGGCCAGCTGCGCAAGCGCCTCAATTTCGCGACCTGAGCCGCCGCCGCCGGTGAGCCGCACGGCGCTCCCGGCCCTGCCCATCGGCGCGGTCCTCGCGGAGCTCGAGGCGGCGCTCGCGGCAAGCCCGGGCGCGGTGCTCGAGGCGCCCGCCGGCGCCGGCAAGAGCACGGTCGTGCCGCTCGCGCTCCTCGAGGCGCAGTGGCTGCGCGGCCGGCGCATCGTGATGCTGGAACCGAGGCGCCTCGCCGCGCGCGCGGTCGCGACCCGCATGGCGACCACGCTCGGCGAACCGGTCGGGCGACGCGTTGGCTACCGCATGCGCCTCGACACGCGCGTCAGCGCCGACACCCGCATCGAGGTCGTGACCGAAGGCGTGCTCGGTCGACTGCTGCAGGCGGACCCCGCGCTCGAGGGCACTGCGCTCGTCATTTTCGATGAGTTCCACGAGCGCAGCCTGACCGCGGACCTCGGGCTCGCGCTCTGCCTCGATGCGCAGCGCAACCTCGGCACCGACTTGAAGCTCCTCGTGATGTCGGCAACGCTCGACGGCGCGGCTGTCGCGACGCTGCTCGGCGGCGTGCCGCGCATCACCTCGAGCGGACGGCAGTTCCCGGTGGAAGTGAGGCACGCGAGGCGCACGCCCGAGCACCTCGAGCGCGAGGTCGCGAACACCGTCAGGCGCGCGCTCGCGGAGGAAGGCGGCGATGCGCTCGTGTTCCTGCCGGGCGCCGGCGAGATCCGCCGCCTCGAGCGCGCGCTCAACGATGGCGGGCTGCCGGCCGGCACGCGCGTGCTGCCGCTGTACGGCGAGCTTGGGCCCGAGGCACAGGACCTCGCGCTCGCTCCTGCGGCGCCCGGGGCCCGCAAGGTCGTGCTCGCGACCAGCATCGCGGAGACCTCCCTTACGATCCCGGGCGTCCGCATCGTCATCGACGCCGGCCTCGCGCGTCGCTCGCGCTTCGATCCGGCCAGCGGCATGAGCCGGCTCGAGACCCTGCCGGTCTCGCTCGCCTCGGCCGAGCAGCGCCGCGGCCGCGCGGGCCGCCTCGAGCCCGGCGTCTGCTACCGCATCTACACCGAAGCCGCGGAGCGCCAGCTGCTGCCGGCAGCGCCGCCCGAGATCCTGGAAACCGACCTCGCGCCGCTCGCGCTCGACCTGGCGTGCTGGGGCACGGACGCCGCGGGGCTTGCGTGGCTCGATGCACCGCCGCCGGCGCACCTCGGCCAGGCGCGCACGCTGCTGACCGAGCTCGGCGCACTCGATGCGTCCGGGCGGCCGACCGCGGCCGGCGTGCGCATGGCCACGCTCGGCGTGCATCCGCGCCTCGCGCGCATGCTGCTCGCGGCGCGCGGCCCCGCGGCGCGCACCGCAGCGGAACTCGCGGCGCTGCTCAGCGAGCGGGATCTCGCGCGCACACGACCGTCGGAGCGCGACGCCGACATCGGCAAGCGCCTCGAGCTCCTGAACGGCCGCGCGGTCGCGGGTCTCGAGGTCGATCGCGGCGCACTCGAGCGCTGCCGGCGGCTGGCGGCGGGCTGGCAGCGCGACCTCAAGGCGGGCACCGCGGCCGGCGCTGCGTTCGGGGCGGGCGTCGAGGGGCCCGACGCCGGCTCCTTGCTCGCGCTCGCCTACCCCGACCGCATCGCGCGGCAGCGCGGCGCCAGCGGCCGCTACCTGCTCGCGAGCGGGCGCGGCGCCGCGTTCCCGGGCCCGGATGCGCTGACCCGCCACGAGTTCCTCGTCATCGCGACGCTCGACGGCGGCGATCGCGAAGCCAGGATCCAGCTCGCGGCACCCATCACGCTCGCCCAGATTGAGGATGTCGCGCGCGCTCGAATTGCGAGCGTCGATCGCGTCGAGTGGGACCGGCGCGAGGCGGCCGTCGTCGCACGACGCGAAGAGCGCCTCGGCGCGCTGGTGCTCGCCGACGCGCCGCTGCCGCAGCCGGCGCCCGAGCTCGCGCGCGCGGCGATGCTCGCGGGCGTCGTCGCGCTCGGGCTCGGGTCGCTGCCCTGGACACCCGCCGCGCGTTCACTGCAGAGCCGCGTCGCGTTCCTGCGTGCGCTCGCACCGTCCGCGGACAATCCGTGGCCGGATCTGTCCGATTCGGGACTTGCGGCAACGCTGGCCGAGTGGCTCGGCCCCTACCTCGATGGCATCACGCGGCGCGATCACCTGGCGCGGCTCGACCTGGCCTCGATGCTGCGCGCAGGCCTCGACCGTGCGCTCACGCAGCGGCTCGAGCGGCTGGCGCCGACGCACCTGACCGTGCCGAGCGGCTCCAGCATCGCGATCGACTATTCGGGCGCCGCGCCCTCGGTCGCGGTGCGCCTGCAGGAGATGTTTGGCCTTGCGGTCACACCGACCGTCGGCGGCTCGGTGCCGCTCACGCTCGAGCTGCTCTCGCCGGCGCGCCGGCCGGTGCAGGTGACGCGCGATCTCGCGAGCTTCTGGGCTCGCGGCTATGCTGAAGTCCGCAAGGAACTCAAGGGCCGCTACCCCAAGCACTACTGGCCCGAGGATCCGCTGCGCGCGGAGCCGACCGCGCGCGCGCGGCCGCGGCGCTGAGCGCGTGCCCTCAGGCGCCGCGCGCGCGGTGCATGAAGCGGTGCACGAACAGCCAGTACAGGAGGCCGAGTACCAGCACCGCGCCCGCGAACCAGATCGTCAGGTGATGGACGTTGCCGGCGAGGAGTTCCTTGTCCTCACCCGCCTTGACGCCGATCCAGCACAGCACCGACGCCCAGATCCCGGAGCCCACCAGCGTCGCGAGGCTGAACCAGGTGTAGTTGAGGCGCACGATGCCGGCGGGGAGGCCGATCAGGTGGCGGATCACCGGCAGGAAGCGCGCCGCGAACACGCCGAAGCTGCCGAACTCGGTCGACCAGGCCTCCGCCGCCGCGAGTTTCTCGGGCGTCACCAGCAGGTAGCGCCCGAAGCGCACCACCAGCGGCCGGCCGAGCCAGCGCGCGGCCCCGTACATGAGGCTCGCGCCGATCCAGGAACCGATGGCGGCCGCGATGACGATGCCGGCGAGGCTCATGCGTCCCGTCGTCACGGCGAGATGCGCGGCCGGCGGAATGACCAGCTCCGAGGGCAGCGGCAGGAAGGAGCTTTCGACCGCCATCAACAGCGCGACCAGCCAGTAACCGCCCTGATCGAGCGCGCCGAGGTACCATTCGATGAACGACTTGAGCACGCGCGTTTCCTGTAGGGCGCCCGCACCTTAGCGGATAATGAGGCGCAGGTCAGGCCCTTCGCGCGGCGCGAAGCGCGGCGAGGAACCCGATCCCATGCGACCCCGATTCCCGGCTTGGGCCCTCCCGGCTCTGTGCTTGCTGCTCGCGCTGCCGGTCGGCGCGCCGCGCGCGCAGACCAACGAGGAGTTCATCAAGGAGCTGCAGTCAGCGGCGGCCGTCAGCTGGCACGCAGCCGCGCTCGCCAACGACGCGGTGTACATCCGCCTGCTCGGCATCAACGACCTGCACGGCGAACTGCAGACGTACCCCCTCGAGTTCGGCGGCAAGAGCCGACTGATCGGCGGCGCGGCCGTGCTCGCCTCCTACATCGACGCCGCGCGCACCGATCCCAAGCACACCTTGCTGCTCATAGCCGGCGACTCGATCGGCGCGAGTCCGCTGGTGTCGGGACTGCTGCGCGACGAGCCGACGATGGCGGTCTTGAACGAGCTCGCCGAAGGCGACTGCCCGCGCCTGACGCCGCGCTGGAGCACGACGGCGAGTCCGGTGGTCACGCAGTGCCACACGCTCGCGACGCTCGGCAACCACGAGTTCGATCGCGGCACGAGCGAGCTCGAGCGACTCCTGTACGGCGGCAAGCACGCGGGCGGCAAGGTGCTCGGCCACGACTGGGAGGGCACCCGTATCCCGTATCTGTCTGCCAACGTCGTCCGGCGCGAGGGCGGCGCACCGCTGCTGCCGGCGTCCGCGATCGTGGTGCTCGATGGCGTGCGCATCGGCGTGATCGGCGCTATCACCGCGCAGACGCCGGGCCTCGTGGTTGCTGCGCGGGTCAAGGACGTGAATTTCCTGGCGGAGGCGCCGGCGATCAACGCCGAGGTCGCGAAGCTGCACGCGTACGGCGTCAAGACCATCGTGCTGGTGATCCACGAGGGCCTCGTCGCGCCGGTCACTCCGCAGTGGGTCTCGCCGCTCGGGCTCGACGAAGTCGAGGGGCGCCTGGCGGAGGTGCTTGGCGGTCTCGACGGTGGCATCGACGTGGTGATCGCCGGCCATACGCACAAGCTCAACAACGTGCTGGTGCCGCTCAGGGACGGCAAGCTCACGCTGGTCACGCAGGCAATCAGCGCCGGCTCCGCGCTCAGCTTCACCGACCTCACGGTCGACCGCGCGACCGGCGCCGTCATCGCGAAGTCCGCGCGCGTCGCGACAGTGTGGGCGGATGCCGGGATCGCGCCCGCCAAGAAGGTCGCCAAGATCGTCATCGCGGCCAACAAGGAGACCGTCGGCGTCGCCGCGCGCCCCGTCGGCGTCGCCGCGGCCACGATGCAGCGCGGCGAGACGCTGTCGGGCGAATCGCCGCTCGGCGACTTCGTCGCCGATGCGCAGCGCGCCGCGGCCGGCACCGATCTTGCGTTCATGAACCCGGGCGGACTGCGCAGCGACATTCCCGCGGGGCCGATCAGCTTCGGCACGATCTACTCGGTGCAGCCTTTCGGCAACGTCATCATGCGCGTCACGCTCACGGGTGCGCAGGTGCTCACGCTCCTCGAGGAACAATGGAGCGGCGCGCACGCCGCGGTGCCGAAGTTCCTGCGGCCCTCCGGAATCCGCTACGTGTTCGACCTGAGGCGCGCGCCGGGACGGCGGGTTATCGCCGCGTGGGACGCCGACAACAAGCCGCTCGATCCCGCGCGCAGCTACAGCGTCGCCGTCAACGATTTCCTGGTGGGCGGCGGGGACTTCTTCCCGGTGCTCGCCGAGGCGCGGGATGCGACCGAGGTCATGCCCGACATCGCCGCGCTCGAGGCGTGGATCAAGCACGCACCGGGTCCGGTGAAGGCCAGCGCAGACGGGCGCATGGAACGGGTCGACACCCCGACTCCCTGAGCCGCAGCCGCGGCGGCTTCGTGCGAGAATCCGGCCGATGAGCGAATGGTCCACCAAGCGCACCGCCCGCTGGCTGCTCGGCTTCATCCTGGTGCTGATGCTGTACGGCTCGCTGCAGCCCTTCCACCTGCGCCACGTGGCGTTCAATTCCCCGCTCGACCTGCTGCTGCGCCTGCGCTGGGGCATCTCGCCGCCGGGCGATCTGTTCGTCAACGTGTTCCTGTACATGCCCTTCGGAGCGACGCTCGCCTGGCTCCTGCCCGAGCAGTGGTCGCGCACGCGGCGCCTCGCGACGGCAACGTTGTGCGGGTTCTGCATGTCACTCGGCGTCGAGGTGACGCAGTGGTTCATCGTCACGCGGGTCGCATCGCTCGCCGACGTCGCGATGAACACGACGGGCGCGTGGTTCGGCTTCGCGACCGGGCTGGTCGTGCGCGCGCGCAGCGCACGCACGCCTGGCCGGGACACGCTGCGCTTCACCGAGGATCCGGTCGGCGCGATGCTGCTGCTCGCCTGGCTCGGCTCCTTCCTGCCGGCGTGGCTGCCGCGGTTCATACCCTCGGGATGGCCCGCGGAGTGGGCGAGTCACTTCGAGGCGGGCTGGCCCGGCGGGCCGCCGGTCGCGATGCAGGCACTCGGCTGGCTGATCGCGGGCGC
>JANXZZ010000035.1 GCA_025355245.1 Pseudomonadota bacterium | reverse complement strand
TCGGCGCGCAGCAGTTCGCCGCGCGAGATCAGCGCCTGCGCACGTTCGCGGTTGTCGCCGCCGTGCGCCTCCAGCAGCGCGAGCTGGCGATCACTGGCGGCGAGCGCCTCGGGATACCGGCCGAGCGCCGTGTTCGTGTCGACGATCAGCCCGAGCATCGAGGCCTCGACGCGTGGCTCCTTGCCGAGGCTCTGGTCGAGATCGCGGCTGGCCGTATCGAGGAGCTCCGCCACCGTGATGTCCCTGCGGCCCTCCCTGGGATCCGCCGAGCGAAGCAGCCGCTCGAGGAATTCCCCACGCCTCGCCGCGCCCTCGCGGGCGAAAGCGACCCGGCGTTCCTGCAGTCCGTAGACGACGCCGCCGGCAACCAGGCCGAGCGCCAGGAGCGTGGCAAAGCCGACGGGGAGCGCGTGGCGTCGTACGAACTTGACGGTGCGATAGCCGAATTTCGGCGGGTGGGCCGCGACCGGCAGGCCGTCGAGGTAGCGCTGCAGGTCGGTCTGCAGGTCCTGAGCGCTCGAATAACGAAGGGCCGGATCACGCTTTAGCGCGCGAATCAGGATCGCGTCGAGGTCGCCCCGGAGCGCGCGGGCGCGTGCCGGGTTCGCCGCCTCGCTCGGCCGCAGGACCTCCGCCGAGACCACCGCGTGCAGATAGCCGACCGCGCTGTTCGCCTCTGCGAACGGCGGACGTCCGGTCAGCAGCCGATAGGCGAGGGCGCCGAGACCGAACACGTCGGTGGCGACGGTCACTGGCTCCCCGCGGGTCTGCTCTGGGGCAGCGTAGTGCGGCGTGAACGACCGACGCACCGCTGCGGCACTTTCGGCTGACTCGTCGACCCCGGTGAGCGCCGATGCGATCCCGAAATCAATGAGCTTCGGGTGGCCTTCCTCGGTGACGAGGACATTGGTGGGCTTGATGTCGCGATGGACAACCAGTGTGCGGTGCGCCGCGGCGACGGCGTCGACCACCGCGACCAGCAGCCGCACCTGCGCACGCGTGTCCAGGGCGCGGGCGTCGCAGTACGCGTCGATCGGCGTGCCGCGCACCAGTTCGAGCGCGATCCAGCCTTCACCGTCCCTGACTCCTACGTCGATGAGCCGCGCGATCGCCGGGTGCTCGAGGCGTGCCAGAAGCTTGGCCTCGCTCACGAATCGCGCGCTGCTCACCGCGCTGATCTCGCCGCGCAGCAGCTTGACCGCCACCGCCTGCGGTACACCATCGGTTCGTTCCGCGCGGTAGACGACGCCCATGCCGCCGGCGCCGATCAGCTCGACGAGGCGGAACTGACCGTACACTGCCCCGACGAGGTCCCGCAGCGGCGTCTCGGACCCGCCGAGGATCGCGCCGGTCGCGTCCGAGCCGGGTTCGGCCGCCGCCAGCAGCGCAAGAACCTTGCGCTCGAGCTCGGCGTTCGAGCCGCATCGTTCGTGGACGAATGCGTTGCGTCGCTCCGAGACGATGTCGAGCGCCGCGGAGAAGATCCGGTAAGCCTCGGCGCGATCGACGGTGGCGGTCACGCGTCGCGTCTCAGCTCGAGGGCGAGGAACGCCTTGCCGGTCGTCCAGCGCCGCTTCACCGTCGTGATCGACAGGCTGAGCGCCTCGGCCGCTTCCTCGATCGAGAGGCCCCCGAAGATGCGCAACGACACGACCTCGGCCGCGACGTCGTCGATCTTCTGCAGTTCCATCAGCAACGCGTCGACATCGAGCGCGTCGTAGCCCGCGTCACTGCCGCCGAGGTTGGCGTCGCTCAGCGTCACCGGCACGCCGCCGGAGCGCTTGTCCGCGCGCACGCGCCGTGCCTCGTCGACCAACGCCTGACGGGTCACGCGCGCCGCCATCGACAGAAAGTGCGCGCGGTCCTGCCACTGCATCTCATGGAGGCGTGCGAGCCGCATGTAGGCCTCGTGCACGAGCGCGGTCGGACGGATCGTCAGATGCCGCTCATGGCGCAGCTCGCGCACGGCGATGGCGTGGATGTCCCGATAGAGCTCGGTGACGAGCTGGTCGAGTGCCTGCGGATCGCCGCTCGACCAGCGGGCGAGCAGCGCCACGGTCTTCGAGACATCGGGCGGGTCGATCACCGACCCTCCGTCGTCCGGACGCCCCGGGCCCGCGGCGCAATGGCCACGGCTCTCGGACGCGACCGGCGGAAAACCGTCAAGGTGCGGATCCGCCGAACGGCGCGATCTTTTCCACCGCGCCGCGCAGGGCGCGGCGTGCACGATGCAGATCGAAATCCGCCTGCAGGTGCAGCCACACCTCGTCGCTGCCACCGAGGACCGCCGCGAGCCGCACGGCCATGTCGGGGCTGATGCCCGCTTTGCCGTTTAGGACGCGCGACAGCGCGACCCGGGTGACCCCCAGGCGCCTCGCGCAGTCGGTCACGGTCACGCCGGTCAGTGCGTGCAGCCGCAGGCGAACGAGCTCCCCGGGATGCAGTGGTTCGGACGCTGGCGACACCCTTGGGCTCCAAGATTCCGGGAGATCGGCGTGCTCGCGCCCTGGCCCGTCGCTGGTGCAGAGAGACGGGCGACGGCTTCGCGAGCAATTCGACCGTATAGCGTGGCTATACACGTGTCAATCCGCGTCCCGCAGCGAGGCAGACGCCGCGGGTGGTCCAGTTTTCCGGGCGAACACGCCTTCCTCCATACGGAACCCATTTACGCGTTGCGGCAACCTCACCAGGGAGAAGGCGAATGGAGCGGACGAAAAAGAGCAGAGGCGACAAGTACGGCCTGCCCAACTGGGGGGCGTGGCTCGGACTTGCGGCTGGCGCGCTCTTGCTGGCACCTCAGCCGGGTCGGGCGGCGCTGATCGACCGGACATCGTCGCCGCCGGCGGCGATGCGCGCCGATGTTTTCGGGCTGCCGCTCAACTTCGAGCCCAGCACCGGCCCGACGGCGCGGACGACGGAATACCTGGCGCACGGTGCCGGCTATGCCATTCGTCTGGCGGATCGTGGCGCGGAGCTGTCGCTGGGCCGGGATGCCGCCGTCGCGGGCGTCCTGCCCGCCGCAGGGTCGGCGAGCACAGTCCGCCTGGCTGTGTTGGATGCGCGTCGCTCGATCACGCCGGTGGCCGAGAGCCCGCTGCCGGGTCGCGTCAACTACCTGATCGGCAACGATCCCTCGAAGTGGCGCACGAACGTCGCGACCTTTGGCAGGATCCGCTACGCGGGCGTCTATCCCGGCGTCGACCTCGTGTACTACGGCACCCAGGGCCGGCTGGAATACGACTTCGTCGTCGCGCCCGGAGCATCGGCCGAGGCGATCGGCCTCAGCTTCGAGGGCGCGCAGCAGACTCGCCTCGACGCCCGTGGCAATCTCCGGGTCCGGGCCGGTGGACACGAGATCGCGTTCCTCCGACCCGTTGCCTATCAGCTCCTCGGCGGGCGTCGTGTGCCGGTCGAGGCGAGCTACGCACTCGACCGTCAGGACGCGCTGCACTTCAACGTCGGGCGCTACGACCATCGCAAGACGCTGGTCATCGACCCGGTGCTCAGCTACTTCAGCTACCTCGGGGGAAACAATTCCGACGTCATCGGCAGCGTTGGGCCGACCGGCGGCGCCTCCGGTGTCGGCAACATCGCTGTCGGCTCGCAGGGCGCCGCGGTAGACAGGGCCGGCAACCTCTACGTGGCCGGCTACACGTTCTCGTCGAATTTCCCGACGCAGTCGCCGGCCCAGGCCAGCGCTCCGACGACGAACCCCGTTGCCTTCGTGACCAAGATCGCGCCGGACGCCAAGACTCTCGTCTATTCAACCTACCTGGGCGGTTCGACGGACGACTACGGCTACGCCATCGCGGTGGATTCGGCCGGCAACGCCTTCGTCGTCGGGATGGCCGGGTCCAATGACTTTCCGGTGACCGCCGGCGCCTACCAGGTCCTTTGCGCTCCGAACTGGGGTTCCGGGTCCGCGATGTCCGGCTGCGATCGGGGCGCCAACGGGGCCAGCAATGCGTTCGTCAGCAAGTTGAGCCCGACCGGTGCGCTGCTGGCCTCGACGTTCCTGGGCGGCACGGGAAACGGGGCCTTCGCCTGGGCCGTTGCCGTCGACGCCGCGGGGCGCCCGTATGTCGCGGGAACGAGCGCGCCCGGCCAGAACATCCCCGCCGGGACCGGCGGCTTCCCTCAGGCAGTCGGCTTTCCGACGACTGCGGGCGCAATCGTGACCGCCTACAACTATTGCAACGGCTGCAACATCAACGGCTCGCTCCAGACCGACGCTTTCGTCAGCGTATTCAATCCGACGCTTTCGGGCCTCCTGTACTCGACGCTCGTGGGCGATACGCAGGTTTTTGCTGCCGGGCTAGCGCTCGGCAATACCGCGGGTACCGCGATCACCGTCGATGCCAGCGGCAATTTCTACCTGGCCGGGTACACGCAGGATGGCTACCTGCCGGTGACCGCGGGAGCGCTGCAGACGACGGTCGCCAGCTGCGGCGTCCTGTATCCCGGCCAGAACGAGCTGAACGGAGCGTGCGGATTCGTTGCGAAATTCTCGCCGGTCGGCGGCGCGAACCCGCCGACGCTCACGTACGCCACGTACCTCGGCCACATGCCGAATTGCTGTGCCATTCAGTACGTCGCGGGGATTGCCGCGGACACGAACGGTGATGCTTACGTCCTCGGCTACGCGAACCAGACCGGGTTTCCGACGACTGCGGGGGCCTACCAGCCGACGTGCGGCTCCGGTGGCAGTTGCGGCAACGTCGCGTTCATCGCCGAGCTCAATCCCGCGGGCACCCAGCTGCTGCACAGCACCTATTTCGGCGATATGACCGGCAGCGCCGACAACGTGTACCAGGTCGGACCGATCCTCCTCGACGCGGCCAACAATGTCTACATCAGCGGGGTCGGCAACAATGGGCTGCCGCAGGTCAATCCGCTGGTCGCCGGCGGTTACACGACCGGGCCCGGCAACACCGCGCCGTTCGTCGCCAAGCTCGACCCGACGCTGAGCACGCTCCTGATGTCGACGCTCGTCGGCGACGGAGGCGCGGGTCAGAACAGCGTCGACGGCCTCGCGCTGGACTTGTCAGGCAACATCTACCTGGCCGGCAACGTCGGCAGCATCACCAGCTCGGCCGCTACGGCGGGCGTATTCCAGCCGGCGGCCGGGGGCGCGGGCGACGGGTTCGTGGCCAAGATCATCCAGACCATCGGCACCACGACGAGCCTCGCGTCGTCGTCGGCGTCCGTGACCTCCGGCTCGTCGGTCACCTTCACTGCGACGGTCACCCAGTCAGCCGGACCTACCGTGCCGACTGGCACGGTGACCTTCAGCGACGGCGCAACGGTGCTGGGCACGGGCGCGGTCAACGGCACGGGCATCGCCATTTACTCGACCACGGCGCTCGCCGTCGGCGGGCATT
>JANXZZ010000028.1 GCA_025355245.1 Pseudomonadota bacterium | reverse complement strand
GATGGTACGAAAGCCCGACTGCAGGCCGAACGCCCGGTGGATCACGTCCATCGAGCCGTAGCCGAAGAGGAGGTAGTACGCGCCCGTGATCCAGGTCGCGACGGCGGCCCAGCGGAACCACCAGAGCGCGCGCGGCGCGATGTACTTCGAGATGCCGGCGCCGCCCGGGCCGCCCTTGTCAGCCGCCGCGGCAGCGAGTCCCGGCGTCTGCACGACGTTGAAGTACCACAGCAGGCCAATCCACATGACACCCGACAGGATGTGCAGCCAGCGGCCGAGGAGCGCGCCGTGCAGCTCCACGCCATTACCCGCCCAGGCCGCGAGGCCGACGGCGACGAGGAGCGCGAGCACGATGCCCGTCGTGAGCGCGCCCTTGACGGAATTCAGTGGATTCATCGCGAATACCCCTTTATTTTGGCTTTCGAACGCCCGGCCCGCGCGGCTTTGGGCTCCGGGGGTCGACTCGGGTAGAATAGGTCTTGCCGCAGTTGATTTCAACCGGCCGGCCCCCATCCGGTTGTCCCGCCGCCCGCAGTATCGCCATGTCGCCCGCCGCGCCCCAGTCGCCCTGCATCAACATCTGCAGCATCGGTCCCAAGGGCTGGTGCCTTGGCTGCTACCGGACGCTCGAGGAGATCGCAGGCTGGGTGCGGCTCGACGCGTCGACCCAGTACGCGGTCCTCCGCGCGGCGGAGCGGCGGCGCCTTGCCGGGCAGGCAGCGTCCCCGGCGGGCGGCTGAGGCATTCGCATCTGAATTCAAGAGGCTGACAGCGATGAGCAACAACGACGTTTCCGAGCGCATCAAGACCCACCTCGCGGCGGCGCCCGCGGTGCTGTTCATGAAGGGCACGCCCGACTTCCCGCAGTGCGGGTTTTCGGCGCAGACCGTGGCCGCGCTCAAGGCCTGCAATGCCGGCTTCCACTCGGTCAACATCTTTGAGGACCCGGAGCTGCGCGAGGCGCTGAAGGCGCACTCGAACTGGCCGACGTTCCCGCAGCTGTACCTGAACGGCGAGCTGCTGGGAGGTTGCGACATCGCGCTGCAGATGTATCGCAGCGGCGAGCTGAAGACGCTCCTCGCCCAAGCGGGCGCCGTCGCCGCCTGAGGGCGCGGCGCGCGCCGGCTAGCCCTCCTCGGGCTCGATCGGCGTCGGCTCGACGAAGGGGTTGATTTCCTCGTCCCCCAGTTGCTCGAGCGCATCCGCGCGCATCCGCGCGCGATCGAAGATCGGCTTGAACTGGTTGCACACGTCGCAGAAGAGATCGGCCGTGCGCTCGGCATCGTAGATCGCCGAATGTGCGTGTTCGCGCTCCCAGGTGAGACCCGCCGCGACCACCGCGCGCGACAGCACCGTCTGCCCATAGGCAACGCCCGCGAGCGTCGCGGTGTCGAAGCAGCTGAACGGGTGAAAGGGGTTGCGCTTGATTCCGGCGCGCGCGACCGCGGCGTTCACGAAGGCGAGGTCGAAGGCGGCATTGTGGCCGACCAGCACCGCGCGCGTGCAGCCGCTCTCCTTGACCGCGTTCCTCACGTCCTTGAACAGGCGCCCGAGCGCATCGCCTTCCGGGAGCGCGGGCCTGAGCGGGTGATGCGGGTCGATGCCGTTGACCGCGAGCGACGCCGGGTCGAGCCGCGCGCCCGGGAAGGGTTGCACGTGGTAGCGGCTGGTGGCGCCCCGGCGCAGCACGCCGTCCTCGTCGAGCTTGAGGAGGACCCCCGCGATCTCGAGCAGCGCATCGGTCTGCGAGTTGAACCCGCCGGTCTCGCAGTCGACGACCACCGGCAGGAATCCGCGGAACCGGTCGCGCATCTGGTAGAGCTCGCCCATCGCCTCACCCGCCTTCAGGCGCGAGGCGCCAAGCAATTGGTTCATTCGCACGGAACGGCACGATCACCTCGTCACCGAACGGGTAGCTCCCGGGCGGCGTCCACGGTTCCTTGATGAGCGTGATCGAGTCGGTGTTGCGGGGCAGCCGGTAGAAGTCGGCGCCGTGGACGCTCGCGAAGCCCTCGAGCGCGTCGAGCTTGCCGACCGAGTCGAAGGCCTCCGCGTAGAGTTCGATCGCCGCGTGCGCGGAGTAGACGCCGGCACAGCCGCAGTCGTTCTCCTTCGCGCTCTGCGCGTGCGGTGCGCTGTCGGTGCCGAGGAAGAACTTCGCGCTGCCGCCGGTCGCTGCGGCGAGCACCGCCTCGCGATGCCGCTCGCGCTTGAGGACCGGCAAACAGTAGTTGTGCGGCCGGATCCCGCCCCTGAAGAGCGCGTTCCTGTTGAGGAGGAGGTGCTGGGGCGTGACCGTCGCGGCAACGAGAGCTCCGGCGGCCGCGACGAAGTCGACCGCCTCGCGGGTCGTAGCATGCTCGAACACGAGCCTCAGGCGCGGGTAGCGCCTGACGAGGCTCGCGAGAACGCGCTCGATGAACACCTTTTCGCGATCGAAGACGTCGACCGCGGGGTCGGTGACCTCGCCGTGCACGAGCAGCGGCAAGTCGATCTCCTCGAGCGTTGCGAGCACGGCGTGGAGTTTGAGGAGATCCTGGACCCCCGCGTCCGAGTTCGTGGTGGCACCCGCCGGGTAGTACTTGACCGCGTGCACGAAGCCGCTGGCCCGCGCGCGCTTCACCTCATCGGGGCTGGTGCCATCGGTGAGGTAGAGCGTCATCAAGGGCTCGAAGCGCGAGCCCGCGGGCAGCGCCGCGCGAATGCGCTCGCGATAGGCCGCTGCCGCCGCGGTGGTGGTGACCGGGGGCTTCAGGTTTGGCATCACGATCGCGCGCCGGAACTGCCACGCCGTGTGCCTCACGACCGAGGCGAGTGCGGCGCCGTCCCGCAGGTGCAGATGCCAGTCGTCAGGGCGCCGGAGCGTGAGCCTCACGCGCGCCGCCGGCCGGCCGCGCGCGGGCGCAGGGCGCGATGGAAGCCGTCGTCGGCGAGGAGCGCAACGGTGTAGCGGACTCCAAATCCCGTCAGCGTCGAGGTCACGTGCGCGAGCCCGCCCGCGCGCGCCGCGCTCGACAGGTCGACGTGCGCCCAGGCGATGCCGCTGCCCACGAACCGCGACAGGAAGCGCGCCGCGTAGATGTGATCGCCCTTGCCGTCGAGGAGGCACTGCACGATGTCGGCGACCGGGCTCTCGAGGTCCTGGTCGAAGTCGGCGGGCGTCGGGAAGCCCCACACGCGCTCGCCCGAGCGGGTGCCTGCCGCCTCGAGGTGTTCGCGCAGCGCCGGGCGGTTGGTGAACACACCCGACAGCCGCTCGGTCAGCGCGTAAATGCAGGCGCCGGTCAGGGTCGCGAAGTCGATGATGAACTTAGGGTCCGAGCGCGAGGCGAGCGCGAGCGTGTCGGCGAGCACCATGCGCCCCTCGGCGTCGGTGTGGGTCACCTGGATCGTGGTGCCGTTGAGCGCAGTCACGACGTCCTGCTGCGTGTACGCATCGGCACCGATGCGGTTCTCGGCGAGCGCGAGCCAGGCGTCGACGGGGCCCGGATAGCCGCTCTCGGTGAGTGCGGCGAGCGTGCCGAGCGCCACCGCGCTCCCGGCCATGTCGGTGTGCATGTCGAGCATCGACTTGGCGGACTTGATGTTGTGGCCACCGGTGTCGAAGCAGATCCCCTTGCCGACGAGCGCGACCGGTCGCTCGCCATCGAGGGCCCTGCCACGGCCGCGCGGCCGGTACTCGAGGTGCACGAGCGCGGCATCCCGGTCGCGGCTGCCGCGCGCAACCGCCGTGA
>JANXZZ010000011.1 GCA_025355245.1 Pseudomonadota bacterium | reverse complement strand
TCGCGATGCGCTTGGTCGCATCGTAGATCCGCTGGGGCGAGGCGGCGCTACGGCGCGTCGTGTACACGTTCATGAAGAACGTGTCCTTGTACTGGCGCAAGAGCGCCTTGTCGCCCTCGGTCAGCCGATCGGCGTACTGGCCGACGTTCGCCGGCGTGATCTTGAACAGCGGCTTGTCGCCGGGGAAGGGATCCGGCGCCCGGCCGGGCGAGGCGAAGGTCGGGAATCCTGCCTTCGCGGGCGAGGACAGGCCGCCGTCCCACGCCGGAATGGTGCCGGCGGCGTTGCCCGCTTTCTCGCCGCCGAGCGGCGTCAGTTCCGCGCCGAGCCGCGCGGCCTCCTGCGGGCTTACCGCGGCGCCGGCGACACCGGTCGCGGCCAGCGTCAGAGCAAGGGCGGCGAGCTTTGCAATCTGCATGTGAACTCCTTCCGGATCCTGTCGCGAGGCGCGGACCGCGCCCTCAGAACGAGAACTTCACCGTCGCCGCGACAAAGTCGCGGTCGGTGAGCAAATTGTAGTGTCCGGCACCGCCGAACTGTGTGTAGCTGACGTCGAGCTGCCAGCGGTTCTCGAGGTCGGCGCCGATGCCGACCTGCAGCGAGTAGCGGCCCTCGATGAAGTTGCCGCCGGGGCCGGGGCTGGTGCCGCTCACGTCCTGCGAGTAGACGACGCGCGGGCTCACGTTCCAGGGGCCCACGAGGTTCGGGTACTCGAGCTTGCCGAGCGCGACGAAACCCCAGGACGAGGCGGTCGGGAAGCGTCCTGCGGGCTCAACCTCCCCGAACTGCAGGCCCGCGAGCGCCGCGTTGCCGGACACGTTCGTGCCCGGCGTCTCCAAGCGGATGCCCTGGCCGTTCGGGCCGCCGCTGGTCTTGTTCGGCAGGTTCGGAATATCGGTGACGCCGGCCTCGGCGAGCAGGATCAGCTGCTGCGCGCCCAGCACTTGCGAGAAGGCCTTGGTCGCGGTCATCTGGAACTGCCACTCGTCGTAGCGACCCCAGCCCTGGATGACGCCGCCCGGCCCGTTATTGGTCAGCTGCCCGCAGCGCGTCGCCGTCGGGATCGCCGTGATGCACGCCGTCGGGAATGCCACGCCGGGCGCCGACAGCGGAAACAGCGCCTGCTCGAGGGGGCCCAGCGCCGCAAACAGGAGTTCGACGTCGTCGTACTGCAGCGGCTGGTTCTTCCGGTAGGTCAGCTCGCCCTGCAGCGCGACGCCGGAGGTGCCGAGCTGCGTATTGAACGAGGCGCCGATGGTCTGCAGGTCCTCGGGATACTCGATGAAATACTGCGAGGTCTCCGCATACTCGTGCTGCGCGAGCGCATTCGCGGAGTAGGCGATGTTCGCGGTCGTGCCGCCGGCGCGATAGGTATTGACGCCGATCGTCGCGTAGCTCGCTAGCGTCGCGGCGCTGATGTTGCCGCCGCCCGTCGCGGCGGCCTGCAGGCCCGCCCCGGTGCCGACGTTGACGGCGCCCGCGGGCGTCGCGCCGCCGACCAGCGCCTGCACCGCGGCCTCGACCGCGGTCGCGGCGCCGGCCGCATTGCCAATGCCGGCCTGCGTGCCCGCGCGGCTGCTGACCAGCGGCAGGCGGCTCGCGTACTTCTGGAAATAGAAACCGAGCTCGGTGCCGCTGCCGAGGTTCGGCAGGAACCAGCGGAACGCCAATCCGCCCTGGCCGCTCTTCTTGGGATCGAGGCGCGGGCCTTCGGGCACCGCCTGGAAGTTCGCGATGTACGGGCCGCCCAGCGGCCTGAAGTCGGTGCCCTGGTCCGAGAACGCGCCAAAGCCCAGGAATACCTGGTGGCCACCGGCCGGGACGTAGTCGTTGGTCGAGAAATAGGTGCCCGCGGGCTCGGGCTCGGTGCGCCGCCAGTCGAGCAGGTAGAAGCCCTCGACCGAAGTGTTCTGCGTGAGGCCGAGGGTCGCCTTGACCAGCATCTGCGGCAACAGGCCGTCCTTGAGCTCCGCGCCCGGCACCCTGAGCGCCGAGACGTCGACCGGATTGATCGCGGTGAGGCCGCCCTGGATAAACGTGCTCTCGCCCCAGTTCACGATCTGCTTGCCGACGCGCAGCTCGAAGGGATGCGAGCCCAGCTGCCACTTGCCGTACGCGAAGGCATCGAGCAGTCGCACGTAGTTGCCGGCGAGCGCCTTGGCCGCAGAGGTCAGCGGCGTGCGCGCCGTGGTCTGGCCCTCGACCGCGTAGTCATAGAGCGCCGAGCCGCGCGCGAACACGCCGTAGTTCCGGTACTTGATCGACAGCTCGCTCGAGACCTTGAGCGCCTCGCTGAACGGCTGGCCGGTCCTGTAGTTGAGGTCGCCATCATCGGTATTGGGCGAGCGCGACTTGCCGCCGTCGGCGGTGCCGATCAGCGCGAGGTTGGGGTCCTGCACCCGCCACGCCTCGCCGTAGGACAGAGTCGTGTCGAGGCTGCCGGTCATCTCGCCGTTCTGGAAGTTGAAGGCGCCGGCGCTGGCGGCGAAGCCGAACGTCGCGACTGCGAGCACGCCCGTGACCGCGCGCCGGAGGTCGAGGTGAAGGGCGCCCGCTACTTGCCTGTTCATTGCATTCCCCAGTTGGCTTTGATGGCGCACGGTCGAAAACCGATCGACCCGCGCAATTTTTCTATGCCTGCTTCGGTACGCCAGATTCCGTGCGCCGGTGGTCGCCTGTTGCGTGAACCCCCCACCGGCAACGACCGCATCGCTTTTCGGGGCGGAAGTATAGCCCGGCGGACCCGCCGGCACGCAGCGCGCGAACGCCCCGCGCGCATCTTGCAGTGCAAAACCAATCCTCCGCCGGAGGCTTATGCGTGAGTGACTTGCAGGATGCTGCTGCGGATCTGCTCGGACAGCACCAGCTGCGCGTCCGCGGCGACCGCCAAGAGCTCGTCGTCGTAGCTCAGCCGGCCGCCCGCCGCCACCGCGGTCACGTTGCGCGCGCGCAAAAGATCCAGAAACTGGCGGAACAGCGTCTTGTCGAAGAACTCCGGCGAGCGCAACTCATAAAGATGCGACATGCGGCTCGCCATCTGGTGGCAGCGGTTCTCGAGCGCCTCCTGGGTGATGGCCTCGCGCCCCTCCTGCAACAGCAGCGCAATCGCGAGGTAGTAGCGCTCGATGACCTGCAAGGTCGCGTTGGCGAGTACCGAGAGCTGCACCGCCTCGATCGCGCCGGTGCGCGGCCGGCGCCACACCGAGCGGTCGGCGGTGGGCTCGAGCAGCCCAAGCTCGGCGAGCGCCGCAAGCAGCCGTTCGACTACCGCGGGTACCTCGGCCTCGGCCCAGTACAAGAAGAGCTCCTGGGCGATGTAGGGGTAGATGCGCCACACGAGTCGCTGCACGTCCTCGGTGCGCATCGCGGCGTTGTTGAGGAACGCGCAGGCGATCAGCGAGGGCAGCGCATAGGCATGCAGGATGTTGTTGCGGTAGTAGGCCGCGAGGATCGCGTTCTCCTCGCTCATGCGGATCACGTCGCCGAGCGGATGCTCCACCTTCTCGAGAATGCCGAGGCGCTGACCGTAGGCGATGATCGCCGCGCCGTCGCTGTCAGTGCACCAGATGTCCGGCGAGTACGGCGCGAGGCGCGCGAGACGCCGGTACAGGTCGAGCTGGCGCGTGAGGTCCGACTCCGCCATCGCGTGGCGCGGCATGGACAGCAGCGACAGGCTCAAGAGAGCGACCGGCGAGATCGCCGCTGCGGAGTTTACGCGGCACTGGATCGTGCGCGCCAACACATCGACGGCACCGGCGAGCCAAGGAGGTCGCGGCTCGCGGTCGGCGCGCCAGCCCGGCGACACCGCGTCGAGCTCGGCATCGAGTACGATCGGTTCGCCGAAGCTCACGTAGACACGCCCGAAGCGCTTGAAGAGCAGCGGCAGCGCGCGCAGCAGGCCGCGCACCGTCTCGCGCTGCTTGGCCTTCCCGGAGAGCTCGCCGATGTAGGTCTTGGCCTCGAACAGCTGCTCGTAGCCGAAGTAGACCGGCACGAACACGACCGAGCGCGAGCGATCGGCGAGGAAGCTGCGCAGCGTCATCGCCAGCATCCCGGTCTTCGGCGACAGCAGGCGGCCGGTCCGGCTGCGGCCGCCCTCGATGAAGTACTCGATCGGGTGGCCGCGCGCCATCATGACGCCGAGGTAGGTCATGAACACCACCGGATAGAGCGCGTTTCCCTTGAAGCTGCGGCGCAGGAAGAAGGCGCCGCCCTTGCGCAGGAAGCGGCCGATGACCGGCAGGTTGAGATTCGCGCCGCCCGCGACGTGCGGCACCGCGAAGCCACGGTTGTAGATGACGTAGGACAGCAGCAGGTAGTCCATGTGGCTGCGGTGGCACGGCACGTAGACGATCTGCGCGCCCTGGCCCGCGAGTTCGAGCCGTTCCGGGTGCAGCACCTCGACGCCATCGAAGAGGCGGTTCCAGATCCGGTGCAGCGTCCCGGAGGCAAAAGCGACGAACCGCGGCGAAATGTCGGCGGCGATTTCGTAGGCGTAGCGGCGCGCGAGCAAGAGCGCCTCGCGGCGACTCGAGTTGCGGTCGCGGATCTCGAGCGCGACCGCGGCGCGGACCGCGCGCTTGGCGAGCACCTCGGCAACGATCGTGCGGCGGTGCGAGAGGTCGGGGCCGATGACGGCGCTGCGGGCATTGCGAAACTCCGTGCGCATCACGCGCACGAGGCGCCGGCAGCCGCGCCGGGGCTCGGGTCCGTCGAGGAGCTCGCCGAGCGCGGTCGGATCGCCGAAGCGCACCAGCGTGCGCCGGCCGTTGACCAGCGTCGACAGGAAGCGCCGGAACGGGCCCGTCAGCGTCCAGTCCTCGCTGAACATCAGCCGCAGCCACGAGCGCTCCTTGCCGGGCGCGCGCCCCCAGAACACGGATACCGGCACGAGGTCCAGGTCGAGGTCGCCGATCGCGCCGCCCGCGGCGATGATCCGCGTCAGGCGCTCGGGCACGCGCCGGTCGAGCCGCGAGCGCAGCCAGCCGCGACCGCGTTCGAGGGGGATCACCGGCCGTGGTTCGCGCAGCGCGCCGATCCGAAAGCCGCGCAGCGGCGAGGGCAGGCCGACGCGCCGGCAGATGATCGCGAGCGCCAATAGATCGGCGAGCGAGCGCCGCTCGAGCACGTAGATCACGCGCCGCCCGCGGCCGCGCAGTCGGTCCGCCTCGTCGACCGGCAACGCCGTCGGTCGCACCCACAGGGACAGCACCCGCACGGCGAGCCACAGGAGCGTGCGATCGAGTCCGAGCAGCATGTTCACCGGGGTGCTGCGCGCTGCGTGGCGATGAGCTCGAGCTTGGCGCGGCGCGGCAGACGCTTGATCTCGGCTTCGCGCCTTAGCGCCCCGCCGCGGTCCTGCGCGCGCTCGACATAGCGCACGGCCTTCGGCCCGCCGAGCCGGAAGTAGCGCGCCCCGCGCCCGCCGCGGCCGGCGTGCTCGGCGAGGCGACGCTCGAGCGAGGTGGTGATGCCGGTGTAGAGAGTGCCGCGCTTGGTCTCGACGATGTACACACGCCAGCCGGCGTCCGTCACCGCGAAGCCCCGTCGCTTGGCGGTGGCTTGCCTTCCGCCTCCTCGATCGCCTGGCGCGTCGCCGCGACGTGCTCGTCCTGAGACTTCTCGATGGCAGCAGGTATCTCGCGCTTCTTGTTGACGATGTCGTCGAACACCGTTGCCTGCGGCTTGGGCGGTGGCGGCGCGGCCGGCGCTGGCTCGTGGCTGCCGCAGGCGCCGAGCGCGAGGCCCAGCAGACCGGCGTAACGCAGGATCCGGGACATATCGAGCCTCCCGATCGCGAGCGGTATCACTCGCCGAACTTGTCGAGCGTGATGAGGAAATATTCGAAGTAGTAACTGATCTCGCGAATCTTGTCCTGCATGCGATGGTCGGAATCGAGCACGTGCAGGTTCGCGCCGTGCTTGCGCGCGAAACGGATGCTGTTGTCGACCGGGACCACGTCATCGCGCCAGCCGTGCACGATCGTGATCGGGCAGTCCGCGGGCTCGGGTGTGAGGTCCTCGAAGCCGGGAACATAGAACGCGGGTGCCATCAGAAACAGGCCCGCGGTCCGCAGCAGCCGCGACCCGGCCGTCGAGACGTGGCCGCCCATGCTCGAGCCCACCAGCACCAGCCGACCCTGGAAGTCGCGGCAATAGGCGAGCAATCGCGTGACGCGTGCGTGCGGATCGTCGATGCCGCGATAGTCGACCGACTCGACCTCATAGCCTTCGGCTCGCGCGATGTCGGCCAGCGCCGCGATCTTCGTGCCCCACGGCCCGCTCTCCTTGCCGTGCGAGAAGACGACGTATCGACCCATCGTTTGCGCCTCGGGGTGTTCAGCCGCTGATCTTATCAGCCGTCGCTTCCCCACAGCAGCGCATCGAGGTCCTTGGCCCGCGGCAGGCGCACCCGGCCACGAACGACCTGCACGCCCTCCGCGAGCAGGCGACGTCGCTGCTCGCGAAACTGCCGGCTGCCGGCCGGGAACACGATACGCCCGCCGGCGCCGACCACGCGGTGCCAGGGGAGACCGAGCGCGTCCGGCGCCTCGCGCAGCGCCCGCCCGACCAGCCGCGCGGCGCGCGGCAACCCTGCGCTCACGGCGACGCCGCCGTAGGTCGACACCGAGCCTCGCGGCAGGCGCGCCACCGCGCGCCAGATCGCCTCGAGGCGCTTGCGGCGCGCGCTCGCCGCCGCCTTCGGATCCTCGTCCTTGACTGCCACCACGCGTTGTCGCCTCCGGACGCTGCCCTGCTCCCCGCCGACCGGGACCAAACGGGGTTAATGTAGACGGCTTGGGCCGGGAGTGGGAATGGAAGGCGATCTCAGCGAAACCCAGGTACTGCGTGGCGATCCGGTGACGCTGCTCGGCGCGCTGCAGATGTTTCGCGGCCTCGACCGCGAGACCCTCGCCGCCATCGCGGCCGAACTCGAGTGGCTGTCGGTGCCCGGCGGCGCGACGCTGTTCGCCGCCGGCGAACAGCCGGATGCCATGTACCTCGTCATCGCCGGCTGCCTCGGCGTCTACGCGAGCGGCGAGTCGGCGCGCCTCCTGTCGCGCATTCCCGCGGGCGAGACGGTCGGCGAGATGGGCCTCTTGTCGGGCCACCCGCGCACCGCGACCGTGATTGCGCTTCGCGACAGCGATCTCGCACGCCTGCCGCGCGACTCCTTCGACAGGGTCATCGTGCGCCACCCCGCCGCGATGCTGAGAGTCGCGCAGCTGGTCGTCGAGCGCCTTGAGTCCGCCGAGCGGCCGCCGCGCGGCGTCGGCTCGCGTACCTACGCGGTCGTGCCGCAGAGCCTCGAGGTCGATGCCGGCGGCTTCGCCGCCGAGCTCGTCAGCGCGCTCTCGGGACTCGGTCGCACCGAGCTCGTGTGGAGCGTGCGTGGCCAGGACCACTCAAGCGCCTGGTTCCACCGCATCGAGAGCGCGAACGACTTCGTCGTCTACGTCGCGGATCCCGAGCCCACCAGCTGGACCAAGCTGTGCATGCGCCAGGCGGACGCGCTCCTGCTGGTGGCCCGCGCCGAGGCAGCGGCGCTGCCGTGGCCGGTGATGCCGCGCGAGGCGGTCGCCGGCGCCGCAGCCCGCAGCGAGCTCATCCTCCTCAACGACGGTCGCGTGCTGCCCGGCGCCGCGGCGCGCTGGCGCGCGCTTCTTCCCGGCGCGGACCATCACCACGTCTCGGGGGCCCCCGACGTCGCACGCGTCGCGCGCATGCTGACCGGCAAGGCCGTCGGCCTCGTGCTCTCCGGGGGCGGCGCACGCGGCTTCGCGCACATCGGCGTCGTCAGGGCGCTGCGCGAGGCGGGACTGCCGATCGACCTCATCGGCGGCACCAGCATGGGCGCGATCATGGGCGCCGGCGTCGCCGCCGCGTGGACGACCGAGGAGATGATCGAGCGCTTTCACCGCACCTTCGTCGCGACCAACCCGCTGAGCGACTACACGCTGCCGGTCGTCTCGCTGGTCTCCGGACGCAAGGTGAGCCGGCTGCTGCGCCAGGAGTTCGGCGAGGTGGCGGTCGAGGATCTGCCGCTGCCGTTCTACGCCGTGTCGGCCAACCTCACGACCGGGCGCAGCAGCGTGCACCGCGAGGGTGAGCTGTGGCGCTGGCTGCGCGCCTCGGTTGCGATCCCGGGCGTGCTGCCGCCGATCTTCCACAACGGCGAAGTGCACGTCGACGGCGGGGCGATCAACAACCTGCCGGTCGACGTGATGCGCGCCGCCAACCGCGGCATCGTGATCGGCGTCGATGTCGGCAGCGATACGACCTTCACCACCGACATCCAGGAGGTCGACCTGCCGCCGCTGTGGAAGATGCTCGGCTGGTTCCGGCGCCACAAGCGGCGCCCGACGATCCTGCAGATCCTGATCCGCGCCGGCATGGTGAACGCGGAGGCCGCGACGATGGCCGGGCGGCGGCTCTCCGACCTGCTGCTGCAGCCGCCGCTTGCCTCCGTCGACCTCCTCAACTGGCAAGCGTTTCATCGCGCGGTCGAGGCCGGCTACGGCCACGCGGCGGCGCGACTCGCCGCCCTCGATCCCGCCGCACGCGCGCGGCTCGGACTGTCCGCGATGCCATGACGGCCGGCTGGCAGTTCTGGGTCGATCGCGGTGGCACCTTCACCGACGTCGTCGGGCGCGCGCCGGACGGCGAGGTGCACGCGGCGAAGCTCCTCTCCACCGCGCCCGGGCGCTATCAGGACGCGACCGTGCCCGGCATCCGTGCGCTGCTGGCGCAGCACGGCGACGGCGGCGCGCGCATCGACTGCGTGCGGGTCGGGAGCACGGTGGCGACCAATGCGCTGCTCGAGAGGAGCGGCGCACGCACGGCGCTCGTGACCACCGCCGGCCTCGCCGATGCGCTGGCGATCGGCACGCAGGAGCGCCCGCAGCTGTTCAGGCGCGACATTGCGCTGCCAGCGCCGCTCTACACGCACGTCATCGAGGCGCGCGAGCGCATCACGGCGACCGGCGAGGTGCTCACGCCCCTCGACGGCGCGCACCTCGGCGCCGCCCTCGTGGCGGCGCGCGCCCGCGGCTTCGAGAGCGTCGCGATCGTGCTGCTGCACGGCTGGCAGTTCCCGGCACACGAGCGCGAGGCCGCGCGCCTCGCGCGTGCGGCGGGCTTCCGGGCGGTCGCGGTCTCGCACGACGTCGCTCCGCTCGAGGGACTCGTGCCGCGCGGCCAGACCACGGTCGCCGACGCCTATCTCGCGACACTGGTCGGCGGCTACGTCGCGACGCTCGCCGCCGAGCTTGCGCTCCTCGACCCGTCGGTCAGGCTCGAACTCATGCAAAGCCACGGCGGACTCGCGGCGGCCGCGGCGTTCCGCGGACCCAATGCGGTTCTTTCCGGTCCCGCGGGTGGCCTCGTCGGCATGGTGCGCACCGGAACCGCCGCGGGCTTTGCACGCCTGATCGGCTTCGACATGGGAGGCACGTCGACCGACGTATCGCTGTATGACGGGGGCTTCGCGCGACGCACGGAGCTCACTGTCGCGGGCGTGCGCTTGCAGGTGCCGGCGCTCGACATCCATACCGTCGCCGCCGGCGGCGGTTCGGTGCTGCGCTTCATCGACGGCCGCTGCGCGGTCGGCCCCGCCTCGGCGGGCGCGGTACCGGGGCCCGCCGCCTACGGCCGCGGCGGACCCCTCGCCGTCACCGACATCCACGTACTGCTCGGACGACTGCGCCCGGAGCAGCTGCCGAGCGTCTTCGGCAACGACGGCAACGCGCCGCTTGACCCGGGCGCGGTGCGCGCGCGTTTCGAGACGCTGCGGGCGGAGATGGCGAGCGCCACCGGGGTTGCGCGCTCCACCGAGGAAGTCGCCGAGGGCTTCCTCACGGTCGCCATCGATACGATGGCGAATGCCATCAAGCACGTGAGCCTCACGGCCGGCCACGATCCGGCGGAGTTCACGCTCGCCTGCTTCGGCGGCGCCGGCGGCCAGCACGCCTGCCGCGTCGCGGCGGCGCTCGGCATCCGCACGATCTACATCGATCGCTTCGCCGGGGTCCTGTCCGCGGTCGGCATCGGCCTCGCACAGCCGCGCGCGCTGCGCCGCGGCACTCTCGGCCAGGTACTGGGCACCGAGGCGATCGCGGCGGCGCGTGCGCTCGCGGATGAACTCGCGCTGCGCGCGCAGGCGGCGCTCAAGGGCGCGGGCGAGGAAAGTCGCGATACGCGCGCGGAAATCCGCGTGGCGGACTCCGACGTCGCGCTCGCGGTCGAATTCGGGACGCCCGCCGGCATGGCGGAGGCGTTTCGCGAGGTGCACGCGCGACGCTTCGGCTACCGGCCGGACGAGAAGGCGGTGCTCTGCATCGCGGCAGTGAGCGTCGAGCTGATCGGCCGCGCCGATGCGCAGTTACCCGGACCCGCACGCAATGCCGGAACCCCGACGCCGGCGCGTTCGGTCAGCGCCTGGTTCGACGGCGGCTACCGCGATGTCCCGCTGCTCAGCCGCGCGGCCCTCGGCGTCGAGGCGCACATCGCGGGACCGGCGATCATCAGCGAGGCGACCGGCACCACGATCGTCGAGCCGGGCTGGAGCGCGCAAATCCTCGCGGGCGGCGGCCTGGTGCTGCGCCATGAGGGCTCGCGGCACGCGAAGCGCCTCGACCTCGAGTGCGCGGATCCGGTGCTCATCGAGGTGTTCGGCGGGCTCTTCATGCACGTCGCCGAGCAGATGGGCACGGTGCTCCGTCAGGCGGCGAGCTCGGTCAACATCCGCGAGCGCCTCGACTACTCCTGCGCGGTGTTCGACGCGGGCGGCCGGCTGGTCGCGAACGCACCGCACATGCCGGTGCACCTGGGCTCGATGGGCGCTAGCGTGCGCGCGGTGCGCGACCTGCACGGTGCTGCGATCCGCCCGGGCGATGCCTTTCTGGTCAATTCGCCTTACGCCGGCGGTACCCACCTGCCCGACCTCACGGTCGTGAGCCCGGTGCACCTCGGCGACGGCTCGAGCGCAAGCTTCTGGGTCGCCTCGCGCGCGCATCACGCCGACATCGGCGGCATCACGCCGGGCTCGATGCCGCCCTTCAGCCACCGCATCGACGAGGAAGGCGCGCTGTTCGAAGGCGAGCGGATCGTCAGCGACGGTCGCTTCGATGCCGAGCTCGTCCGCCGGCTGCTCGGACGTGGGCCGTGGCCGGCCCGCAACGCCGACCGCAACCTCGCCGACCTTGCCGCCCAGCTGGCCGCGAACGCGCGCGGGGCGGCGGAGCTCGCGCGCCTGGTGCGCGAGCACGGCGCGGCCGCGGTCGCCGCGTACATGGGCCACGTGCAGAAGAACGCCGAGCTGCGCGTGCGCGCGGCGCTGCGCGCGCTGCCGATCGCGGGCCAGGGCCCGAAGCGCCACGAGCGCGAGCTCGACGGCGGCGAACGACTCGTGGTGACCCTGAGCGTCGATGGCGAGCGCGGTACCGCGCGCGTCGACTTCACCGGCACGTCCGCGCAGTCGGGCAACAACTTCAACGCGCCGCGCGCGGTGTGCACGGCGGCGGTGCTCTACGTCTTTCGCACGCTCGTCGATGGCGACATCCCGCTCAACGAGGGCTGCCTCGCACCGCTCGAGATCGTGATTCCGGCGGGCTCGCTCCTCGATCCCAGCCCGCCCGCGGCCGTGGTCGCCGGTAACGTCGAGACTTCGCAGGCGATCGTCGACCTCCTCTACGGCGCCCTCGGCGTGCTTGCCGATTCGCAGGGCACGATGAACAACTTCACCTTCGGCGATGCCGACTGCCAATACTACGAGACGATCGCCGGTGGCGCCGGCGCGGGACCGGGATTCGACGGCGCGAGCGGCGTGCAGACGCACATGACGAACTCGCGACTGACCGACCCCGAGGTGCTCGAATCGCGCCTGCCGGTGCTGCTGCGGGAATTCCGCTACCGCCGCGGCTCCGGCGGCGCCGGCCGCTGGCGCGGCGGCGACGGGCTCGTTCGCCGCATCGAGTTTCGCCGGCCGCTCGAGGCGGCGATCCTGGCCAACAACCGCCGCCACGCGCCGCGCGGTCTCGACGGCGGCGGCGATGGCGCCTGCGGGCGGACGACCGTCGAACGCACCGACGGCACCGTGACGGTGCTCGGCGCGACCGACGCGGTGCGCGTGGCCGCGGGCGATGCGATCGTGATCGAGACGCCGGGCGGGGGTGGCTTCGGCCTCGCGGCGTCGCCGCGCGCGGGCGACTAGCGCGACAGGTGCTCCTGGAGCACCGTCGCCACGTCGAAGTCCGGATCGAGCGGCGGCTTGCCGCCCGCGGACTGCAGGCGATTCAGGCTGACGTGCTGTGCGCGGCTGCCGCCCGGCCCGTGCGTGATCAGCCAGCAGTGCCACTCGCCCTCGCGCAGTGCCGCGAAGCCGAACAGCACTCGCACCTCGCCGATCTGGCGCGGTGGATTGACCCGCTGGTCGCAGATCGCAAACCAGCTCTTGTCCGGCCGGTGTGCGGGGAACGCCGCGTCGCGTTCGAGCGCGGTCAGGAACTCGGCGACCTGGCGTTCGACCCGCCACCAGAGCGCCGGTCCCTGCTGCTCGAACAGCACCCAGCGGGTACCGCGCTCGATGCTGTCAACGATGAAGAGCGCAAGGCGCCGCAGGCCCAGGAAGCGCCAGTCGGCGGCGCTCGCGCGCGAGGCAGCGAGCGTGCGCGCGCCGG
>JANXZZ010000337.1 GCA_025355245.1 Pseudomonadota bacterium | reverse complement strand
CGCCGAGACTCGATCCTGCCGCGATCCGCCTTCCGTCGATCGCACCATTCCGGAGCACCGGATGACAAGCCCCTCCCCGTCGTCTGTCCCCGCTCACGGCCAACTCGGAGCGCCGCACCCGCCGCGCGCCGGTCAGTACACGTGTCCCATGCATCCTCAAATAGTCCGCGACGGTCCCGGCGCCTGTCCGCTGTGCGGAATGGCGCTCGAGCCCGTGCTGGCGACCGCCGGTGCGGGGGAGGATCCCGAGCTTGTCGACATGCGCCGCCGATTCTGGATCAGCGCACTGCTGTCGCTGCCGTTACTGCTTCATACGATGGGGGGAATGGTTGGTCTCCCCGAGGTCGCGTGGAGCGCCCGGACGCTATCATGGGCGGAACTCGTGATTGCGACACCAGTAGTGTTGTGGGGCGGCTGGCCGTTTCTGGTTCGAGGGGCGCGGTCGGTCGCCAACCGAAGTCTCAACATGTTTACCCTGATCGGACTCGGGACCGCCGTCGCGTATGGCTACAGCGTCGTCGCCGTTGTCCGTCCAGAGCTCTTTCCGCCGTCATTCCGAGGTGTTGGCGCCGAGATGGAGCTCTATTTCGAAGCCGCCGCCGTCATCGTCACGCTGGTGCTGCTCGGCCAGTGGCTGGAACTTCGTGCCCGCACGCAGACAGGGAACGCCCTGCGCAGCTTGCTTAACCTGGCCCCCGCTCACGCGCGTCGCGTGAACCTCGCAGGCGAGGACGAGGAGGTGGCGCTGGCCGCCGTTGCCGTCGGAGATCGCCTCCGGGTTCGTCCTGGCGAAAAGGTACCAGTGGACGGCGTGCTGTTGGAGGGAGGAAGTGCGGTCGATGAGTCAATGGTGACCGGAGAATCGATTCCGGTTGAGAAACACCCCGATGACCGCGTGATCGGCGCGACGTTAAATGGCCAAGGCTCGTTCGTAATGCGCGCCGACCGGGTGGGCTCCGACACCCTGCTGTCACGGATTGTCCATCTCGTAGCCACCGCTCAGCGAAGTCGCGCGCCGATTCAGGGCTTGGCGGACCGGGTCGCGGCTTGGTTCGTGCCGGCCGTCATCGCCAGCGCGCTGATGGCGGCCGCCGTCTGGGCTGTTTGGGGGCCGGAGCCCCGCGCCGCACATGCCGTGGTTGTCGCCGTGACCGTCCTGATCATCGCCTGCCCGTGCGCCCTCGGGCTCGCAACGCCGATGTCGATCATGGTGGCCATGGGGCGCGGTGCGGGAATTGGCGTGCTCTTCCGGAACGCAGAAGCGATCGAGCAGCTGCGGAAGGTCGACACCCTGGTGCTCGACAAAACCGGGACGCTGACTGAAGGGCGACCGAAGGTGGTGCGGATCGTCCCGGCGCCCGGCCAAACTGAGGAGCGGCTGGTAGCGCTCGCGGCGACGCTCGAGCGTGGCAGTGAGCACCCGCTTGCGAGTGCCATCGTCGCGGCTGCGAACGAACGAAAGCTCACAGTTGGCGCTGCAACGAATTTCGAGGCGCGCGCCGGCCTCGGGGTGGTCGGGCTCATCGACGGGACACAGGCTGCGTTTGGCAATGCGGAGCTCATGACGGCTTTGAGCGTCGCGACTGACGCGCTCGTCGAAACGGCCGAGGCGATGCGCAAAGACGGTCAGACCGTCATGTTCCTTGCCGCGGACGGTAGGCTCGTCGGGCTGATCGGCGTCGCGGATCCGATCAAGGGCACGTCCCTCGAGGCCGTCCGCGCGATGCACGCGGAAGGCGTGCGCATCATCATGCTAACCGGCGACAACCGCACGACCGCTGAAGCGGTCGCCGCCCAGCTCCAAATCGACGAGGTTATTGCCGGAGTGCTCCCGGAACAGAAAATAGATGAGATACGGCGCCTTCAGGCCGACGGACGGTTCGTGGCCATGGCGGGCGACGGCGTCAACGACGCGCCTGCGCTTGCGCAGGCACAGGTCGGCATTGCAATGGGAACCGGCACCGACGTTGCCGTGGAAAGCGCCGGAGTAACACTCGTCAAGGGGGACCTGAGTGGAATCGTTCGCGCCAAGCGCTTGAGTCACCTCACGATCCGCAACATCAAGCAGAATCTCGTCCTTGCGTTCATCTACAACGCGGCGGGCATCCCCGTCGCGGCTGGCGTCTTCTATCCGCTATTCGGATGGCTGCTCAGTCCGATGCTCGCGGCCGCTGCGATGTCGCTGAGCTCTATTTCCGTCGTCGTGAACGCATTGCGGCTGCGGACAAGACCGATATGAGAAGCGTCTGCCTGGAGGAGAGTTTTTCCGTTGCTAGAATAGGATTTCTGTTCGTGCTTCAGGGTTTGTTTTACTTCGGAGGGGTACGCCGTGCGTAAGCGTTGTAGTTCGTTGTATCTGCATTCGTGGGGGCTGAAGGCGCGGGCGCTCGTTACGAGTGGGGCTTTGCTTTTCGCAATCGCGAGTGCCGAGTCTGCACCCGGCGCGCCCGGCGTCGGCTCACGCGACGCGACGGCGACGGCTGACGCGTTTGTGGATGCCATCGGCCGAGGTAATCGCGCAGCAGCACGCGAGCTGCTCATGCCCGACGTCACTATTTTCGAGTCGGGTAACGCTGAACGGTCGGCCGATGAATACTCGACCCATCACCTGCCGGCGGACATCCAATTTATGGCACGCATGAGGCGGGAGGTAGGAGCACGCCAGACGGGCGGTGACTCCACTACCGCGTGGGTGGCTACGACAACGCGCATTCGGGGCCAGTACAAGGGAAAGGCCGTCGACCTAGATTCCACCGAGACTCTGATCCTCACTCTGACCACCGCCGGCTGGCGAATCGCTCACATTCACTGGTCTTCGTCGCCACACCGTGCTCCATCGCCGGCGCCGTAACATCCTCCCGCCGAAGGATGCAGGCCGCCAGGCTACGGGCCGGCCGTACAATTTCGGTCCGGTCTGCACGAGGCGTCTAGCCCGCGCACAAAACCGACGTCATGCGTTAGTGGGACGCGCAGATCCTAGTTACGGCGTCGTGCTGCCACCTCATGGGCCATGTCTGAATGCCCCCTGCCCGCGCCTCTGTCCCGGGAATTGTCCCGCCTGTATCCCGGTTATGCAGTGTCCTGTCCGTGTCGTGGGAGCACTTCGACCGTAAGATGGGAAAGGCCGGGAAAACCTTCGAGCGCCGATCGGTAGAACGCGACGTCTCGCCGCTCGCCGGTCGCGACCGACAGAATCGCCCCCAAATGCCCTGGACCGAGTCGCCATAAATGCAGGTCGGCGACCCGGTCGCCCCCCGCCTCCACCCGCTGGCGAATGCGCGCCGCGAGCTTCGCGTCCGGGGTCATGTCGAGAAGAATTCCACCCGTATCACGGACGAGTGCGTACGCCCACGCCGAAATGACAAGCGCGCCCACGATTCCCATCATCGGATCCATCCAGACCCAGCCGAGGTACCGGGCGGCCGTGAGGCCGAGAATGGCGAGCACCGACACGGCGGCGTCGGCCGCCACGTGGATGAACGCGGCGCGGAGGTTGTGGTCGCGGTGCGCGCCGGAATGGCCGGCATCGTGTGGTTCTTCGAACTCCATGCCATAGGTCGCCGCGTCCGTTCCTGTGCCGAGCGTCAGCTCAGCCGAAAACGCGTGCGGTTCGGGGATGGCTTCATCCGATGCGAAGAAGGCCCCGCGTCCCGAGAGTACGTAGGTCTTGCGGCCACCGCCGGGCCGAATCGTCTCAATCGAGACAGACAGCACGCTAGCTATCGCCGCGCCCTCATCGGCAAACCGGACTCGAAAACGGGCCGGGCCTTCCGCCTCATCGATCTCAACCGATGCCAAACCACACCGCGTCATCACGTCCTTGCTGCCGTGCGCGTCGGATTGGTTCGTGCCCGCGGCGTGATCATGCCCGTGGTGGTGCCCATCGCCGCCGCTGAGCAGCCAGGCGCTCACGATGTTGACAACGAGCCCCAGAACGGCGATCGGAATCGCCTCACGAAACGCGATCGGGACTGGCGCCAGAAACCGCATCACCGCTTCGTAGCCGATCAATAGCGCGATGAGCGCCAGGACAATGGCGCTCGTAAAACCGGCAAGGTCGCCGAGCTTGCCCGTACCGAAGCTGAAACGGGCGTCCGAGGCGTGCTTGCGCGCAAACGTGTAGGCAAGGGCTGCAATCAGCATCGCAATGGCGTGCGTCGACATGTGCAGGCCGTCGGCGACGAGTGCGAGAGAGCCAAAGGTGATGCCCCCGCCGATCTCGATCAGCATCATCGCCGAACATAGAGCGATGACGGCCCACGCCTTGCGCTCGTTCGATGCATGCCCGGCGCCTAGAAAGACGTGCGTGTGCCCTTCAACCCAACGTCCCTTAATGGCCACGGGCCCACCCTTACTTGAAGTAGCTGTGAACGACATCGATCAGTTCCTCCGCGGCCTGCGCCTGCGGGCCTTGCCGTCGGACTCCCGGGGCCAGGAGATGCTCGCGGACGTGGTCCTCAACGACTTCGGCCAGCAGGCTGCTGACGGCGCCCCGACACGCTGCCAGAAGGCGCATGACTTCGGCGCATTCAGCGTCGCCGGATAGCGCTCGTTCGACGGACTCCACCTGTCCCCGCAGCCGGCGCACGCGATTCACTAACTTTGACCTTTGTCGGACGGTATGGCTCACGGTGAGGTATATCCTATCGGGGTATGGTATTTGAGCGCGGGTAACAGCGTGCGTCAACCGACGCGGACGCCTGAGAGGCTGTCGGTGTCACGAGATCGTGTCGGATTGACAGCTTAGTGCGTCAGAAAACGGATGCGCTTTCGCGCAACCGCTCTGTTTTCCGCGACATCTGCATCGGATCAAGTGCGCGCGCGTTCCTGTTAGCGACAGATTAAAGTGACAATTGAGCTCGTTGAGGACTCATTCCGCCGTGCAGCAAAGTCGGTTCGGCCTGATCTCGCTTCTCGCTTTTCACCATGGTGTTCAATGTCTTGCGCCTTTCGAGTTGGTGACAAGATCTAATGTCGTAACTGACAGTATCTACAGTTAACGACAGACGCTTAAAGGTGTCAGTAAACGGATATCTCCCACCCTGGTTGATGA
>JANXZZ010000333.1 GCA_025355245.1 Pseudomonadota bacterium | reverse complement strand
CCACGACACCCGTGAAGGGCGGCGCCGCCGGGATCCGCGCCTCGACCTCGAAGCCCGCCATGGTCAGCTGCTCGGCGAGCGCGCCGACGTCGGGGTTGAGGTCGACCCAGTCGCGAAGCCAGGCGAGGCTGAGCTTCACGGGTGTCGTGGTCGGCGAGGTCCTCGAAACCAAGCGCCATCCCGACGCCGAGCGCCTGAGCGTGTGCACGGTCGCGGCGGGAACCGCCGCCACTTTTACGGTCGTCTGCGGCGCCAGCAACGTGCGCGCGGGTCTCAAGACCGCGTTCGCGCAGGTCGGCGCGACGCTCCCGGGCGGCGTCAGCATCAAGCGCGCGACGCTGCGCGGCGTCGACTCCGCCGGCATGCTGTGCTCGGCGCGCGAGCTCGGCCTCGGCGACGAGGCGGAAGGCATCCTCGAGCTGCCCGCCAGCCTCGCCGCGGGTGCGGATTTTCGCCGCGCACTCGAGCTCGACGACACGATTTTCGAGGTCAACCTGACGCCGAACCGCGGCGATGCGCTCTCGGTGCTCGGCCTCGCGCGCGAGCTCGCGGTCCTCGGCAACACCACGCTGCATCCGCCCGCCATGGCGCGCGTCCCGGCACGAAGCGAGGAGCGCATCGCCGTAAGCCTAATCGCGCCCGCCGCGTGCGCGAAGTTCGCGGGCCGCGTGGTCAAGGGCGTGAATCCGCGGGCGCCGACGCCGCTCTACGTGCGCGAGCGCTTGCGGCGCGCAGGGATGCGCAGCCTGGGTCCGCTCATCGACGTCACCAACTACGTGATGCTCGAGCTCGGCCAGCCGATGCACGCTTACGACCGGCGCCGGCTCGAGGGCACGATCGAGGTGCGCTTCGCGGCCAGCGGGGAGTCGCTGACGCTGCTCGATGGCAGCACTATTGCGCTCGACGCCGACATGCTGGTTATCGCCGACGCCGCGGGCGCCATCGGCCTCGCCGGCATCATGGGCGGCGAGCGCAGCGCGATCGCTGCCGACACCACCGAGGTCTACCTCGAATCGGCCTGGTTCGCGCCGGACGCCGTTGCCGGACGCGGGCGACGCCTCGGCGTGATCACCGATGCCTCGCAGCGCTTCGAGCGGGGCGTCGATCCCGCCGGGCAGGAGCGCGCGCTCGAGCGCGCGACCGCGCTCCTGATCGAGATCGCCGGCGGGGAGGCGGGTCCTGCCGAGGTGACCGTGTCGCGCGAGCACCTGCCGGTGCGCAGGCCGATGCGGCTGCGCCGCACGTACCTGAAGCGCCTGATCGGCATCGACGTGCCGGCGGAACGCGTCGCGCGGATCCTGCCGGCGCTCGGCATGCCGCTCGAGGCGACGGTCGAGGGCTGGACGGTCACGCCACCAAGCTGGCGCTTCGACATCGTCCAGGAGGCCGATCTCGTCGAGGAGGTCGCGCGCATTTTTGGCTACAACGAGATCCCCGAGATCGATGCGCCGATGCCGCAGCGACCGGGCGCCGTGCCCGAAGGGCGCATCGAGGCCGCGCGCCTCGCGTCCCGACTCGTCGATCGCGGCTACTTCGAGGCGATCAACTACACCTTCGTCGATCCGACGCTGCAGCGGCGGCTGTTTCCGTCGCTGCCCGCGCTCGCGCTCAAGAATCCGATCTCGGCGGAACTCGCCGAAATGCGCGTGTCGCTGTGGCCAGGATTGCTCGCCGCGCTCGGTGCCAACGCGCGCCGCCAGCAGGCGCGTGTGCGGCTCTTCGAGCTCGGCGCGAAGTTTATTCTTCAAGATGCTGTTTTAAGTGAGATTAATACTCTTGCTGGTGTTGTCTGGGGGGATTCCCTTCCCGAGCAGTGGGGTGCGACCCGCCGGAGCGGTGATTTCTACGATGCGAAGGCGGACCTCGAAGCGGTGCTGGCGGCGAGCGCTCCGCTTAAGGATTTCCGTTTCGAGGCGGAGACGCTTGAGTGCCTCCACCCCGGTCGATGCGCACGAATTTATCGGGAATCAACGCCCTGCGGCTGGATCGGGGAGCTGCACCCCGAGCTTGCGCGGGCGCTTAATTTCCAGCCTGCGCCGTACCTGTTCGAAATCGAATTGAACATAACGTCACCGTCCGCGGTACCCGCTGCGCTCGAGCAGTCGCGCTTCCCGGTGGTGCGACGCGACCTTGCGGTCGTCGTAAATGAAGCCGTCACTTTCAGCCAGTTACGTGAATCTGTTACTGTCGCCGCGTCGAGCCTGATGCGCGAACTCAAAGTTTTCGACGTGTACCGGGGTCAGGGGATAGATTCTGGTAGAAAAAGTGTCGCTTTAGGCTTGATTTTGCAAGATAAATCGAAGACTCTCACCGACGCGGACGTCGATGCTGTGATGACGGCGGTCCGCGAACGTCTGCACCGGGATCTTGAAGCGACCATCCGCGACTGAGCACGAGTCTAAGAACGCATGGCACTCACGAAGGCGGAAATGGCCGAGGCACTGTTCGATCAGCTCGGTCTCAACAAGCGCGAGGCGCGAGAGCTGGTCGACCTCTTCTTCGAGGAGGTCCGCGCAGCGCTTTCGCAGGGCGAACAGGTCAAGCTTTCGGGCTTTGGCAACTTCGACCTTCGCGACAAAAACCAGCGGCCGGGCCGCAATCCGAAGACCGGAGAAGAGATTCCGATCAGCGCGCGGCGCGTCGTGACGTTCCGCCCGGGTCAGAAGCTCAAGGCTCGGGTTGAGGCCTATGCTGGAACCAAGCAATAACGCCGAGCTGCCGGCGATACCCGGCAAACGCTATTTCACGATCGGTGAAGTGAGCGAGCTCTGTGGCGTCAAACCGCACGTGCTGCGCTACTGGGAGCAGGAGTTCCCGCAGCTCAAGCCCGTGAAGCGCCGCGGCAACCGCCGCTACTACCCGCGCCAGGACGTGCTGGTCATCCGCCAAATTCGCAGCCTGCTCTACGACCAGGGCTTCACGATCGGCGGCGCGCGCCAGCGCCTCGCCGGGGACGAGGCGCGCGAGGACCTGTCCCAGAGCCAGCAGATCGTGCGCCAGGTGCGCACCGAGCTCGAGGCGCTGCTCAAGTCCCTCCGCCGCTGAGGCGCATTCAACGGGCCAGCATGGCCCTCGGCCGGCGCTTCCTTTAGAATCCGCCCGCTCAAGTTCGAGCCGCGGTCCTGCGGCAAATCCTCCGGTCGGGGCGTGGCGCAGCCTGGTAGCGCACTTGCATGGGGTGCAAGGGGTCGCGAGTTCAAATCTCGCCGCCCCGACCAATTAATCGCAGTTCTCGAGGCGGCGGCGGCAGGTCGGCCGCCGGGGTGCCGCGCACGTGTCGGATGCGGCAGCCGCGCGCTAGACTCTGCGCGGGGATGCAGGGACGCAGATGCGCTCACCAAACCGATGGGTTGCGGGGCTCGTGCTGGCGCTGCTGGTTGCGTTACCGGGCGTTGCGCGCTCGGCGCGCACGGACTGGCGCGAACTGACGGTCGGGCACTTCCACCTCTACAGCACGCTTCGCGATTCAGCGACCCGCGACGTCGCCCGCCAGTTGCAGGCCTTCGAGCAGACGGTCGGACTGATGCTGCAGTCCGAAGACCGGCTCCCCGATGTGCCGACGACGATCTACCTGCTCGATCGCGACGACTTCGCAAATTACGCGGCGCCCCGACCCGGGCTTGGCGGTTTTTTCCAGGAGGAGCGTTACGGGAACCTGATCGCGGTGGACGCCGACATGCCTTCCTCGGGCCTCAGAACGGCGGTCTTTCACGAGTACACGCACTTCATCGAGCGCAGCACGTCCACGCTCAGTTTGCCGCCGTGGTGTTCCGAGGGCTACGCGGAACTCTTCAGTTCAGTTCGCATCGTGAAGAACACGATCATCGTCGGCGAGCAGCCACCCACCGCGCGCTGGACCACCAACGCGGGCGAGTGGATTCCGATGGAACGAATGCTCGCGGTCAAGCACAGCGACGCCGAGTACAACGACCCGCAGGCGAAGTCGCAGTTCTACGGCGAGGCGTGGCTGCTCGTCCACCTGCTGCTGTTTGACGACCGGACGCTGGGCCGGCCGACAAACGTTTACCTTCGAAACATCGACCGCGGGGTCCCGGAGCCCGAGTCATTCAAGGATGCCTTTCCGTTCGACAAGGCCGGCCTTGACGTTGCCGTCCACAAGCTGATCGCCTCCCACAGGGTTCGCACCCTGACGCTGACCTTCAAAGATCCGGTTGCGGTCGAGAGCGCAGCAATCACCCGGTTGAGCGCAGCCGATGCCGACGTCGCGTTCGCGCGCCTCATTTTCCTGCTCGGTCGGCCGCCGCCGATCGTGAGGCCGCTGATCGCGGCAGCCTTGCGAGAGCACCCCGCCGACCCGTCGGTCTGGGCACTCGCGGCGCGGATCGCTGCGCACGAGGGCGCGACGATCGATGTCGGTGACCAGGTGACCGCCCTCGGCGGCGGTACCTCGAATGTCGGCCTCAGGATCGACCTCGCCGCGGCGTTGATGGCGCAGGGCGGAAAGGAACCCGAGGCGAAGCGGGTTCTTACGCTGCTCGATGACGTCGTGCGCGACACCGCGGCGCCGATCGAGGCGGTGCAATTGTGGGCGGACGCCGCCCGCAGCCTGCAGGCGGAGCCCGCACGGTTGATCGCGGTCCTCGAACCCGCCAGTGCGCGCGTGCCGCACGACACGAAGGTCCTCGAGGCTCTCGCGGTCGCACTCGAACGCCGGGGCGACAAGGCCAGAGCGAAGGCGTACTACGAGCGCATGGTGCGGGTCAGCAGCGATTCGTCGGAACGCGCGTGGGCGCAAATGCAGGCCGACTCCGGTCGGCTTCAGAACGATGCGTCATCGAGCCCCAAGCAATGACCGCGCGGCGCGGCAAGGTCCGCCAGCGCTCGAGGGCCGGACGCGGCAGCACCGCCCCGATGCACGCCCGCGGTCGCGGCCGCTCCGGCATACTGTTGCTGCTGGATTCGAGGGTGTCGCCGACAGGCCGACCGGCTCCCCCGGTCAACGGCGACCTGGGCCGGAACGTCGGCGTGCGCCGACGACCCTCCGATTAAGTCACTCCGAACAGACCGCGTTGCCCTCGGGAGGGCAACGGCGTCAACGCGTGGAGGCACGATGAAGCGGCGGCTCGCGGGAATGGTTCTCGTCGGTCTTCTGGGAACCGTCGGTAGCGCTCGCGCCGACGATGCCGCGACGCGCGCGCTCGCGCGCGACGTGTTCCGCGAGCTCATCGAGATCAACACCACCGAATCCGCGGGCAGCGTCACCGCGGCCTCGGAAGCGATGGCCGCGCGCTTTCGCGCCGCCGGCTTCGCCGCCAGCGACATTGCGATCGTCGGCGAGGACCCGCGCAAGATGAATCTGGTCGTGCGCCTGCACGGCACCGGGAAAGCGCGGCCGGTGCTGCTGATGGGGCACCTCGACGTCGTTGAAGCCCGCCGCGAGGACTGGACCACGGATCCCTTCAAGTTCATCGAGAAGGACGGCTTCTACTACGGCCGCGGCACCCAGGACATGAAGGACGGCGATGCGATCATGGTCGCGACGCTGATTCGCCTCAAGCAGGAAGGCTACCGCGGCCCGCGCGACCTCATCCTCGCGCTGACGGCGGACGAGGAAACGGCGGGTGCGAACGGCATCGACTGGCTCGTGCACCACCGCCGCGACCTCATCGATGCCGAGTTCGCACTCAACCACGACGGCCTCGGCGTCACCACCAAGGACGGCAAGAGTGTCGGCGTTTACATCGGGCTCACCGAGAAGGTCTACGCCGACTTCGAGCTCACCGTCAGGAACAAGGGCGGGCACAGCTCCGAGCCCGTTGCCGACAACGCGATCTACGAACTCGCCGCGGCGCTCGGGCGCCTCGAGCACTACCAGTTCCCGTACGAGCTCAACGCGGCGGTGCGCCTCTTCTACCAGCGCATGCTGCCGAGCGCCGATGCCGCGCGCGCCGCCGTGTTGCAGGGCGTGCTCGCAGTGCCGGCGGACGTGGGCGCCATCGCGCGCCTCAACGAGGACATCGCCGACTACCGCCAGACCCACACGACCTGTGTGGCGACGCGCCTCGCCGCCGGGCACGCGAACAACGCGCTGCCGCAGACCGCGACCGCGAACGTCAACTGCCGCATCCTGCCCGGCCACTCGCCCGAGGACATCCGCCAGGAGCTCTTGCGCGTGTTCGCGGAGCCCAAGCTCAAAGTGCGCTATTTCGATGACTTCGGCGTCATGCACGACACTGCCGAGTCGAAGCACGGCTTTGCGGCGCCCGTCGTGCGCGCCGACGTCGTGCACGCGGTCGAGAGCGTCGCGGCGACGATGTGGCCGGGCGCGCCGGTGATTCCGACCATGGACAGCTCGGCCTCCGATGCCGCGATGATGGCGCCCTCCGGGATTCCGGTGTACGCGGTCAGCGGCGACTCCGGCGACGCGGACGATGGCCGCGCGCACGGCCAGGACGAGCGCATCGGGGTCGTCGCCTTCGACCGCGGCGTCGATTTCTACTACCGCTTCCTGAAAGCGATGCTCGCCTCGCGTTGATCGAACGGATGCAGCGACCGCTTCCGACATTCGTGCCACCGCGCGCCCAGGCACGCCGCTCATGAGCGCCGTACCCAAGCGCTCCTTCAGCGCGCTGCGGCACGCGGGTTTCCGCTGGTTCCTGGTCTGCTCCTCGCTCGCGATGACGGCGGACGTGATCGAGCACGTGCTCAGCTACTACGTGATCTTCCAGAAGTTCCACTCGCCGGCGCTCGCAGGCGCCGCGGTCGTCTCGCACTGGGTGCCGTACCTGACGCTGTCGGTGTACGCGGGCGGCCTCGCGGAGCGCTTCGACCTTAGGCGCGTGATCCAGCTCGGCATGCTGCTCTTCATCGGCTGCTCGCTCGCGTGGGGCTGGGTGTTCCTGACCGGCGATGCCAAGCAGTGGCAGGCGGTCGTGCTCTTGATCGTGCACGGCATCGCGGGCGTCCTCTGGGGTCCGGCCTCGCAGCTCCTGCTGCACGAGATCGTGCCGGCCGAGGAACTGCAGAGCGCGGTGCGACTCGGCGCCACCGGCCGCTACCTGGGTCTGCTGGTCGGGCCCGGCATCGGCGGCGTGCTGTTCCTGGTGCTCGGCCCCGTGCGCGGCATCTTCGTGAACGCGCTCATCTACCTGCCGATGGTGTACTGGCTGTGGCGCGCGCCGTACGGCCCGCGCTTCCGGCCGGCCTCGGCCCAGCCGACGCGCGCAGTGCGCGGCTTCGGCGACATGCTCGCGGCGATCCGGGTCATTCGCGAGAACCCGATCCTGCTGTCGATGACGCTGCTCGCGGCGGCCGCGTCGTTTTTCATCGGCAACGCCTACCAGGCGCAGATGCCGGGCTTCGCCCGTGACCTGGGCCAGGCCAACATGGGCGTCGCCTACAGCGCGCTCCTGTGCGCGGATGCCTTCGGCGCTCTCACCGCCGGCATCGTGCTCGAGAGCTGGGCGCTGCTCGCGCCGCGGCCGCGCACCGCGATCGTGCTGGCCCTGGTCTGGTGCGCGGCGCTCGGCGGGTTCGCGCTCGCGCACGCCTATGCGCTGGTGCTCGGGCTGCTCGCGATCGCCGGCTTCGTCGAGCTCTCGTTCAGCTCGATGGCGCAGGCGCTGGTGCAGATGAACGCGCCGGTCGAGGTGCGCGCGCGCGTGATCGGCGTGTTCGCGATGGCGAGCATGGGCATGCGCACCTTCAGCGGCCTCACGATCGGCTTCCTTGGCAGCGTGATCGGCATCCACTGGTCGCTTGCCTGGAGCGCCGCCGCGTTTTTCGTCGTCGCGTCCGTGCTCGGCCGGCGCTTCGCGTGGCGCGTTCCCTAGGTTTTTGATCTTGGTGCCGCGGGCGGCCTGCTAGACTTCCCGCGTCCCCCGCAGCCAGCGATTCCGAGGTCGAGCCATGTACGAGTACCGCGCGCCGCGCCGTGATTTCCAGTTCGTGATCCACGAGGTACTCGAGGCCGAGCGCGTGCTCGCGGGCCTCGGCCGCGGCGAGATCAACCGCGAGCTGATCGACGGCATCCTCGAGGAGGCCGCGCGCTTCACCGAGACCGTGACCTCGCCGCTCAACTGGCAAGGCGACTGGGAAGGGCCGGTGCTCAGGGACGGTGAGGTCGCGGCGCCGGCCGCCTTCAAGGCCGCCTACCAGCAGTTCTGCCGCGACGGCTGGGCGGGCATGGCCGCCGATCCCGCCTTCGGCGGCCAGGGACTGCCCGCGGTCGCGCACATTGCGGTCGGGGAGATGCTGTGCGGCTCGGCGATGGCCTGGCGCATGGCGAGCGGGCTCTCCGAGGGCGCCGTGCTCGCGGTCACGCGCCACGGCAGCGAGGCGCTCAAGCAGCAGTACCTCGAGAAGCTGGTCACCGGCGCCTTCACCGGCACGATGTGCCTCACCGAGCCGCAGGCGGGCACGGACCTCGGGATCCTGCGCACGCGCGCGGCGCCCGCGGCGGATGGCAGCTACCTCGTCAACGGCACCAAGATCTTCATCAGCTGGGGCGATCACGACATGGCGGAGAACATTCTCCACCTCGTGCTCGCGCGCCTGCCGGATGCGGTCGCGGGCACCAAGGGCCTGAGCCTGTTCCTGGTGCCCAAGCGCATCGACGGCCGGGCCAACGGCGTGCGCTGCGAATCGATCGAACACAAGATGGGCATCCACGGCTCGCCGACCTGCGTGCTGTCGTTCGCGGACGCGAAGGGCTGGATCGTCGGCAACCCGGGCGGCGGCCTCGCCTGCATGTTCACGATGATGAATCACGCCCGCCTCGGCGTCGGGCTGCAGGGGCTGGGCTTAAGCGAGCGCGCGCTGCAGGCCGGCGTGCGCTACGCCTTCGACCGGCTGCAGGGCCGCTCCGCGCGCGGGCCGGTCGCGAAGGAGCAGAACGCCGATCCCATCATCGTGCACGCGGACGTGCGCCGCATGGTGCTGACGCAGAAGGCGCTGACCGAAGGGCAGCGGCTGCTCGCCTACTACACGTACATGCTGCAGGACATCGAGGAGCTCGCGCCCGAGGCCGCCGATCGCGAGCACGCGGGCACGCTGGTGGCGCTCCTGGTGCCGATCGTGAAATCGCTGCTGACCGACACCGCGATGGAGGTTACGAGCCTCGCGGTGCAGGTGCACGGCGGCGCCGGCTTCATCCGCGAGACCGGCGCCGAGCAGTACCTGCGCGATGCCAAGATCGCCTGCATCTACGAGGGCACGAACGGCATCCAGGCGCTCGACCTCCTCGGCCGCAAGGTACTGCACACGGGCGGCGCGAGCGTGAAGCTGCTCGTCGCCGAGATCGCGAAGACGCTCGGCGCGGACCTGCCGGACGCGCTCAAGCCGTGGGCGCTTAGCGTCAAGGCCGGGGTCGAGGAGTGGGCGGCACTGACCCGCCTCGTCGGCGAGCGCGTGCAGAAGGATCCCGAGGAACTGGGGGCCGCGGCAGTCGACTACCTCAATTTCGCGGGCTACGTGGTGGTCGGCTGGTGCTGGCTCAGGATGGCACTCGTCGCGAGCGCCGCGCTCGCGGGGCCGACGCCCGAGCGCGCCTTCTACGAGGGCAAACTCGCCGCGGCGCGGCTCTATTTCGAGCGATTGTTGCCGCGCACCCAGGGCTACGCGGCGGCGGTGCGGGCAGGGGCGGGGACGCTGCCGACGCTGCGACCCGAGCACTTCGCGGCCTGAGCGACACCGCACCCCGTTGCATCGCGGCCACGCGCGTCTCATGATTCGGCACCGACCGTGAACGATTCATGGCCGGCACAGGAGACGACGATGCGATCTGCACAGCTCATTCGGCGCGGCGCGTGGCTGTTGGCCGCCGTGGTGGCTTCCGGAATCGTGCTCGCGGGCGATGCGCCGCCGCCGGTCCCGGTTGCCGCCGGCGCCGGTCGCACGCTCGCCGATGACAAGTGCGTGGCGCAGTGCGATCAGGAGTCCGACAAGTGCATGCTGGCCTCGGGCAAGGACCCGGCCAAGCAGCGCGAGTGCGACGCGGCCTACGACGCCTGCCTCAGAAAGTGCGACTGACGGCCTGACCGGCCGCGCGCCACGAATCTGCCTGTTTTCCCGAGGCCCCGCATGCGGGGCCTTCGCGTCTTTGGTGCCGCTAGGGATTCCAGTTGCAGTTGGCCCTCGTTTCTGTATAGTTCGGTGGCTTCGCAACTGCAAAAAGTGTCAGATCTCTTTGATCTGATTGGGAATTTTCGAGGCGTGCCGGGCAATGAGCGAGCGTGACGAAGAGCACTTTGAACTCGATGAAGAGTTCCTCGCCGACGCTGAGGCGGAGGAGCCGGACTATGACCGGCTTATCGACCGCGTCGACCGTAAAAAGGTGCAGCCGGGCAAGAAGGGCAAGGCGGCCTGGAGCAAGCTCGAGGACGTGCTCGCGGAGCGGCGCCTCAAGAAAGCCCTGCAGGACTTCGAGGACGACGGCTGAGCGCTCCGCGCGCGCCGTCGATTCCGCCACCCCGCCACCCGTCCCCCGTCGATCGACCGGCCGCCGGTCCCTGAAACGCCATGGCTTCGACTCCCGCCTCGTTCGTGGTCCTCAAGTTCGGCGGCACCAGCGTCTCGACGGCCGCGAACTGGCGAAAAATCCGTGAGGTCCTGAAGGCACGCCTGGCCGAGGGCGTGCAAACCGTCGTCATCCATTCGGCGCTGTCCGGCATCACCGACCGCCTCGAGGCTCTGCTGGCGCTCGGCAGCGACCAGTCGATCGAACCCGCGCTCGCGGCGATCGAGGAGCGGCACGAGCGACTCTCGCGGGAACTCGGTATGGCGCTCCCGGCCGGGGTCAGCCGGCACCTCGCGGATCTCGGCCAGATCGCCGCCGGCGTCGCGCTCGTCAACGAGGTCAGCGACCGGATCCGCGCCCGCGTCATGGCGACCGGCGAGCTCATGGCGACCGAACTCGGCGCCGCCTGGCTCGCGACCGAGGGATTCGAGGTCGAGTGGGTGGACGCGCGCACGGTGCTGGTGGCGGAGGACCGCCCGGGGGCCTCGGAAGGGGCCAGCATCCTCTCCGCGACCTGCCCGTTCGCGCCCGACGCCGCGCTCAAGGCGCGCTTCTCGAAGGCTGGCCGGATCTACCTGAGCCAGGGCTTCATCGCGAGCGATTCGGGCGGGCACACCGTGCTCCTCGGCCGCGGCGGCTCCGACACCTCGGGTGCCTACTTCGCGGCCAAGCTCGAGGCGCTGCGCCTCGAGATCTGGACCGACGTCCCCGGCATGTTCAGCGCCAACCCCAAGAGCGTGCCGAGCGCGCGGCTGCTGAAGCAGCTGCACTATGACGAGGCTCAGGAGATCGCCTCGAGCGGCGCGAAGGTACTGCACCCGCGTTGCATCCTGCCAGTCAAGCAGTACGGGATCCCGCTCTACGTCTACGCGACGCAGAACCCGGCCTTCGAGGGCACGCACATCACCGCGAGCCCGGCGGGCGGCGATGCGGCGCAGGTGAAGGCGATCGCGATCAAGAAGGGCATCACGCTCGTGTCGATGGAAAGCCCGGGCATGTGGCACCAGGTAGGCTTCCTCGCGGACGTGTTCCAGATCTTCAAGCAGCACGGCCTGTCGGTCGACCTGGTCTCGACCTCCGAGACCAACGTGACGGTGTCGCTCGACCCGGCGGCGAACAACCTCGATTCGGTCGCGCTCGCGGCGCTCGCCGCCTCCCTCGCCGGGCTCTGCCGCACGCAGATGATCGGGCCGTGCGCCGCGCTCTCGCTCGTCGGCCGCAACATCCGCGGCATCCTCCACGACTTGGGCGAGGCGTTCGCGCTGTTCGAGGACCAGCGCATCTACCTGGTGAGCCAGGCCGCAAACGACCTCAACTTCACCTTCGTCATCGACGAGGCGCAGGGCGATCGGCTGGTGTCGCAGTTGCACGAGCTCTTGATCCGCGCCGCGCTCAACGACGTGGTGCTGGGGCCCACCTGGGAACAGCTGCACGCGCCGGCGCGGCCCGAGCCCACGCCGCCGTGGTGGCGCGAGCGCCGCGCCGAGCTGCTCGCGCGCTTCGCCGAGCGCGATGCGGCCTACGTCTACGACACCGCGACCGTGCGCGCCGCGTGCCGCGACCTCACAGGCCTCAAGTCCGTCAGCCACGTGCACTACGCGATGAAGGCGAACCCGCACGGCGCTCTGTTGCGCGCGATCGCGGCCGAGGGCATCGGCTTTGACTGCGTGGCGCGCGGCGAGATCGAGCATCTGCTGCGCGAAGTGCCAGGCCTCGATCGCGGCCGCATCCTGTTCACCCCCAACTTCGCGCCGCGCGCCGAGTACCGCTGGGCCTTCGAGCAGGGCTTCAAGGTCACGCTCGACAACCTGCACCCGCTCAAGGAGTGGCCGGTGCTATTCGCGGGCCAGTCGGTGTTCGTGCGCATCGACACCGGCCGCGGCCACGGCCACCACGCGCACGTGCGCACCGCCGGCGCCCACACCAAGTTCGGCGTGCCGCTGTTCGAGGTCGAGGAGCTCGAGCGCCTCGCGGCGGTGGCGGGCGCGCGCATCGTCGGCCTGCACGCGCACACCGGCAGCGGCAACTTCTCGATCGACAACTGGATCGAGGTCGCGGACGTGCTCGCAGGTGTCGCGGCGCGCTTCCCGGAGGTGACCGTGCTCGACCTGGGCGGGGGCCTCGGCGTGCCTGACAAGCCGAGCCGGCTGCCGGTCGACGTCGAGGCGCTCGACGCCGCGCTCGCGGCCTTTCGCGTGCGGGCGCCGAAGTTCCAGCTCTGGCTCGAGCCCGGCCGCTATCTCGTGGCCGCGGCCGGCGTCCTGCTCGCCCGGGTCACGCAGCTCAAGGGCAAGGGCGCGGTCCAGTACGTGGGCGTCGCCACCGGCATGAATTCGCTGATCCGTCCGGCGCTCTACGGCGCGCACCACGAGATCGTGAACCTGACCCGCCTCGGCGAGCCGCTCTCCGTCACCTGCGAGGTCGTGGGCCCGATCTGCGAATCCGCCGACGTGCTCGGCCACGCGCGCCAGCTGCCGGTCACGCGCGAGGGTGACGTGCTGCTGATCGCGACGGCGGGGGCGTATGGCCACTCGATGAGTTCGCGCTATAACCTGCGCGAGCCCGCCGAGGAACTCCTTTTCTAGGCGCGTTCGCGACGAGGATGGACTGATGCGCTTCGGGATCGTCGGCTGGCGGGGAATGGTGGGGTCGGTGCTCGTCGCGCGCATGCGCGCCGAGCGCGACGGCACGCTCGGCGCGCCCGTCTTCTTCAGCACCACGCGCGCCGGCGACGCCGCGCCCGACATCGGCGTCGCCGCGCCGCCGGTGCGCGATGCGCATGACATCGGCGCGCTCGCCGAGATGGACGTGATCATCTCGTGCCAGGGTGGCGACTACACGAACCTCGTGCACCCGCAGCTGCGCGCCGCGGGCTGGGACGGCTACTGGATCGACGCGGCGTCGGCGCTGCGCATGCAGGCCAATGCCGTCATCATCCTCGATCCCGTCAACCGGCCGGTCATCGATGCGGCGCTCGATGCGGGCCTTCGCGACTTCATCGGCGGCAACTGCACGGTGTCCTTGATGCTGATGGGGCTCGGCGGCCTGTTCCGCGAGGACCTGGTCGAGTGGGCGACCGCGATGACCTACCAGGCGGCCTCGGGTGCGGGGGCTGCGAATATGCGCGAGCTGGTCGCGCAGATGGGCGCGACCCACGCCGCGGCGGCCGCGCTCCTCGGCGACCCGGCGCGCTCGATCCTCGACATCGACGCCGCCGTGACGACGGCGCTCAGGAGCGATGCACTCCCGCACGCCGAGTCCGGCACTGCGCTCGCGGGCAGCCTTATCGCGTGGATCGACAAGGACCTCGGCAACGGCCAGAGCCGCGAGGAATGGAAGGCGTCCGCCGAGGCCAACAAGATTCTCGGGCGCGAGTCGCGCCCGATCCCGCTCGATGGGATCTGCGTGCGCATCGGTGCAATGCGCTGCCACAGCCAGGCACTGACGCTGAAGTTGCGCCGCGCGCTTCCGCTCGCCGAGATCGAGCGGGTGGTCGCGAGCGGCAACGACTGGGTGCGCGTGGTGCCGAACACGCGCGACGCCTCGATCCGCGAGCTGTCGCCGGCCGCGGTCAGCGGCACGCTCGGCATTCCGGTCGGACGGCTCAGGAAGCTGCCGATGGGCGCGGAGTACCTGACCGCCTTCACCGTCGGCGATCAGTTGCTGTGGGGCGCGGCCGAACCCTTGCGCCGCATGCTGCGCATCCTCGCGGCGCGGCGCTAGTCCCCTCGATGTCCTTCTCGAGCTTCACCGTCCGCCTGCCGCGCACGGTCATCGTGCTCGGCTGTGTCTCGTTCCTCAACGATGCGGCGAGCGAGATGATCACGCCGCTGTTGCCCATCTTCCTGACCGCGACGCTGGGCGCGGGTCCGGCCATCGTCGGCCTCGTCGAGGGCGTCGCCGAGGCGACCGCGAGCCTCCTCAAGCTCTATGCCGGGCGCCTCGCCGATCGCGGCATCAGCGCCAAGGGCCTGGTGCTCGGCGGCTACGGCATCGCCAACCTCGCGCGTCCCGCGATCGGCTTCGTGCTGGGCTGGCCCTACGTGCTGTTGCTGCGCTTCCTCGACCGCGTCGGCAAGGGCATCCGCACCGCGCCCCGCGAGGCGCTGATCGCCGGCGCCGCGGCGCCCGCGATCCGCGGGCGCGCCTTCGGTTTTCACTCGGCGATGGACAACGCGGGCGCCGCGCTCGGTCCGCTGATCGCCTTCGTGCTGCTCGGCGCCGGCGTCCCGCTCGGGCGCGTGTTCCTGTGGTCGATCGTGCCGGGCATCCTCGTGATCGCGCTGCTCGCATTCGGCGTACCGAAGGATGCGCCGCTCGAGGCGCGCGCGGCGCCGCCGCCCTTGAGCTTCAGCGGTCTCGACCGGCGCCTGCGCGCGCTGATCGTGGCCTCCGGTGTGCTCGCGCTTGCAACGGTGCCCGAGGTCTTCGTGGTGCTGTGGGCGCGGCAGGCGGGACTCCCGGTCACGTGGGTGCCGCTCGCGTGGGCGGCGGCGAGCTTCTCGAAGATGCTGGTGTCCTATCCGGCGGGCGCGCTGAGCGATCGCGTCGGCCGCTTGCCGCTGCTGCTCGGCGGCTGGAGCCTCAGGGTGCTCGCGCTCGCGGCGCTCGCCTTCGTGCAACCCTCCGGTGCGCTGCTCTGGCTCCTCTTCATCGGCTACTCCACGACGCTCGCACTCACCGAACCCGCCGAGCGCTCGCTGGTCGGCGACGTCGCGCCGCTTGCGCAGCGTGGCACCGCCTACGGGCTCTACAACCTCGCGAGCGGCATCCTCGTGCTTCCGGGCGCGGTGCTTTTCGGCCTTATCTGGGAACGAGTGAGCTCGGCAGCCGCCTTCGGCGCGGCGGCCCTGGTGACCGCGATCGCGGCGCTGGGTATGGCGGCGGTCGCACGCAAGGCGAGGGCCTCGGCCTAGCGACGTTCTGCGTGGCGACGACCGAGTTCGAGGGCCACGTCCGCAAGCGAGTGGCCTCGGCTCTGCAACAGCACCATCAGGTGGAACAGCAGGTCGGCGCTCTCGCCGACGAGCGCGCCCGCATCGCTGCCGAGCGCGGCGAGCGCGACCTCGACGCCTTCCTCGCCGACCTTCTGCGCCATGCGCTTGGTACCGGCTGCGTGCAGGCGCGCGGTGTAGCTCGCCTCGGGGGCCGCGCGGATTCGCTCCGCGATCACGCCCTCGAGCGCGCCGAGGAACCCGAGTCCCGCGGCGGCAGGCGGTGCGTCCGCGAAGCAGCTGGGGCTGCCGGTGTGGCAGACGGGTCCGGCCGGTCGCCCGGTCACGAGCAGCGCATCGCGATCGCAGTCGGTCGTGACCGAGACGAGCGCGATGCCGTGGCCCGAGGTCTCGCCCTTGGTCCAGAGGCGCGCGCGGCTGCGGCTGTAGAACGTGACCTTGCCCACGCGCAGCGTCGCCTCGAGCGCCTCGCGGTTCATGTAGCCGACCATGAGCACCGCGCCCGTGTCCGCGTGCTGCACGACGGCGGGCAGGAGTCCGGCGCCCTTGGCGAAATCGAGGGAGTCGAGCTCGGTCGCGTTCACAGCCTTACCTCGATGCCGCTCGAGCGGAGGTAGCGCTTCAAGTCGGGGATCGCGATCGAACCCGAGTGGAAGACGCTGGCCGCGAGCGCGCCGTCCGCGCCGGTCGCAACGAACACGTCGCGAAAGTGCTCAAGCTCGCCGGCGCCGCCCGAGGCGATGAGCGGCACGCGGCAGCGCGCGCGCACCGCGGCGAGCTGCGCGAGGTCGTAGCCCGCCCGCACGCCATCGCTCGCCATGCAGTTGAGGACGATCTCCCCGGCGCCGCGCTCCTGCACCTCGCGCGCCCAGTCGAGCGTGTCGCGCGCGCTCGAGCGCGAGCGCGCGGGGTCGCCGCTGTACTGCTCGACCGTGTAGCGCGGTGCACCCGTGCCCGGGAGCGTCTGGCTGTCGATGCCGACGACGACGCACTGCGTGCCGAAGCGCTGCGCAAGCCGGCCGATGAGCTCCGGATCCTCGAGCGCGGGGGAATTGACCGAGATCTTCTCGGCGCCGGCCGCGAGCACCGCCTCGGCGTCGGCGACGCTGCGGATGCCGCCCGCGACGCAGAACGGGATGTCGAGCAGCGCGGCGACCTCGCTCACCCAGCGGCGCTCGACGACCCGGCCGTCGGGGCTCGCGGTGATGTCGTAGAACACGAGCTCGTCCGCGCCCGCGTCCCGGTAGCGCGCGGCGAGCTCGAGGATTTCGCCGACCACGCGGTGGTTCTGGAAGCGCACGCCCTTGACGACCTGGCCGTCCTTCACGTCGAGGCAGGGGATTATGCGGCGGGCAAGAATGGCTTCAGCTCCTTCGGCACGAACCGCTCCTCGAGCAGCGCACGGCCGCTGACCGCGGCGCTCGCGCCACCGTCGGCGAGCGCCCACAGGTCGGCGACGTCGCGCACGCCCCCCGAGGCCTGCCACTCGATGCCGGGAAAGCGCCGCACCGCCTCGATGTACAGGTCGAAGTTGGGCCCGGCCAGCAGTCCGTCGCGATCGACATCGGTGCAGAGCACGTGCTTGAGTCCCGCCTTCAGGAACCGCGCGACCGCGTCCCAGAGCACGACCGGCGACTGCTCGGCCCAGCCGTGGGTCGCGATGCGCGGCGTGCCCTGGGCATCGAGGCGCACGTCGAAGGCGAGCACGACCGCCTCGGGCCCGTACTTGCGCAGCCACGCGAGCACGACGTCGGGATCGCTGATCGCAAGGCTGCCGATCACGATGCGCGCGACGCCGCAGCCGAGCGTGCGCTCGACCGTCGGGCGGGCGCGCAGGCCACCGCCCACCTGCAGGTTGAGTCGCCCGCGGCGCGCGAGCTCGTCGATGACGGCGAGGTGCGCCTGCGCGCCGTCGCGCGCGCCGTCGAGGTCGACGACGTGCAGCCACGCGGCGCCGAGCGCGGTGAAACGCTCGTAGAGCCCCTCGGGGGTCACGTCGTAGCAGGTTTCGGCGGCGAAATTACCCTGGAAGAGGCGCACGCAGCGCCCACCCCTCAAATCGATGGCCGGGATCAGTTGCATGAATCAGGTGTCGAGCGACAGGAAATTGGCGAGGAGCCGGGCGCCGGCCGCGGCCGAACGCTCCGGGTGCCACTGCACGCCGTGGAAGTTGCCGCGCGCCGCGACCGCGGTGAAGGGGCCGCCGTAGTCGCTGCTCGCGAGCGTGTCGGCGCCAATGGGGAGCGCGAAGCTGTGCACGAAGTAAGCGTACGCCCCGGGCTCGATGCCGGCGAGCAGCGCACTGGCGCGCGTGGGCTCGAGGCGGTTCCAGCCCATGTGCGGGACCGGGCGTCCCGGGCCGTCGGGGATGCGCCGCGCGACTCCTTTAAGGATGCCGAGGCAGTCGGTCGCGCCTTCCTCGGAGGCCTCGAACAAGAGCTGCATGCCGAGGCAGATGCCGAGGACCGGTTGCCGCAGCGTCGGGATCAGCCGGTCGAGGCCGCTCGCGGCGAGGCGCTGCATCGCATCCGCCGCCGCGCCGACGCCGGGCAGGATCACGCGTTCCGCGCCTTCGATCGTGCCCGCATCGGTCGTGAGCACGGGGCGCACGCCGAGGCGCTCGAGCGCGAAGCGCACCGAGGCGACGTTGCCGCCGCCGTTGTCGATGACGGCGATGCGCATCACAGCACGCCCTTCGTGGACGGGAGTTCCGTGCCCTCGACCCGCAGCGCCTGGCGCAGCGCCCGGCCCACGCCCTTGAAGCAGCTCTCGACCATGTGGTGGGTGTTCTCGCCGCGCACGGTCAGGTGCAGCGCCGCGCCCAGTGAATCGGCGAGGCTGCGGAAGAAATGCGGCACGAGCTCGGTCGGCAGGGCGCCGATCGAGTCGCGCGGGAAGCGGCCCTCGAACAGGAAATACGCCCGCCCCGAGAGATCGAGCGCCACCTGCGCCTCGGCCTCGTCCATCGCGAGCAGGAAGCCGTAGCGCGCAATTCCCTTCTTGTCGCCGAGCGCTTCCCGGAGCGCCTGGCCGAGCGCGAGCGCCGAGTCCTCGACCGTGTGGTGCTCATCGACCTTGAGGTCGCCCGCGCAGTGGAGCTCGAGCGCGAAGCCGCCGTGCCGGGCGACCTGCTCGAGCATGTGGTCGAAGAAGCCGATGCCCGTGTCGATCGCGATCGGTCCCTCGGCATCGAGGTCGAGCGCGACCCGGATCCGGGTCTCGCGCGTGTTGCGCTCGACGCTCGCGCGGCGGTGGCGCTCGGTGAGGCAGCGGCTGACCGCCGCCCAGGTGAACTCGCCGCTCGTGCCGGGCGCGATCTTGAGTCCCGGGAGGCCGAGGCGCTGCGCGAGCTCGAGGTCCGTCACCCGGTCGCCGATGACCGCCGAGCGCGCGGGGTCGATCGGCCGGGTCGCAACGTAGTCATCCACGAGGCGGGTCGCGGGCTTGCGGCACTCGCAGTGGTCGACCGCGCGGTGCGGGCACAGGAGCACGGCGTCGAACTCGATGCCCTGCGAGGCGAGCAGCGTCAGCAGGAAATCCTGCGGCTCCCGGAAGTCCTGCTCCGGGAACGACGGCGTGCCGAGGCCGTCCTGGTTGGTGACCATCACGAGTCGATAACCCGCGCGCGCGAGCGCGCCGAGCGCGCCGATGACGCCCGGCATCAGCCGCAGCTTCGCGAGCGCATCCACCTGCTCGTCCGGTGGCTCCTCGATGAGCGTGCCGTCGCGATCGATGAACAGGGTCGGAGTCACGGCGGCGCCGTCCCGGCGAGGCCCGCGAGCAGGCGCTCGTTCTGCTCCGGGGTCCCGACCGAGATCCTGAGGCAGCCGCGGGTGAGCGCCCCGCGGCTGAAGTCGCGCAGCAGGAAACCCGCGCGCCGCGCGCGCTCGAGCACCGCGCTCGCGTCCTCGAACTCGGCCAGCACGAAGTTGGCCTCGCTCGGCCAGACCTTGACGGTGCCGGGGAACGTCGCGAGCGCCCCCGCCAGCCGGCCGCGCTCGGATACGAGTGCCTGGACGCGCTCGCGCGCGAGCGCGAGCGGCACTTTTTCGAGTGCCGCGAGCGCGGCCTCGCTCGAGGGCGAGGGGATCGAGTAGGGCGGCACGATGCGCTTCAGGAGCCC
>JANXZZ010000297.1 GCA_025355245.1 Pseudomonadota bacterium | reverse complement strand
CCCTTTGCACCGTCGCGTCGTGCGCGGACTACTTCGAGGAACGTGGCACGTGGCTGAGACTTGCAGCGAGTCCGTCGCAGCTTCTGCGCGACCGGGACCGTCAGCCGCCGACGCCAAGCCGAGCGGACGGCGCATTTCCGTTGCGCCGATGATGGACTGGTCGGACCGGCATTTCCGGCATTTTCTCAGGATTCTGGCGCCGCGCGCGCTCCTCTACACGGAGATGATCGTCGCCCAGGCGATCCTGCGCGGCGACCGGCCGCGGCTGCTCGAGTTCGATCCGGCCGAGCACCCGGTCGCGCTGCAGCTCGGTGGCGCGGAGCCCGAGGCACTCGCGGCGGCGGCGCGGATCGGCGCCGAGTGGGGCTACGACGAGATCAACCTCAACGTCGGTTGCCCGAGCGATCGCGTGCAAAGTGCCAGCTTCGGTGCGTGCCTGATGGCGCGTCCGGAGCTGGTCGCCGAGTGCGTCGCGGCGATGCAGGCGGCGGTCGCGGTCCCGGTCACCGTCAAGTGCCGCATCGGCATCGACGACTTCGACAGTTACGAGTTCCTCGAGACCTTCGTCGACCGGGTCGCGGCGACCGGCTGCCGTACATTTATCGTGCATGCACGCAAGGCGATCCTCGCGGGCCTGAGCCCGCGGCAGAACCGCGAGATCCCGCCGCTGCACTACGACACGGTGTGGCGCCTCAAGCGCGCCCGGCCGGCGCTCAGCATCGTCATCAACGGCGGCATCCGCACGCTCGCCGTGGCGCGCGAGCAGTGGCGCCACGTCGATGGCGTCATGGTCGGCCGCGAGGCCTACCACAACCCCTATCTCTTCGCCGCTCTCGAGCGCGGCGCCGAACCGGGCGGTGGGCCGATTCCAGAGCCCGGGGAGGTCACCGAGCGGCTCCGGGACTACGTCGGGCGCGAGCTCGCGCGCGGCACGCGCCTGCATTCCATGACCCGGCACATGCTCGGCCTCTACGCGGGACGGCCCGGTGCGCGGGCGTGGCGGCGGACGCTCAGCGAGCTCGGGCGGCGCGAGGGCGCGGATTTCGGCGTGATCGAGCGCGCCCGGATCGCGGCCGACGGCGTGGGCGGTGACCGGCTTGCCGGCTGAGCACGTGTCCTACCCGGGCCCGCGGGACCGGATTTCCGGCGTCGGGCCGTTATGACAAGTCGTATATAATCCCGCTGGCATGAATAAGGACATTGAGCTTGCCATCCTGTTTGCCGACGTCGTCGGCAGCACGATGCTCTACGAAAAACTCGGCGACGCCAAAGCCCGGGAGATGGTCGGGATCTGCATCGAGGCGATGAAGGGCGCGACCGAGCAGCACGGCGGCACCGTCATCAAGACGATGGGCGACGAGGTCATGTCGACCTTCCCGACGGCCGACCAGGCGGTCAACGCCGCGAACCAGATGCAGCGGGCGATTTCCGCGCACGCCGGCCTGCAGAACGACCTTGCGCACGTCGCGATCCGCATCGGCTGCCATTTCGGCCCGGTGGTACTCGAGAACCGGGACGTGTTCGGCGCGGCCGTGCACACCGCCAATCGCATGACCAGCCAGGCCAAGGCCGGCCAGGTCATGACCACGATCACGATGGTCGAGAAGCTGTCCCCGGACTGGCGCGCCGCGGTCCGCCAGATCGACGTCGCGACCTTGAAGGGTCGCAGCCACGAGGTCGCGCTCTACGAGGTGCTGTGGCAGACCGAGGACGTGACCTCGATGCTGCCCGCGATCGCGCTCGCGAATCGCGAGCAGGTGCGGCCGCGGCGCCTGAAGCTGCGCTTCCAGGGCGAGGAGATCGTGCTCGACGACAACCGCAACCTGGTGACGATCGGCCGCGCGGATGACAACGACATCATCATCAAGGGCAACCTGATCTCGCGCCTGCACGCCCGCATCGAGGCCAACAAGGCGCGTTTCATGCTGGTCGACCAGAGCACGAACGGCACCTTCGTGCACGGCAACGGCGGCGATGAGCAGTTCATCCGCCGCGACGCGATGCCGATTTCGGGCGAGGGCCTCATCGGCCTCGGGCGCGCGCCCGAGCGCGAGTCCTCGCAGACGATCCGCTTCGTGGCCGAGGAGTAGCGCGCCTCAAGCGAGGCGCGCGAGCGCCTGTTCGAGTTCCGTCTTGAGTCCCGCCGGCAGGCGCTCCCCGTACTGCTCGAAGTCACGGCCGAGGCTCGCAAGCTCGCCGCGCCACGCCGTCGCATCGACCGACAAGAGTTCCTCGAGCGCCCCCGGCGTGATCGCAAGCCCGGTCGAATCAAGATCCGCCGCCGCCGGCATGAAGCCGATCGGGGTCTCGCGGGCGCCGAGGCCGCCGCTGACGCGCCCGAGTATCCACTTGAGGACCCTGAGGTTCTCGCCAAAGCCCGGCCACAGGAACTTGCCGTCCGCGTCCTGGCGGAACCAGTTGACGTGAAAGATGCGCGGCGGGTGCTTGAGGCGCGCGCCGACGCTGAGCCAGTGGCGCCAGTAGTCGCCGAAGTTGTAGCCGGCGAAGGGCTTCATCGCCATGGGGTCGCGGCGTAGCACCCCGACCTGGCCCGCGGCCGCGGCGGTGGTCTCGGAGGCGACGCCGGAGCCCACCAGCACGCCGTGGCTCCAGTCGCGCGCCTCGTAGACGAGCGGCGCGAGCGAGCGGCGCCGGCCGCCGAAGATGATGGCCGAGATCGGGACCCCGGCCGGCGCGTCGGCCTCGTGGGCGTAGCTCGGGTTCTGCCGCGCCGACACCGTGAAGCGCGAGTTCGGGTGCGCGGCCGGGCCGTTCGCGGCGAGATAAGGCCGTCCCTGCCAGTCGGTCACGGGCGGGCCACCACCGGCGCCGTCCCACCACGGCTCGTTGCTCGCATTCAACGCCACGTTCGTGAAGATCGTGTCGTGCCGGATCATGTCGTAGGCGTTCTTGTTGCTCTTGGGGCTCGTGCCCGGAGCCACGCCGAAATAGCCGGACTCCGGATTGATCGCGTACAGCCGGCCGTCGGGGCCGGGGTGCAGCCAGGCGATGTCATCGCCGATCGTGCGTACCCGCCAGCCGGGGAGCGCGGCGGGCGGAATCAGCATCGCGAGATTGGTCTTGCCGCAGGCCGAGGGAAACGCGGCCGCCACGTAGAAGGTCTTGCCCTCGGGGCTGTCGAGCGCGACCAGTAGCATGTGCTCGGCGAGCCAGCCTTCCTTGCGCGCCTGCCAGCTCGCGATCCGAAGCGCATGACACTTCTTGCCAAGGAGCGCATTGCCACCGTAGCCGGAGCCGAAGCTCATGATCGCGAGCTCCTCCGGGAAATGCATGATGAAACGCCGCTCGGGGTTGAGATCGCCTGTCGAGTGCAGGCCGCGCACGAACGTGCCGTCGCGCGCGATGCGCTCGAGCGCTTGCGAACCCATGCGGGTCATGATGCGCATGTTGAGCACGACGTAGGCGCTGTCGGTGATCTCGACGCCGCAGCGCGCGTAGGGCGAGTCGATCGGGCCCATGCAGTAGGGCACGACGTAGAGCGTGCGGCCGCGCATCGCGCCGCGAAACAGCTCGGTCATCTTCTGGTGCGCGGCGGCCGGCGCCATCCAGTGATTGTTCGGGCCCGCATCCTGCTCGTTCTGGGTGCAGACGAAGGTCAGGTGTTCGACGCGCGCGACGTCGTTCGGCGCGGAACGGGCGAGGTGGCTCCCCGGAAAGGTCTGCGCGTTGAGCGGCAGGAGTTCGCCCTTGCCGGCGAGCTCGGCCGTGAGCGCGGCCGCCTCGGCATCCGAGCCCGTGCACCAGTGCACGCGGGCGGGCGCGGTGAGAGCGCGAACCTCGTTGACCCAGGCGTCGAGGCTCGCCGGGACCTGGGGAGCGGCAGCCGCCGGGATCACGGGCTGGGTGGCCATGTAGCGTCTCGTCGTGCCCGCGGGCACCGGTCGGGCCCGGGATTATACGAGTTGCGGGACTGCCGCATCGCAGCACGATTATTGGGGGTCGTGCCGGCCGTGCCGACGGGGTTGCGGAACTCCTCGCCGGGCGCCTGACTATGTCAAATCGGGCGTAGGCCGAAACACGCGCACGGTCGCCGGGAGTGCCCGAGCCTCGACTCAGGGCATGTCCTAAGTGCGAAGGGCTCGGCAGATCCCTTCCAAACTTGAGCCCCCGATCCCGGAGATGCGAACGCCGTCACGACCGGATCTTGTCAAATCCGAAGAATCAACTCGCCGCCGTTCTTCGCCCCCGGAGACAGCGGTACGGCGACGCAATTGATGCGTCAGTAACACTTAGGAGTAGTCATGCGTACGATTCTCAAGAGCGCCATCGCCGGCGCCGTCCTTCTGGCCGCGAGCCAGGCGGGCGCCCTCACCACCACCAGCACCTTCCAGGTTTCCGCCACGGTCCTCAAGACCTGCTCGGTGAGTTCCGCCGCGCTCGGCTTCGGCAACTACACGCCGGGCTCCGGTAATGTAGTGAGTAGCTCCGTCGTGAATGTAAATTGCACCAAGACGACACCGTTCACGGTGGCGCTCAACGGTGGCACGACGACGGGCGGCACGATTGCCCAGCGCCTGATGGCCAACGGCGCCAACACCCTGCAGTACAACCTGTTCACGACCAACACCTACACGACGGTGTGGGGCGATGGCACCGGCACCAGCGTCACGCAGGCCGGCACGGGCGCGGGCCTCGCGACCGCGAGCGCGCTGACCGTGTTCGGCCAGCTGCTCGACAACGCGACCAACCAGGCCGCGGTTCCGGGTGCCTACACGGACCTGATCACGGTCACCGTTACCTACTGACCGCTCGGCACGGGACTCGCGAATGAACGCGATCATGACTCCGAAGTGGAGGCGTCTCGCCGTGCTTCTCGGGGGATTACTCGCGGCGGCGCAACCCGCCGCCGCGAGCACCTTTAACCTCGCCCCGATCCGCCTCGAGATGGACCGCTCCCACCAGACGGGGGTCCTGACGCTGCACAACGAAGGCGCCGCACCGGTCACGATCCAGGTGCAGTCGGTGGCCTGGTCGCAGGACGCGGGCGCCGACAAGTACGAGCCGACCGGCGAGCTCATCGTCACGCCACCCGTGTTCGTGGTGCCGCCCAAGGGCGACCAGATCGTACGCGTCGCGCGCCGGGGCCCGGCCGATGGCAGCCGCGAACGCACCTACCGACTCTTTTTCCAGGAAGTGCCGGAAGCGGCGCCGCCAGGATTCACCGGGCTCAAGGTCGCCTTGCGGCTCAGCATTCCCGTCTTCTTCGCGGCACCCGCCGCGAAACCCCAGCTCGCCTTCACGGCCAGCTGGCGCTCCGACGGCACGATCGATCTCGCGGCCGCGAACAGCGGGCTCGCGCACGTGCAGCTCACCGATTTCGAACTCGCCTCCGCCGATGCCCGGGTGCTGGGGCGCGTCGGCGGCTCGCGCTACGTGCTCGGCGGTGCCGAGACGCACTGGACGCTGACGCCGCCCAGCGGCTTCGCGCAGGGCCAGGCGCTCAAGTTGAGCGGCCACGGCGACTCGGGCCCGATCGCGGCCGAGGTCGCGGTCGCCTCTCCTTAACAAGCTCCCGACCGAGCTCCCGTGCCCGCCACCTCCCTCCGCGCCGCCCTTGGCTCTGTCGCGAGGTACCATATTCTGGCGCTGCTCATTGGCCTGTGGTCGCTCGGCGCGCGCGCCGAGGACGCACCCGGCCGCTCGAGCACGGTGCCCTTCACCGAGGTCGTGCTCGAGGTTGCGGTCAACGCGCGCGAGGGCGGCGAGATGCTGGTGGTGCTGCGCGATCCGGCCGGGCACTTCTACCTCGAGGCGGGCGACTTGAAGCGCATGAACCTCGTGGTGCCGAACCGCGACGGCCGCGACTACGACGGCAAGCGCTACTTCCCGTTGTTCGCGGGCTCGCGGCTGGTCGCCGAGTTCGATGCGGCGACCCAGCACCTCAACATCAAGGCGCCGGCCGAGGCCTTCGAGATGACGCGCCTCGCATCGCCGCTGCCGCGCGCGGCGGCGCTGACGCGCGCGGAGCCCGGCGCCTTCCTCAACTACCAGCTCTCCGAGCAGCGCATCGCCGGCGTCAACGCGACGGGTGCCTTCGCGGAACTCGGCATCTTCGCGGGCCCGGGTGTCCTCACCAACTCCGGCGTCACGCGCTCGAGCGACGGGACCAGCAGCACGCTGCGCCTCGACACGAGCTTCACGCACGACTTCGCAGAACGACTCGAGACGCTCAACGTCGGCGACTCGATCAGCGACCCGGGCAGCTGGGGCAATGCGGTGCGCTTTGGCGGCGTGCGCTGGGCGCGGAACTTCGCCATTCGCCCGGACCTCTTGACGACGCCGCTGCTGACGACCGGCGGTACCGCGGTCGTGCCCTCGACCGTCGACGTGTTCGTCAACAACCAGCGCGTGTCGAGCCTCAACGTGCCGCCCGGTCCCTTCGTCGTCGACAACGTGCCGGCGGTGTCGGGCGCGGGTGACGTGCGGGTCGTGGTGCGCGACGCGCTCGGCCGCGAGCAGTCGATGACCCAGTCCTTCTACTCGGGCGTTTCGCTGTTGGCGCCCGGCCTCAGCCAGTATTCCGCCGACCTAGGTCCCGTGCGCAAGGACTACGCGCTCGCGAATTTCCACTACGGTGCGATGTTCGGCGCGGGAACCTACCGCCGCGGCCTCAGCGACTCGCTCACCGTCGAGGGCCACGGCGAGTTCGTGGCGGGCGATGCGCACGCGCTCGGCATCAACTTCGCGAAACGCATCGACATCCTCGGCATCCTGACCGCGACGCTCGCGGCCGGCGGCAACGCCGACGGCAACGGTCTCCTGGCCGGCGTCGGCTGGGAGCGTCGCGAACGGCGCTGGAGCCTCGTGTTCAACACGAGCTACGCGACTTCGAACTACCGGCAGGTCGCCGATGCCGTCATCACCGGCTTCGTGCCGCGCACGCGCACGCTCGCGCAGGCGAGCCTCGACTTCGGGCCACGCGGCTCCCTCGCCGTCGCCGCCGCGATGGACGGCTACCGCGGTGCGCCGACGCAGCAGACGATCAGCGCCTCCTACAGCGTGCGCGCGGGCGAGCAGGGCGCGGTCAACCTCACGCTCAGCGACTCGTTGGGCGCGACGCCCCAGCGCAGCGTGTTCCTCACCTACACGGTCGGCCTTGGCGGCCGGCGCGCGTTCACGACCTCCGCGATCGGCGGCAAGGGCGAGGGCGCGCCGCAAAACGAGGTGTTCGCCTCGGTCCTGCAGAACCCGCCGGTCGACCCGGGCTACGGCTGGCGGCTCGGCGGCGCGACGTCGGGCAACTACGATGCCGACGGCCGCGCGCAGTTCGACCCGCTCGACGTCGAGGTCGAGGCGGCGCGCAACCAGGGCATCAGCGGCCAGAGTCTGTTCGTGAGCGGCGCGGCCACGCTCCTGCAGGGCGACCTGCACCTGACGCGCTCGGTGACCGGGAGTTTCGCGAGCGTCGATGTCGGCGGCATCGCCGGCGTGCCCGTGTATCTCGACAACCAGCGGGTGACGACGACCGACTCGAACGGGCGCGCGCTGCTCCACAACCTGCGCGCCTACGAGGACAATCGCATCAGCGTCGCGCCCGAGGAACTGCCGATGGACACCGAGATTCTGGGCAAGCAAGTCGTGCTCGCGCCCGCCTACCGCAGCGGCGTCGTCGCGCGCTTCCCGGTGACCCGGATCCACGGCGGCACCTTCCGCCTGGTCACGGCGACGGGCGCACCCGTGCCCACGGGCGCGGAAGTCCGCTTCAACGGCGGCTCCTTCCCGGTCGTGTTCGACGGCGTTACCTACGTGACGACGCTGGCGGCGGCCGGCACCGGCTCCGCCACCTGGGACGGTGGCACCTGCAGTTTCGAGGTGCCGACGCCGCCCGCGAACGTGGTACAGCCTGACCTCGGCACGCTCGCCTGCCGGAGCACGGGCCCGTGAAGCTTCGCCCGGCACTCGGCGGTCTCGCGGCGCTCGTCGCGTTGCTGGTCGCGCTACCCGCGGGCGCGGTCGTCAGCTGCTCGGTGACCGCGACGGGTCCCGCATTTGGCGTCTACAACCCCTTGAGCGCGACCCCGCTCCATTCGAACGGCAACCTCGCGGTCACGTGCACGCTCCTGAGCGGCGGCTCGACGACGGTGACCCCGGCGGTGAGCCTGAGCTCGGGTCTTGGCGCTTCGTACTCGCCGCGCTCGATGTTCTCGGGCGTGCAGAAGCTCGGCTACAACCTCTTCTGGAGCACGGCCTACGCGCAGGTGTGGGGCGATGGAACCGGCGGCTCGTTCTCCGGGACCGCGACGCTGACCTTGACGCCCGGCAATCCCACGCAGCAGGCCACGGGCATCATGTACGGACAGATTTCCGCGGGACAGGACGTCGGCGCGGGCGCCTACCTCGACACGATCGTGGTGACCGTGACCTACTGAGTGAGCGCGAGCGGCCGCACACTGAAGGCAAGCGGCCACGGGTAGCGACCGGGGGCGAGTCCCGGCGCCAGCGTGAACCTGAAGCCGAGCACGACCGGCAACTCCGCGCCGCGCCTGCCGCGCTGCGCGATCGCGCCACCCGCGGCATCGAAGGCTACGTCGGCGCCGCTACCACGGATCTCGACGGCCGTGAACAGCGGACTCACCGGCTGCACCTCGAGCTCGAAGCCCACGGCGCTGGTGTTTCGGACCACGAGTCGTGCGGGCTCGGCGATGTCGATGAAGCCGCGCGCGAGGTCGGCGCTCGAGATCTCGATCGCCTCCGGTACGGACGCCAATCGGATGTCGGCGCGGGCCAGCACCGTCGCTCCGACGCTGAGGACGCCCCGGGCAGTGGTTGCGCCGAGCGATCCCGGCGCCGCCGGCGCCAAGCCGAGCGCGAGGCCGGCCGCGAGCACGACGCGAAGCGAAGCGCCGCCCCCGGCGGTGTTCGCGGGCGCTGTCGATCCGGGGCGGGAGTCCGTCGTGCGGGTCATGGCTACCAAGGTCAGCGGCCGCGGCGCTGAGGACTTGAGCGGCGGCCCCGCCGTTAGGCCCCGCTGGCAGATTTTGCGCTGCGAACGCCCCCCCCGGGCCCTCTGGCCTCGGTACCCGGACGGGCCGGCAGAATTCCGGGCCGACGGGTATCGTGCCGGCGGCCAGCGGCGCACCCTCGGGCGGGGGGGCATTCGGTACACTTCCCCCCGCGCACCCGGTGGCGGATCGGCGATGCTCCCGCGAGGATCGCCGGGCTCGCATACGCATCCCCTCAAGCGATTGTCGGCCGTTTCGGCCGTCTGGCGGCCCGTGTCGAGTATCCCAGAACTTCTCGGTCCCAACGGCCCGCTCGCGGAGGCGCTGCCGGGGTTCCGTCCGCGGCGCGAGCAGCTGAAGATGGCCGAGGCGGTCGCGGAGACCCTCGACCTCAAGGGCGCGCTCGTCGTCGAGGCGGGCACCGGGACCGGGAAGACCTTCGCCTACCTGGTGCCGGCGCTTTTTTCGGGGCGCCACGTGATCGTCTCGACCGGCACGCGCACGCTCCAGGACCAGCTCTTCCACCGCGACCTGCCGCTGGTCGGCGAGGCGCTTGGCCGGCCGGTGCGAGTGGCGCTGCTGAAGGGTCGGGCCAACTACCTGTGCCGGCATCGCCTCGCGCTCGCAGTGAGTGCGCCCGACCTCCCGGGCGTCGAGCGCACGCGCAGTCGCAGCCTCGCGCGCATCGAGCGCTGGAGCCGCACCACCGATAGCGGCGACATCAGCGAGCTCGAGTCCGTTCCCGACAACGATCCGGCGTGGCTCGCGGCGACCTCGACCCGCGAGAACTGCCTCGGCCAGGACTGCCCGGACTTCCGCGGCTGCCACGTCGTCAAGGCCCGCCGCGAAGCGCAGGCCGCGGACCTCGTGATCGTGAACCACCACCTGCTGCTCGCCGACATGGCACTGCGCGAGGAGGGTTTCGGCGAGCTGCTCCCCGGCACCGACGCCGTGATTCTCGACGAGGCCCACCAGTTCCCCGAAGTCGCCGCGCAGTTCTTCGGTACGCGGGTATCCGCGCGGCTGCTCCTTTCGCTCGCGCGCGACGCGCTTGCCGAGCTCACTCGCGCGGGACTTCTCGACGCGGCCGCGCGCGCGCTGATCGAGCGACTCGAACTTCAGGTCGCCACCGTGCAGCGGGCGCTCGAGGGCCTCGGCGAGCGCGTCGACTGGCCGGCGCTCCCGGATGCAGTGCCGGAAGCCGGAGCGGAACTCGCTGAGGTGCTGGGCGCGTTCGCAGCGCAGTTCGACGTGCCCGAGCTCGAGCTGCCGGGCGTGCGTCAGTGCGGACGGCGAGCCGCGGATGCCGCGGGGCGGCTCCAGTCGATCCTCGGGCTCGACGAGTCGACGGGCTTGCGCTGGGTCGAGAGTGGCGCGCGCAGCTTCAGCTTCGAGTTCACGCCCTTCGAGGTCGCGGAGCGGCTGAAGGCGCAGGTGGAGGCGCGTCCCTGCGCGTGGGTCTACACCTCCGCGACCCTTGCGGTGGGTGATGACTTCTCGCACTTCACGCGGCGCGTCGGCGCTGAGAAAGCGCGCACGCTCCTGATCCCGAGTCCCTTCGACTACGAAGCCCAGTCGCGCCTGTTCCTGCCGCGCGCGCTCCCGGACCCGGCGGACCGGCGCTACACGGCCGCGATCATCGACACCGCGCTGCCGCTCATCCGCGCGGCCGGCGGGCGTGCCTTCGTGCTGTTCACGAGCTACCGCGCACTGAGCGAGGGGGCGCGCCTGCTGAAGGAGGCGCTGACGCCGGAGGACGCCTTCCCGGTCATGGTGCAGGGAGAGGCGCCGCGCGATGCGCTATTGCGCCGCTTCCGCGAGGTTGGCAACGGCGTGCTACTCGGCACGGGCAGCTTCTGGGAGGGGGTCGACGTGCGCGGTCCGGCGCTCTCGCTCGTCGTGATCGACAAGCTGCCCTTCGGTTCGCCCGACGATCCGGTCCTGAAGGCACGGCTCGAAGGTCTCAAGCGCGAGGGTCGCAACGGCTTCATGGAGTACCAGCTGCCGCAGGCGGTGCTGAGCCTCAAGCAGGGAGTCGGCCGGCTGATCCGCGATCCGGAGGACTTCGGCGTCGTGATGCTCGGTGATCCGCGCCTGACGACGCGCAGCTACGGGCGCGCGTTCCTGAAGAGCCTGCCGCCGATGACGGTCACGCAGGAGCCGGAGGAGGCCGCGAGGTTCCTCAGGCACCACCTGCGCGAGCTCCTGGTCGCCGCGCCGTGAAGATCCTCGCGCTTGACACGGCGACCGAGGCCTGCAGCGCGGCGCTGCTGGCCGGCACTGAGGTCCGCATGCGCTACGAGGTGCTCGGTCGCGGGCACGCGGAGCGCTTGCTGCCGATGGTCGACGAGATCCTCGCCGAGGCCGGCACGCAGCTTGCCGACCTTGACGCGATCGCCTTCGGGCGCGGCCCGGGGGCGTTCACGGGTGTTCGCATCGCGGTCAGCCTCGCGCAGGGGCTTGGGCTGGGAAGCGGATTGCCGCTGGTGCCGGTCTCGGACCTGCGCGCGCTCGCGGCCGCCGCGCTCGCGCTGACGGCGACCGACTCAGCGCTCGTATGCCTCGATGCGCGCATGGGCGAGGTGTACTGGGGGCTCGCGAGGTCGGGCCCTGACGGCGGCTGCGAACTCCTCGCCGAGGGACTCGCCGCCGCGCTCGCGGTGCCCGCGCCGCCCGCGGGCTCACGGCCGGTCGCGGCCGGACACGGCTGGTCCGCGTATCCGGCGCTCGAGGAGCGATTCGGCGCGAGCCTCGCGGCGCGCTGGCCGCTGCTGCTTCCCGATGCCGCCACGATCGCGCGCCTTGCGGCGGTCGAGCTTCGCGCCGGACGCACGGTAAGCGCCGCGCAGGCCGAGCCCGTCTATCTTCGCAACGACGTCGCCACGCGCTCGAGCAAGGCGCCGGGCAAGTGACCGGCGTTTTACAAATGCCGGGAATTCCCAGGGTCGAGTCACCGAACCGTCACAATTCGCGGCTGTAATGAAGCGATCATCACAGGCCACGCGGGGCGCCATGAGCAGCCGACAGATCCTGGTCGTAGAGGACGAGCGCCCGATTCGCGAAATGGTCGCGTTTGGTCTCCGGCGCGCCGGCTTCGAGGTGGTGGAGGCGGAGGACACGCGCGAGGCGCGCGCGCGCATCGCCGATCGCCGGCCCGACCTCGTGCTCGTCGACTGGATGCTGCCGGACATGAGCGGGCTCGAGCTCACGCGCGCGCTGAAGAAAGACAAGGAGACGCGCGACGTTCCGGTCATCATGCTGACCGCGCGTGCCGAGGAGCAGGACAAGGTCAACGGCCTCGAGGGCGGGGCGGACGACTACATCAC
>JANXZZ010000273.1 GCA_025355245.1 Pseudomonadota bacterium | reverse complement strand
ACGGACTCGGGCAGAGCCTGACCGGGCTTCACCTTGGAGTCGCGGGCGTGCGCCGCATGGCGGAGCGGGACGGCGTTGCCAAGGTCGAGGCGGTACTCTTTATATCGGGCGCGATCCGCGACGCAATGCAGGCCTGCGACCAGATCGTGCTCGGCCTGTCGCCGCTCCATGCCACGGACGGCGACCTGGTCGCGGCACTCCACCGCCTTCCCGCGCAGCTGCCCCCGGCGGTTCGCGAGAACCTCGTGATCGACGTACGCGCGGAGGCGGCGCTGCGGCTGCCGTTGCCGATGCGCGAACATCTCTACCAGATCGCCCGCGAGGCAGTGAACAACGCATTCAAGCACGCCGAGGCGAGCCGCATCACGGTTTCCCTTCGCGTGCAGCCGACGGTGATCTCTCTCATTGTCGAGGACGACGGCGTCGGATTCGATCCGAGCGTCGCCCGCCCGCAGGCCTTCGGGCTGCAGTCGCTCGGATTGCGCACGACGGCGCTGCGCGGGCGCCTGCACATCCAGCGCCGCGCGGGCCGGGGGATCTCGGTCAGCTGCCGATGCCCCCAGACCGCGGGTTGACGTTTAGCAGTTCACCTGGAAACGGGTGAAAATCCACCGCAAATCGCCCCGGTCGATCGGCTGGGAACTTGTGCCGGCACGGCCAGCGAAACGGATGCGCCCGTCGTCGAGCATGAAGCCGATGTTCTGCGTGGGGTACCAGTTGGGGCCCGCAGTCCACGCATGCAACTCGCGCGCCTGTTGCGAGGGATCCGCAATTCAACCGCCTGCGGCGACGCTCGCGGGGCTACTGAAGATCGCCCGGTTGACGTCAAGTTCGCTGTACCCGAGCGCGACCTCGACGGGTCCCCAGCCCGGTTTGTCGACTGCGAACCGCTCGTTGGACACGACGGTCGTGCAGCTCGCGTGCTCTCCGGTCAGCAGGTAGGTTGTGTAGACCTGCCAGGAATCGTGGTCGAGCCGTGCGCGTCGCGTGGCGAGATTCGCGCCGCTGCCAGCGGGTGACAATCAATAGCAATCCCGCGATACCCGGAAGGAACGCACGCGCGGCACTGCGGGTACGTCCGCACGACGCTCAGGTACACTCACCGTCCAGCCGAGCGCGCTCGCGGCGCGAGATCCCACGGTCCGCCCGGGCAGCCGAACGGCGCACCCGCTCGAGCAGGAGTTCGCCATGGCGACGCGCAAAGCCACCCCGAAAGCGACAGGCACACGGCCGAAGAAGCCGGCGTCCGGCCGGACCGCCGCGCGCCGCCGGCTGACCCCCGCAAAGACCGCGCAGGGGCTCTCGGCCGCCGAGATCGCAATCGGCCTCGACCACGCCGACGTGAGCGCGCTGGTCGCACTGATCCGGACGGCCGGCGGCTCCCCGATCGGCGCCTACCGCGATCCGCTCGGCAGCCGCCCGCTGGTCATCGCGACGCTGCCGCTCGCCGCCGTGCAGCCCACACCCTTCCAGCGCGATCTTTCCCCGACCCACACCAAGCGGCTCGCGGAGAAAATCGACGAGGCGCGGGCGTTCCTCGATCCGCTCATAGTCGTGCAGGGCCACGATGGACGGTTCTGGACGCCGAACGGCCGCCACCGGCTCGCCGCCGCCAAGGTGCTCGGCCTGCGGCAGATTTCCGTGCTGATTTCGCCCGATGAGGCGCTCGCCTACCGGATCCTCGCGCTCAACACCGAGAAGGCGCACAACCTCAAGGACCGCAGCCTCGAGGTCATCCGCATGGCGCGAACGCTCTCGAAGCGCGAGCCGCGCGCCAAGGAGACGGACTTCGCGGACCAGTTCGAGGCAGCGGAACTGATCACGCTCGGGGTTATCTACGAATCGGCGCCGCGCTTCGCGGGCGGTGCCTACAACTCGCTGCTGCGCAAGGTCGACCGCTTCTCCGAGCGCACGCTCGCGGCAAGCCTGCGCGAGCGCGAGGGCTACGCCGATCGTCTGCTCAGCATCGATACCGAGGTCAAGAAGATCATCGCGGCGCTGCAGGAGCGCGGCTTCAAGTCCCCGTACCTGCGAAACTACGTGGTCGCGCGCCTCAATCCCGTGCGCTTCATCAAGCAGAAGCCGGGCGACCCGCGCCCGGCGATGCCGATCGGCCAGGCGCTGACGCGCATGACCGCCGCGGCCAAGGGATTCAAGCTCGAATCAGTATCCAACTCCGACCTCGCCTGGGTCGCGGTCGGGGCGAGTTCCGCCGACTAGCGGTCGGCGACGGGGAGCAACGCAATGGCGCACGTCACGGTCATCAGTGAGTTCAAGTTCGCGACCCAGGTCGTCTCCGGCCACCACCGGTTCACGGCCGACGAGCCGGTCGCCCTCGGCGGCAGCGACACGGGACCCTCGCCCTACGAGCTGCTGCTCGCGAGCCTCGGCGCGTGCACGTCGATCACGCTTCGCATGTACGCGGGACGCAAGGCGTGGGAACTCGGCAAGATTACGGTCGGCCTTCGCTACACGAAGGACGCCGACAAGAAGGAACGTATCGACCGGCGTCTGTCGTTCTCGAAGCCGCTCAGCGCCGAGCAGAAGGCGCGGCTCGTCGAGATCGCCGGCAAGACGCCCGTCACGCGCACGCTGCTGGCGGGCCTGCCGATCGACACGACGCTCGCCGACTGAGGATCAGTCGAGCGAGTTCTCCGGTCCGCTGACTCCACCGCCACCGTCGATGACCAGCGTCTGGCCGGTGATGAAGCGCCCGGCGGCGGAGGCAAGAAACACCGCCGCGCCCGCGACGTCCTCGGGCTCGCCGATGCGCCGGAGCGGATACTGACGCACCAGCTGCGCGTGCAGGATCGGATCGCTCCACAGCGCGCGGGCGAAATCGGTACGGATCACGCCGGGTGCGAGGCAATTGATACGGACGTTTCGCGGCCCCCACTCGACCGCCAGGTTGCGGGCGAGCTGCATGTCGGCGGCCTTCGAGATTCCGTAGACGCCGATCTTGCCGTTGCCGGTGAGCCCGGCGACCGACGAGACGATGATCACGGCTCCGCCGCCGTGCTCCGCCATGCCCGGTACCACCATGTTGCAGAGCCAGAAATTGCTCTTGACGTTGGTGCTCATTATCTTGTCGAAGGCCTCGTCCGAGACGCCGAGCGCCGGCCCAAAATACGGGTTGATTGCCGCGTTGCAGACCAGCACATCGATCCGGCCAAAACGCGCGAGGGTCGCATCGACGAGCGCTTGCAGTTCCGGCTTGCGGCCGATGTTGCAGGCGAACGGCAACGCCTCCCCGCCCGCCGCGGTGATTTCAGCGGCCACCGCAATGCAGGCATCTTCCTTGCGGCTCGAGACCGTGACCCGCGCGCCCATCCCGGCCATCTCGAGCGCAATGGCCTTGCCTATACCGCGTGTCGAACCCGTGATCAGTGCAACTTTACCGGTGAGGTCGAACATTGACACGGCATTCCCCTACGAAGTGAGCATCGATGGCGCTGTCTGCGAGCGGCCGGAATTTGATGCGTCGGCCTCGAGCGACCGGCGCGCATCCGCGTATTCACGAGCGAGGCGTTCGACGAGTTCGGCGACCGGTACAACCGCCTTGACCGCGGCGAGGCCCTGGCCCGCGCCCCAGATGTCGCGCCACGCCTTGGCCTCTTTCTCGCGGCCACTGCCGAAGTTCATCTTGGTCGGATCAGAAAGCGGCAGGTTCTTGGGATCGAGGCCGGCGTTGACGATCGATTGCCGGAGGTAGTTGCCGTGCACCCCGGTGAACAGGTTCGTGTAGACGATGTCTTCCGCGCGGCTCGAGGCAACCGTCGACTTATAGGCCGCCGATGCATTCGCCTCCTCGGTCGCGATCAGCGCCGAGCCTATGTAGGCGAGATCCGCGCCAAGCGCCCGGACAGCCGCGATCGAGCGACCGTTCGAGATTGCGCCCGAGAGGGCGAGGGGGCCCGCGAACCACTCGCGGATCTCGTGAACCAGCGCAAACGGCGACTGCACGCCCGCGTGGCCTCCGGCGCCGGCCGCGACGGCAATAAGGCCGTCGGCCCCCTTCTCGATCGCCTTGCGCGCGAAGGTGTTGTTGATGATGTCGTGCAGCACGACGCCGCCGTAGGCATGGATTCCGTCGTTCACGTCGCGGCGCGCACCGAGCGAGGTGATGGTGATCGGCACCCTGAACTCCGCGCAGACGGCGAGATCGTGCTCGAGCCGGTCGTTCGAGCGGTGCACGATCTGGTTGACCGCGAACGGCGCCGCCGGACGCTGAGGATGCACCCGGTCGTGCGCCACGAGCGCGGCGGTGATTTCCGCGAGCCAGTCGCGAAGGCGTTCGGCCGGACGCGCGTTGAGCGCGGGAAACGCCCCCACGATTCCGGCCGTGCACTCCGCGATCACGAGCTTCGGGCTCGAGACGATGAACAGCGGTGCGCCGATCGCCGGTATGCGCAAGCGCCCGGCGAGTAGATTTTCCAGCGTCACGGAGCCTTCGCTGGCACCGGCGCATACTTGCGGATCTCGAGGTGCGCAATGGTGCGACGGTGGACCTCGTCGGGGCCGTCGGCGAGGCGCAGCGTGCGGATGTGCGCATACATCGACGCGAGCCTCGGGTCCTCGGTCACGCCGGCGGCGCCGAAGGCCTGGATGGCATCGTCGATGACCTTGAGCGCCATCAGCGGTGCCTTGACCTTGATCATCGCGATCTCGCTGCGCGCCGCCTTGTTGCCGGCCACGTCCATCATCCACGCGGCCTTGAGCGTCAGCAGCCGCGCACACTCTATGTCGATGCGCGCGTTCGCGATGCGCTCCTCCCACACCGAGAAATCGATGATCCGTTGGCCGAACGCCCGGCGACTCATGAGCCGGCGGCACATCTGCTCAAGCGCGCGCTCGGCGACACCGATCGTGCGCATGCAGTGATGGATGCGTCCGGGTCCGAGACGGCCCTGCGCGATCTCAAATCCACGACCTTCGCCCAGGATCATGTTCTCGACCGGAACGCGAACGCTGTCGAGCTCTACCTCGGCGTGGCCGTGCGGCGCATCGTCGAAGCCGAACACCGGCAACATGCGCAGCACCTTGATGCCTGGAGTATTCGCGGGAATCAGCACCTGCGACTGCTGGTGGTGCACGTCGGCGTCGGGAGAGGACTTCCCCATCACGATGAAGATCTTGCAGCGCGGGTCGCCGACGCCGGACGACCACCACTTGCGGCCGCTGATGACCCACGAATCTCCATCGCGCCGGATCCGCGTCTCTATGTTGGTGGCGTCGGAGGAGGCGACGTTGGGCTCCGTCATCAGAAACGCCGAGCGTATTTCGCCCGCCAGCAGCGGCTTCAGCCAGCGCTCCTTGTGGGCCTCCGTCCCGTAGCGCTCGAGCACTTCCATGTTGCCCGTGTCGGGCGCCGAGCAGTTGAACACCTCCGGTGCCCAGAGCACACGCCCCATCACCTCGCAGAGCGGCGCGTACTCGAGGTTCGTGAGTCCCGCACCGCGCGCGGACTCCGGCAGGAACAGATTCCAGAGCCCCGCGCCCTGCGCTTTCGCCTTGAGAGCCTCGACGACGGGCAACACCTGCCAGCGATCGGCGCCAAAGCCCTTGAGCTCGGCGTCATAGACCGCCTCGGCGGGCGCCACGTACTCGCGCATGAACGCCTCTAGACGGGTCAACAGGCCGGCCGTGCGGGCACTCGGTGCAAAGTCCATGGGTCGGGCTCCTCGGGCGGTATTTGCGCCGGCTGAAGTGTACCCAAGCGCGTGTCTTTCCGGGCGACGCCAGCCCGGACGAGCCGGTGTACGCGCGCCGCGATCGGACGTACCCTGCGGTCGAGGTGGGTCGCTTGACCCCGCCGGGAGTGCGCCGCATGACGATTGCTTCGGTGCCCGAAAAGGCGACGCGCATCTGCCCGCTGTGCGAGGCGTGCTGCGGGCTCGAGCTCACGCTCACCGGGGACGAGGTCGTCGCCGTGCGCGGCCACGCCGCGGACGTGTTCAGCCACGGCTACATCTGTCCGAAAGGCGTTGCGGTTCGCGACCTGCACCATGACCCCGATCGACTGCGCACGCCACTCGTCAGGCGCGGCAGCGGCTTCGAAGCAGTATCGTGGGACGAGGCCTACGCGGAAGTGGAGCGTCTCATCGCACCCGTGCTCGCGGCTCACGGCCGAGATGCCGTGGGGCTCTACCTCGGCAATCCGGTCGCTCACAAGTACGGGCTCCTGCTCTACGTTCCCGCGCTCGTGCGCGCCCTCGGTACGGCAAACGTGTTCAGCGCGTCGACGCTCGACCAAATGCCGAAGCAGCTCGTGGCGGGCCTACTGTTCGGCAGCCCCATGTCGATTCCGGTCCCGGACATCGACCGGACCGACTTGCTGCTGGTGCTCGGTGCGAATCCGGCGGCCTCGAACGGCAGCCTCTGGACTGTTCCGGACTTCCGCGGCCGTGCGCGGGCGCTGAAGCGCCGCGGTGGTCGCCTCGTCGTCCTTGATCCCAGGCGCACCGAAACCGCCGAGCTCGCCGACGAGCACCATTTCCTGCGTCCGGGCTCGGACGTGTTCCTGCTGCTCGGCATGGCCGCGGCGCTCATCGAGGAAGGCCTGGTGCGACCCGGGGCGCTCGCGCAGCACCTCGCAGGGCTCGACGAGGCGGTCGCCGCCGTGCGCGAATTCACCCCGGAGCGCATCGCACCCGCGACGGCGCTCCCCGCCGCGACCATCCGTCGACTCGCGCGCGAGCTCGCCGCCGCGCCGCGCGCGGCCGTCTACGGCCGCATCGGCACCTGCACGCAGGAATTCGGCACGCTCGCGAGCTGGCTCGTCGAACTCCTCAACGTCTTGACTGGCAATCTCGACCGGCCGGGCGGCGCCATGTTCCCGAAAGCCGCTGCCTTTGCGACCAACACCCAGCCGGTGCGCGGCGGCCCGCGTCCCTTCGTGACCGGGCGGCGCCGCTCGCGCGTGTCGCAGGCGCCCGAGGTGCTCGGCGAGATCCCCGCGACCTGCATGGCGGAAGAGATCGAAACCCCGGGTCCCGGCCAGGTCCGCGCGATGATCGTCATCGCTGGCAACCCGGTGCTGTCGGTCCCGAACGGCGCGCGCATCGACAGGGCCTTCGCATCGCTCGATGCGCTCATCAGCCTCGACATCTACCTCAACGAGACCAGTCGCCACGCGAGCGTCATCCTGCCCGGCGGCTCGCCGCTCGAGGAGTCACATTTCGACGTGCCGTTCCCGCAGTTCGCGTATCGGAACGCTGCGCGCTACTCACCGGTCATCCGACCCTCGCGGACGGGTCAACCTGCCGAATGGCAGTCGATGGTGCGGCTGATCGCGATCGCCCAAGGCCGCGGCGCGAACGTTGACGTGGGCGAGCTCGATGACGCGATGTTCGCCGAGCAGGTACGGCGAAACCTGTCGCCAGAACTCGCAGCGCAGCTGCTAAAGTTGCCGAACCCGTGGCGCGGGTCGGAGCGGCTCGCCGACCTGGCGCTCAGGCTCGGTCCCTACGGCGACCGCTTCGGCCAGGTCCCCGACGGCCTGTCGCTCGCGAAACTCGCCGCGCATCCCGAGGGCATCGACCTCGGCGCGCTCGCACCGCGGATTCCGGAACTGCTGCGCACCCCATCGGGGAAGATAGAACTCGCCCCCACCTCAATCCTCGCGGATCTCGCTCGCGCGGCCGCCGCGCTCGAGTCGCCGCCTGCCGATGTGGTCGTGATCGGACGCCGGCAGCTGGCGTCCAACAACAGCTGGATGCACAACCTGCCGACGCTGGCGAAGGGGCCGGAGCGCTGCACACTGCTCGTGCACCCGTCGGATGCCGCGCGCTTCGGTCTCAGCGACGGCGGCCGCGTGCGCCTGACCGCGGATACACGCTCGATCGAGGCCTCGGTCGACGTCACCGACGAGGTCATGCCCGGCGTCGTCAGCCTGCCGCACGGCTGGGGACACGACCTCGCGGGTGTCGCGCTTTCCGTGGCCGCACGCCGCCCGGGTAGCAATCTCAATGCACTCCTCGACGACCGGCGCCGCGATCCGCTCTCGGGCAACGCCGTTCTTTCCGGGGTCGCGGTCGCTCTCGAGCCCTGCTGACCCGCAGCGCTCGGGCTCGGCGGAGGTCCGCGCGTTCGTCCTCGCTCAGCGTCGCGCGCCCGACGTCCTGCGAGGGAACGGGCCGCGGATTCGCGCTTACCACATCAAAGGATGAGCGGAACGAGTGCCCAGCTCGAGGCGCGGTACTCTGCGTACGCGGGTCCAAAGAGCTCGCCGAGCCAGCGCTCCTCCAGCAGGAGTTTGCGCCACAGCGCAGCGGCTGCGATCGCGAACGCGAGCAGGCCGCCCCAGTTGCCGCGCGCCAGCGCGCTGCCGAGAAACATCAGCAGCAGCCCCGTGTAGATCGGATGGCGGATGCGCCGATAGGGCCCGGAACGTACGATCACGTGGTCGCGCTTGAGCGTGACCGTACCGCTCCAGTTGCCGCCGAGCACCACGCGCGCCCAGACGCAGAGCGCAAGGCCGCCCGCCACGAGCGCGATGGCGAGGACGAGGCCGCGCGCATCGGCGTCCATGAACGGCGCGCCGAGCCAGCCCGGCAACGCGGGCGGCATCAGCAGCAGCGCTGCTATCGCGAGCGGGATCGCATGGGCGAGGCGCGAGGCGATCGGCTCCCGTCGCGCCACTTCCTTGACGCCGCGCGCGGCGATGAACCAGTAGATGGCCCAGGCGATCCAGAGCGCCGGGATCCAAAGCGACAGCGGCACGTTCAAGTCCCCATCCCTCCCTCGACGTCACGTGCTCGACAGCGCCGCGCGCAGCGCCCGGATGTGCTCGGGTCCGATTCCGCAGCAGCCCCCGACAATGGTCGCGTCGCGTCCGATCCAGTCCCGGACCCAGCCAAGATACCCGGCGGGATCCAGGTCCGCGCGAATCTCGCTGAGACCGCTGTTGGCCGCGGCGGTCGAGGTCTGCGGCGCGAAGGCATTGGCGTACACGCCGATCGCTATGCCGCCGCTGCCGAAGCGGCGCGCGCCACCGAGCACCTCGCGCGCCCGGTCGATGGCATCGGCCATGACCTCCGGCTGGGAGCAGTTAAAGAGCACCGCGGCGGCGCCGAGCCCGATCGCCGCCGACACGGCCTCGCCCACCGGCTCGCCGGAGCGCAGCCGCGGCAGGCCGGGAATCGCGCCGGCATCATTCAGCGTAAACGACAGCCACAGCGGCCGACGGTCATCGCCAAGCACCGCACGCACGAGCTCCGCCTCGGCAATCGTGCTCAGCGTCTCCGCCTGCCAGTGGTCGATCGAGGGCGAGAGCCCCGCGACCAGCACCTCGAGGATGGGACGGGCGAACGTGGCATCGAACCAGTCGGCGCGGTAGGAGCCGCAGATGGGCGGCAGGGACCCCGCGACCCGCACCTTGGCGGGCGCCTCGTCCGCGACCTCGCGCGCGAGGCGTCCGGCCAGCGCCGCGAGCCTTGCGCCATCGCTCGCGAAGCGCTCGCCACCGATATGAAAGGGCACGAGCGCGTAGCTGTTCGTGGTGATGACGTCGGCGCCCGCCTCGACGTAGGAGCGATGCACGCGCGTGACGAACTCGGGCGCCTCCAGCAGCGTGAGCGCCGACCACTCGGGCTGCCGAAACGGCGCGCCGGCGCGCAGCAACTCGCGTCCGGTGCCGCCGTCGAGGACGGTGATCGGGGGCCGCGCGCCGAGCTCCTCCGCTTTGCTCGTCATTCTTCCCGGGCGCCCGCCTCAGTGAGCCTGCGGCGGCGCGTAGGCGTTCCACGCCTCGCTGACGATGTAGGCGTGCAGCGCCTCGGCGTCGGCGCGCGTCAGCACGTCGTCCCAGCGTCCCATGCCGTTCGCGGCGAGCGCGCCGTTGAGCACGATCTCGTAGAACGCCTGGTGCTTGCCCGCGCTCAGGCGCCGGAGGTCCGGCACGATGCCGCGACCGAGGATGTGGCAGCGGCCGCAGAAGCGGTTGTAGAGCACCTCGCCCTGCGCGACCTGGGCGCGCGTTCCTTCGCGCGGCGGCGGCTCGGGGAAGGGTTCGTCCTTCAGCTCCGGCGGCAGCGGTACCGTACCGCCGCCGACCTTGAGAGCGACGATGCGGCCTTCGTTGTCGTAGCGGTAGGCCGCCGTGGTCGTCCCGAGCGGATAGTTGATCGCGTTGCCGCCGTAGCCGGCGAGAACCGCGACGTACTGCACGCCGTCGATCCGATAGCTAATCGGTCCTGCCAGCATGCCGGTGCCGATCTCGACGTTGGCAAGTCGCTTGCCGCTCTCCGCTGCGTAAACGTTGAGATGCCCGGTCGCATCGCCCTGGAACACGAGGCCGGAGCCGGTCGATAGCACGCCGCCGTCCCAGCTCGTCGCGGTCGGCACTTCCCACAGCACCTTGTGATTCTTGACGTCATAGGCGCGCAGGTAACCTAGCGCCTTCGCGGGCGGCAGCCCCTTGTCGAGCTTCTCGATCGACGGCAGGTTGCCGTACAGGCTCTTGAGCCCGGCGCGATCGTACATCTCCGGCGGAAAGGCATTGACCGTGAACCAGCCCTCGACGAGGCCCGCGCGGCGGTGCGAGGTCTCGATGTAGATCATCGGCCACTCCATGGCCGGGATGTACGTCGTCTGCCTCACCGGGTCGTAGGACATCGGCTGCCAGCTGTGCGCGCCCGACGTCGCAGGGAAAATGAGCTTGGGATCGTCGACGTACTCGGCCGCCGGATTCGGGATCGGACGGCCGCTCTGCTTGTCGATGCCCTTCGACCAGTTGATGAACGCGTACGGATCTGCCGACAGGAGCTCGCCGGTCGTTCGGTCGAGCACGTAGTAGTAGCCGTTCTTCGCGGCCTGCATCAGCACCTTGCGCGCGCCCTGGCCAAGGTCGAGGTCGGCGAAGATCATCTTCTGCGTGCTGTCGTAGTCCCAGCGATCGCCGGGCGTCGTCTGGTAGTACCAGGCGAGCGTGCCGGAATCCGCGTGGATGGCGACGATCGATGCGGCATACAGGTCATCGCCGCCCGTGCGCCCGCCTTCCTTGATGTTGTACGGGGCGCCGTTGCCGGTGCCGACGTACACGAGCTTGAGGTCCGGGTCGTAGTTGATGCCGTCCCACACCGTCGCGCCGCTGCCGGCTTCCCAGCGATGGCGCTTATCCCAGGTCGTCAGTGCCTTCACGAGGTGCGGCTGGTCCTGCGGGCCTTCCTTGGGATCGCGTGGCACCGTGTAGAAGCGCCAGCGCAGCGCGCCCGTCGCGATGTCGAATGCCGCCACGTAGCCGCGCACGCCCGCGAAATCGGCGCCGGCGCTGCCGATGATCACGCTGTCGCCGGCGATGACCGGGGTCGCCGAGGTCGTGTACGGGTGCTTGGGACTGCGCTCGGGGAGCGTGTCGACCTTGTAGATCCGGGCGCCCGTCGCCGCATCGATCGAATGCAGGAAGCCGTCGAGCGTGCCGACGTAGACGCGCCCTTTCCACACGGCCACACCGCGGTTGATGGCATCGCAACAGGCGTAGCGGCCCCACTGGCCATCGACTTCCGGGTCGTAGCGCCAGCGCTCCTTGCCGGTCGCCGCGTCGACCGCGTACACACGACCGAAATTCCCGGACACGTACAGCGTGCCGTCGACCACGACCGGCGTCGCCTCGAGGCCACGACGCGTGCCGAGCTTGTACTCCCAGGCAAAGCCGAGCTTGCCGACGTTGCCGGCATCGATGTCCTTGAGCGGCGAGTAGTAGCTGCCGTTGCCATCGCGCCCGGTGGTCAGCCACTGGTCGGGTTCGTTCGCGGCGCCTGCGAGTCGGGCCGCATCGATCTGGCCCGCCGGCGGCGGCGGCGCGGCGGTCGGAGGTTCCGCAGGTTTCTGACAGCCCGCGAGCGCGGACGCGCTCAAGCAAAGAATCGACACCGCTCGCCAGATGGATGTACGCACAGTTCCCCCGTCAGTCCCTGGCCGAGCGATGGCCCGGCCGGTCGATCGTTAGTCCGTCGATAATAGGCGGAACGCGCGCGTCCGGGAGCGCCCGAGCGAGGCGCGCCGCCCCCCTTTTTCCGGGCGAATCCGGTGCCTGCGGCCGGCGCCCCCGCGTGCCACCCGAAATGCTTGCCGCCGCCCGGGGCCCTTGCACTGCGCGGATACCCGCGGAATGCCCCCGGCAGGTCCGAAAACCCCGTTTTTTATACTGTATTTTCAATAGCTTATAAATCTGTGATGCAGCGCAATGTAATCTCCATGTTGCGGTGCGATAATTGAGCGGATCGGTAGCCCTCAGGAGAACATCATGGAACTCGTAATACTGTCGGGAATCGCGGCTATCGCGGTGATCGCGGTCGAAGTCCTCGACTACGCGCGCTAACGCGCACGCCGACCGCCATCCCGGCGGTCCGGCGCTGCGGCAATCCGCCGCAGCGAATTAAACCCACCGCGTCGAGACCTTCGCGACCCCGCATCCGGCGGCGTTTGCATCCATTGACGATGCGACGTCCGCCCGGACGCGCCGGCCCTTAGCGCGGGCGTTCGTACTGCCAGTTGCGTCCCTTGCCTGCGGCAAGCCACTCGAGCGTGCTCGCGAGCCGGCGGGCGCGCGTCGCCTCGCGCTTGGCGTCGCCAAGCCACTCGATGTATTCGCGCTTGCCCGACGGGCTCAGCGCCGCGAAGGTCGCGCGCGCGGCGGAATGGCCCTTGAACGCGCGCGCGAGGTCGGTGGGCACGCGGGCGGCCGGCTTGGGGGTCGACCGCTTGCCGCGCCTGGGCGTTGGCGTCCCCGCCTCGTTGAGCTTGACCGCCACGCGCACGAGCGCCTTGATGGCGCTCCCCGACGGCAGGTCGGCAATTGTCGTGACTCGTCCGAACTGGCCCATGCCGCCGGCCGTCGGGCGCGCGCGCGGCGCGACCACCAGCGAGCCTTTCCAGAATCCGAAGGCGCAGTGCGCCTTGAATGCGGACATGCCACAGAGCATGCCGCGGTACATGAAGTGCGGCCGGCCCCACTTCAGCGTCTCCTCGACGCCGGGACAGGCGCCGTGCACGACGGTGCGCAGATGCTTCAGGATCGGCTGCGCGAAAGGCGGCGCAGCCGCGATGTAGGCGTCGACCCGTGCGTCCTTGGTGCCCATGCGTGCTCCGAATCCCGCGAGTCCGCAAATGGTAGCGCGTCGCACCCGCCGTGCGGGCGTTCCGGAGCGCGGGCCGCTCAGGTAGTCTGGCAGCCATCGAGGTTCCCCATGAACGACCCCGTACCGCGTCCGCCGCTGCCGCCCTTCACCCGCGAGACCGCCGCCATCAAGGTGCGGGCCGCGGAAGACGGCTGGAACGGGCGCAATGCCGAGAAAGTGTCGCTCGCCTACACGGAAGACAGCGTCTGGCGGAATCGCGCCGAGTTCCTGCGCGGACGCGTGGCGATCGTCGAATTCCTGAAGCGCAAATGGACGCGCGAGCTCGAGTACCGCCTGATCAAGGAACTGTGGGCGACGGACGGCGATCGCATCGCGGTGCGCTTCGCCTACGAGTGGCACGACGATTCCGCGCAGTGGTATCGCTCCTACGGCAACGAGAACTGGGAGTTCGATGCCGCGGGCTACATGCAGCGGCGCATCGCCTCGATCAACGATCTCGTGATCACGCCGGCGGAGCGCAAGTTTTTCTGGCCGGCGCCGGGACCGCGGCCGCTCGAGCACCCTGGGCTCACGGACCTCGGGCTCTAGCTTGAGCATCGTCACGGAAATCCGCGGGCACGAGAAGGACCTCGGGGGTGGATTCAGGGTCAGCCGCCTGCTGCCCTCGCTCGCCCGACAGTCGATCGGGCCGTTCGTGTTCTTCGATCACTTCGGGCCCGTTACCGTCGAGGCCGACTCCAACTTCGACGTGCGTCCACACCCGCACATCGGCCTCGCCACCGTCACGTTTCTGTTCGAGGGCGCGATGATGCATCGCGACAGCCTCGGCAACGCGCGGCGCATCGAGCCCGGCGCCATCAACTGGATGAACTCCGGCCGCGGCATCGTGCATTCGGAGCGGCGACCCGACGATCTGCGCGGCCAGCGCTACGTGAACCACGGCCTGCAGCTCTGGGTCGCGCTGCCGCGCGAGGCGGAGGAGTCGGAGCCTTCCTTCACGCACACGCCGGCGGATCTGCTGCCGCTCTTCAACGAAGGCGGCGTCGAGATTCGTGTACTGGTGGGCGATGCCTTCGGGCACCACTCGCCGGTGGTGACGGCCTCGCCGACGCTGTACGTGGCGCTGCGCTTCCCCGCGGGCGGCGCGATCACGATTCCCGCGCTCGCGAACCAGCTCGCCGCCTACGCGGTCGACGCCGACATCACGGTCGATGACCGCACGATCCAGCGCGGCGTGCTGGCGGTCCTCGATGCGGAGCGGCCGACCCGCCTGCGCGCGCTCAAGCCCGCGCACGTCGTGCTGATCGGCGGCGATCCGCTCGACGGCCGGCGTCTAATGTGGTGGAACTTCGTGTCCTCGCGCAAGGAACGCATCGTCGAGGCCGCCGAGGCGTGGCGGGCGATGCGCATGGGCCGGGTCGCGGGCGACGAGGAGTTCATCCCGCTGCCCGACAAGCAGCCGGAGCTCTGAGCGCCGTTCCCGTCAGAGCAGCTTGAGCGCCGCGGCGCCGAGCGCCTGCATGCCGCCCGACACGTCGCACACGCGGCCGTTCACGAAGAACCCGGGCGTCGCGCGCACGTGGCTCTTCACGGCGCCTTCGATGTGCTCGCGCACGCGCTGCCGGTAGACCTCGTCATCGAGCGCCGCGGTGAACCGCGCCATGTCGATGCCGAGCCGTTCGGCATAGGCCTCGAGCGAGGCGCGCCGGAGGCGCGCGCCGTCGGCCAGCAAGAGGTCGTGCATCTCCCAGAACTTGCCGTCGGCCCCGGCCGCCTCCGCCGCCTCCGCCGCCAGCAGCGCGTTCGGGTGTGCGCTCTCGATCGGGAAGTGCCGGAACACCAGGCGGATGGTCGTCGGGTGGTGCACGAGGAGCTGCTGCACGGCGGGCTCCGCCTGCCGGCACATCGGGCACTCGAAGTCCCCGTACTCGACGATAGTCACGGTCGCGCGCTCGGCGCCGCGCACGTGATCCACGGCGCTCACTCCTACGGCGAGGTCGTGCTTCAGCGGATCGTTCATGGCGGCCTTCTAGTGCTTGACGGAAATTGCCGGCGCGCGGCGTGCGGTCGAGAAGTAGAGCATTTCGAGGAAGGCGTTGGCGTTGACGAACTTGCCCGTGTATTTCTCGCTCCACGGTCCGAGCAGGTTCGCCTTCTTCATGTCATCGAGCGACTTGCCACTCTCGCGCGCCTTCGCGACCACCGTCGAGGTGTCCTTGAGGAACTTCACGTACTCGCGCAGGTCCTCGATGTTCGCCACCTCGCCGTGTCCCGGAATGATCTTGGCATCCGGCGGCAGCAGCGCGAGCGTCGCCTCGCAGGCGCTGATCATCCCCTGCACGCTGCCGCCCGTGTCCACGTCGATGAACGGGAAGCCGTAGCGCACGAAGATGTCGCCCATGTGCACCACGTGGGCGTGCTCGAAGAACACGATCGAGTCGCCGCTCGTGTGAGCCGCGGGCGCGTGCAGCGCGCGGATGTCCTCGCCGTTCATGTGCACCGTGAGCTCGCGGTCGAAGCTGACGAGCGGGAGCGCCGCTTTGTCGACGGCTTTGTGCGGCATATGCATCGAGCCGCCGTTGCCCGCCTGGCCGTCGCTCATGAGCGTGGCGCGCAGGTTCTCCTGGCTGATGATGGTCGCGCCCGCCGCGGCGAATGGCAGATTCCCGTCCGTGTGATCGCCGTGGTAGTGCGTGAGAAAGATGAAGCGCACGGGCTTCGGCGCCGCCCCGATGCCATTGAGCGCGGCCGTGATCTTGTCGTAGAGCGGCGCGAACTCATCATCGACCAGCACCGCGCCGTCATCGCCCACGGAGGCAGCGATGTTGCCGCCCGCGCCCTGCAGCAGGTAGACACTGCCAGACACCGGCGTCACTTTGACCTCGACCTTGCTGAGGTCCTGCTCCTGGGCGAGCGCGAGGCCCGCGATCGACAGGAGAGCGCACGCGGCGGTGACACGAAGCTGCAAGACGGCGTCCTCGGGGAGGGGAATCCAAGGATGCTAGCACGCAGCGGTCGGCCGGCGGCTGCGTGCGCCCTGCCCATGACGTATCCTCAGACCACACTCCCGACCCTGCCTTGAGGCCATCATGATCGTCGTTCGCGACCGCGGTCGCCGCGGGCACACCCAGCTCGGCTGGCTCGACAGCTGGCACACGTTTTCCTTCGGCGAGTTTCGCGACCCGAACCACATGGGCTTCCGCAACCTGCGCGTCATCAATGACGACCGGGTGATCCCCGGCGCCGGATTCGGCCGGCACTCGCACCAGGACATGGAAATCGTGTCCTACGTGCTGTCGGGCGAGCTTTCCCACGAGGATAGTCTCGGCACGGGTTCGGTGATCCGCCCCGGCGACGTGCAGCGCATGAGCGCGGGCAGCGGCATCACGCACTCCGAATTCAACCGCAGCCCGACCGAGGGCGTGCACTTCCTGCAGATCTGGATCCTGCCGGAGGCGAAGGGGCTGCCGCCGAGCTACGAGCAGAAAGCCTTCGCGCGCGCCGGGCGCCTGAATACGTTCCGGCTGGTCGCCGACCGCGACGGGACCGACGGAGCCCTCAGAATCAACGCCGACGTGCGCCTGTACGCGACCGATCTCGCGCCCGGCGCCTCGCTGCGCCACGCCTTCGCGCCCGGCCGCTTCGGGTGGCTGCAGGTGGCGACCGGGGTGGTCGAGCTCGAGGGGGATGAGCTTCGCGAGGGCGATGGCGCTGCGATCGGCGAGGAGCGCGCAATTACGCTGTCGAGCGCGGTCGGCGCGGAACTCCTTCTTTTCGAACTGCCCTGAGCGACCGGCGTGCGCGACGTCGCCGCTATTCTCCTCGACTGGTACACGGGCGAGCTCGGCGGCGAGGCGCAGTTCTGGCAGCTCGCCGCCGGCGCCGAGCCCGCCGAGGCGCGTAAGTGGCTTTCCCTCGCGGAGGTCGAGGCGCGGGTAGCGGCGCGGCTCGTACCGGCCCTTTTCGCGGCGGGCCTCGACATCCCCGACGGCGCCGACGAGGTGCGTGACGCCGCGGAGCACACCCGGGCACTCGCGACCCGCCCGTGGCTCGACAAGATGCGCTGGCTCGAGGAGATCGCGCTCGAGGCGCTCGTCTCGATGACGGCGGATGCGAAGTCGTTGCCGGCGGAACTTCAGCCGCTCGCGGCGCTCGTCCTCGCCCACGAAACGGCACTGGTCGAGTTTGCACGGCTCGAGCGCGCCGGCGCGCAGTCGCTCGCGCCGATCAATGCCTTCCTCGCGGCGAGCAAAGGACCCTAGCCGCCCAAGGCTCTCAATGCGAGTGCACGACCAGCGGCCCCGGGAAGCTGCGCTCGTTGAGCCCGCCCGCCGCCAGCCACTCGCGGGTCGAGGCGTGGCCACGCCCGATCAGCGCCTCGGCGTGCGAGTAGTCGAATGCGTTGTACGCGACCGGGCACAGGGGCGGCACGATGTGGATCTCGCTCATCGGCGCGTAGCGCTCGTAGTCGTGCAGCATCTGGCGCGCGCCGAGGAGCGTGATCGCGTGCATCGCGCGCCCGAGGGCGCCCCCGGAGACGCGCGTGACCGCGCAGGAAAACCCCGCCGGCAGCACGACGAGGTGCGTCGCGCCGAGGCGTATCGCGGTTGCGATCGGGGTGTTGGCCGCGATCGCGCCGTCGACCAGGAGCCGCCCACCGACACTGACCGGCGGGAACACTCCCGGAATCGCCGCGCTCGCGAGCACGGCCTCGACGACGCTGCCTTGCGACAACAGCACCTCCTCGCCGCTCAGGAGATCCGCGCAGACGATGAAGAGCGGCAGCGCGGCTTCAGAGAAATCCCGGTAGCCAAGGTCCGTCGTCAGCAACGAGCGCAGCCCCGCCGGGCTCGCGATGTGATCGCTGAGGCCGAGCACGCCGAGCAGCGAACGCCACGACAGCCCGAGGGCGCGTCGCGTCGTGATGGAGCGCCACAGCTTGCCCATCTTCTCGACCGTGCGGTCACAGGGATCGGCCGCGAAGAACGCCGCGTTGATCGCGCCCGCCGAGACGCCGACGACGAAATCGGGCCTCTCGCCCGCCTCGGTGAGCGCGGCGAGCATGCCAACCTGCGCGGCACCGAGGCTGCCGCCGCCGGCGAGCACGAAGGCGGTCCGCCCGGTGACCGGGAGAAGGCTGCTCACGGCAGCCGTCTCACCGGCCGAGCACCCTGCGGCCGGTGCGGCCGGTCCGCACCGCCGCACGGGTCCGCACGCCTCGCCCCGACCGCTGCTCTGTCCCGCTGCATGCGCATCCCCGACGTCGCCGTCCGGCAGTAGACCGGGCCCGTCGAATTCCTATTTCGGCGCGCGGCTGCGGCCGAATAAGACTTCGGGTTAGCATTCGGCCCCCGGGCCCTGCCGTGCCCTCCGTGCCCAGTCTGCGCCGCATGTCGATCAAGACCCAACTCAAGTCGAACATCGTCGCGCTCACCAGCCTCGTGGTCGCGCTCTCGAGCTTCAGCTACACGGCCTGGCGCACCGAGCGCAGCGAACACAATCGCACGATCCGGCAGGCGTCCTTCCAGCTCCTGACGGCGCTCGGCGAGATGCAGCAGGTCGTCTACCACGCGCACTACGACCGCGACGCGGTGCACGGCAACCCGCGCACCGGCTGGGTCTACGTCGCCACCATCAGCGACTTCAGCGCCGCGATGCCCGCCCCCGTTCCCGAGCGCGCGCAGGCGCTCCTCGACACCTGGCGCGACCACTGGGAGAAGCTGGGCCAGGAAGAGGCGGACGCGGATGCGATCTCCGACGCCCTCGAGAACTGCCGCGCCGCCGTCGTCGCGACGTTGAAGCGAATCGACTGATGCCGGTACTTCGCCGCGGCGCCGTCCATGCGTGCCGGGCGCCATGACGGCGTCGCCGGTGCGGTACATTGGCGGGATGGCGCACCCGACCCCGACACTCAGCCAGCGCGAATTCAGGGCGACGCTCGCCTACGTGCTGAAGGCGCTGCGCGCCTCCGATGCGATCACGCTCGGCCATCTCAACCGCGTCAAGATCCGGCATAAGCCCGACGGCAGCGAGGTTACCGTCGCCGATCGCGGCGCGGAGCGGCTGCTGCGCGCGCGGCTCGCCGCGCGCTGGCCCGCCGATGCCGTGCTCGGCGAGGAATACGGCGGCACGCTCGCGAGCCGCGGGCGCTGCTGGCTCATCGATCCCATCGACGGCACGGCGTCGTACGTATTGGGGCTGCCGCTGTTCGGCTCGCTCGTCTCGCTGCTCATCGACGGCGAGCCGGTGTTCGGCTGCATCCACCTGTCGGCGCTCCGGGAAACGACGTACGCCGCGACCGGCCACGGCTGCTGGCTGACGCGCGGCGGTGGCCGCGCGCGGCGCGTGCGCGTGGGCGCGGCGAAGGCACTGGGCTCTGCACAGGTCGGGCTCACGAGCGTGAAGGAAAGCGACCTCGCGCGGCGCTCGGGGCGCTGGCGCCTCAGCAAGTTGGCACGGAGCGCCGGGCGACTGCGCCTGGTCGGGGACTGCGTGCAGTACGCGCTGCTGTGCCGCGGCGCGCTCGATGCCGCGGTCGATCCGTTGATGAAGCCCTGGGACATCGGCGCGGTCGCGGTGTGCGTGCGCGAGGCGGGCGGCTCCATCAGCAGCCTCACCGGCGTCACGCAGGCCCTCGTCCAGCAGACTTCGCTCGTCGCCGCGAGCTCGGCAGGACTGCGGCGTGCGATCTGCCGGCAGGTTGCCGGCCGCTGAGCCGCCCGAGACCGCGCGGCTGCCCTCAACCGATGACGTTGAGTTCCTTGTGCGGCCGGTCGTCGAGGAGGCGTCCGATGCCAAGGTCGCCGAGGTCGAGCGCGACGTAGCGCCCGGTGAGGATGAGTTCGGCGATGCCGCGTGCGACGACCGGCGCCTGCTGCATGCCGTGCCCCGAGAACCCGTTCATGAACACGAGGTTGTCGAGCGAAGGGTGCAGGCCCAGGATCCCGTTCTGGTCGAAGCTGTTGTAGTCGTAGTAGCCGGCCCACGCGCGCTCGAGCCGCGCCGCCTCGAACGCGGGTACCCGCGCGGCGAGCGCGGGCCAGAACTCCGACTCGAAGCGTTCTAGCTCGGGCTCGAGCGGCGGCTCGTCGGGATCGGCGGCACCGGCGAGCGGCGCGGCAGCACCGATGAAGTGCGCGCCGTCCGGCCGGATCCAGAACCCCGAGCGATCGATCAGGAGAGGAAACCCGGGAAGCGCCGCGCGGCAGGCAATCACGAACACCGTGCGCCGCCGCGCGAACACGGGCAGCTCGATGCCTGCGAACTGCGCGATCTGCCGCGCCCACGGCCCCGCCGCGTTGACGACCCAGCCGAAGCTGTGGCGCGTGCCGTCGGCGAGCGTGAGCGAGGTCACGCGGTGGTTGTCGACGTCGATCGCGGCGACCTCGCCCTTGAGGTAGCGCGCGCCCTGGCTCTTCGCCTTGCGGACGAACGCATCGAGCAGTGAATAGCCGTCGAACCAGCCCTCCGCGCCCGCGCCGATCGAACCCTCCGCGATGCCCTCGACGCTTAGCCACGGATAACGCGCCCTGAGCTCCTCGGGCGAGAGGAGCTCAACCTCGGCGCCGGCGGCGGTCTGAAGCGCATGTGCCTCGCGAAGCGCGGCCTGCCGCTCGGCACCGACGAGATAGAGGTAGCCGCGCTCGGTGAGGCCGATGTCGGGTGCGCGGCCGTCGACCGCGAGCCAGGTGGCGGCGTTGCGCAGCAGCTCGATGCTCATCTGCGAGATGCGTACGTTCACGGCCGTCGAGAACTGCTGGCGAATGGAGGCCGCGGACAGCGCCGAGGAGGCGCTTGCGTAGCTCGGGTCGCGCTCGATGACGGTCACGGAGGCCCCCGCATCGAAATGCGTCAGCCAGTAGGCGAGCGCGGATCCCATGATCCCGCCGCCGATCACCGCGACGTCCGTTCGCATCCTCCCGTCGTCCCTGCGTGGCCTGCCGAGCGCGGCGCATGGTAACCCGCGGACGCGGTGCCTCGCCGGATCATCAGGCTTAGAGGTAGGATCCCGGGCGGGATGCAAGGTCGCGACCGACGCGCAGCGCCCACCCACCCCGCTCCGCCCGAGCGAACCCGGAAGCCATCCGCATGATCCACCCGACCGCCATCATCGAGGACGGCGCCACGCTCGGTGCCGGCTGCATCGTCCACGCGCACGCGCACATCACGCGGCACTGCGTGCTCGGCGATGCAGTCGTCGTGCACCCCTTCGCCGTGATCGGCGGGGACCCGCAGGACCTTGGCTTCGATACCGCCCGCGCCAGCGGCGTCACGGTCGGCGCGCGCACGGTGCTCAGGGAATACGTCACGATCAACCGCGCGACGCGACCCGGAGGCGTCACCCGGGTCGGCAGCGACTGCTTCCTGATGGCCAGCAGCCACGTCGCGCACGACGGCCAGGTCGGCAACAACGTGATCCTCGCGAATGCGGCACTGCTCGCCGGCCACGTCGAGGTCGGCGATCGCGCCTTCCTCGGCGGCGGCGCAGGGATCCACCAGTTCTGCCGGATCGGCGAGGGCGCGATGGTGAGCGGCCTCAGCCGCATCACGCGCGACATCGCGCCGTTCATCATGGCGGCCGAGCGCGACGAAGTCGCCGGCCTCAACGTGGTGGGCCTGCGTCGCCGCGGACTGCCGCCGGCGACGATGACCGAGATCAAGGGCGCCTACCGCGACGTGTTCGCTTCGACCGGGAACCTGCGCGTGCTCGCGAACAAGGCCCTCGCGAGCGGCGCGTACCCGAGCGCCGAGGCACAGACGTTCCTCGGCTTCTTCGCAGGCGGCAAGCGCGGCTTCATCCGTCCGCGCAGCGACGCCGCGGCGTCCGGGGCGGACGCCGCGACGTAGCCCGGCGCCCGGTCACTGGGTCACGGCCGCCTCGGCAGCGCGATGCTGGCGCGCCTCGATGACCGCGGCCGTGCTCTGGAACGCGGGCAGCCGCGCCGTCGACAGCGCTCGGCGGGCATCCGCGGCCGCTCTCGGCAGGTCGCCGCTGAGGTAGCGCAGGACCGCGCGGTTGTTGAAGGTCGCGGCCTCTTCATCGTCGTAGGCCTGGCCGACGAAGGGGATCAGCCGCGAACTCGAGCGCTCGCGCTGCGCCGCCGAGATGGCCTCGTTGCACGGGGTGGCCGCGGCCGCGAAGTTCCGGGCCTCGACCAGCGCGACGCACTGGTTGTTCGCGATCGTAAGCGGGCTCGGGCGATCGAGTGGCTGCAGGTCGAGGCGCACCAAGGTTGCCTTCGGCGGCTCCGGCTGGGCGGCGCCCGCGGGCGCGAGAGCCAACGGCGACAGCGCGAGTGACAGTGCGCGGATCAGGATGAGGGCGGTACGGGGTTTCATGGCGGCGGCTCCAGAGGTGAACACAGGCTCACTCTGGGGGTTCTGCTGCACCGCGACAAACGAATACTGGACCGCCCGACGGGTGAACGGCGCTCAGCTCAGCGTCGCAGTTCGGAGATGGCCCAGCTGATCAGCGCTCGCACCTCGGGCCGGGATTTGTCTTCCTTGCGACACACCAGGTAGTACGCGTCCCCGGATTCGATCTCGGATTCGGAGATGCGCTGCAGCCGCCCGCCGCGAAGGCGCCGCTCGCAGACGAACGTGGGCACGAGCGCGATGCCGAGGCCACGCTCGGCAGCCGTGACCGCGGCCGGCAGGAGGTCCACCTCGATCACGCCGCGGCCGCTGCCGTTCGGCAGCCCCGTCGCTGCGAACCACTTGGTCCACAGGTCGGCGCGCGGCGCGTAGACGATGCGCCGCTGGCGCTCGAACACCCGGCGGCCCTGCTCCTTGGCGACGTCCGCGAGCGCGCGCGCGGTCGCCGCGACGAAACGCGGCGCAAACAAGCGCGTGGCGACGACGCCCTCCGGTGGCGTCGCGCTGATGATAATCGACACGTCCGCCGGCGCGTGGTGCTCGGTCGGGCGCGCGTGCGTGCCCGTGACTTCGAGGTCGATGCGCGGCTGCAGCCCGTAGAAGCTCGCGAGGCTCGGGATCAGCAGCTCGCTCGCGAAGAACGGCGGCGCCGACACGCGCAGCTGCCGACGCGTCGCGCGCGTGGTGGCGCGGTCGACCGCGGCATCGAGCGAGGTGAGCAGCGGCTCGATGTCCTCGAGGAGCGCGCGCCCCGCATCGGTGAGCTCGATGGCACGCGTCTTCCGCAGGAACACCTTGAGCCCGAGGTGCTTCTCGAGATCGCGGATGCGATGGCTGACCGCGGACGGGGTCAGGTAGAGCGAGTCGGCCGCCGCCTTGAAGCTTTTTTCGCGCGCGGCGACGCTGAACGCCCTGAGGCCATCGAGGAGAGCCTGACGGGACACGCGCATGTGGGGTCGGAAACGGAAATGGACGGGGTACGCGTAGCAAGGATCGTACCGTCCGCGTGCCGAGCAGAATCAACGACCTGGGCGCGCCTTGCGACAGTTTGCGGTCCTCCGCGCACCGATCCGGGGCAGCGCCGTCCCGCACTGCGTCGCGGCGGTGCGTGGCGGGAACTGCTACCAGCCGACGGCGGCACCGTCGCGGCGGTGGTCCGAGCCCGCCCGGTAGTACCCCAGCAGCCCGGCGTCGTGCTCGTCGGGCACGCGCAGGATCGCCTGGTATCCGCCCATGGATGCACCCGAGGCCGGTTCGACACGGTGTCCCAGGTGTTTCAGGTCATCGCCGAGCAGACGAAAGAGCGGGGTCTCGAGCTCGAGCGTGTTGCTGCCCTGCAGGTGCTGGAAGCGCGCCGCATCGCTCGCCGCCTGCAGGTTGGCGCCGAGATCGATGAGGTTGATCAGCACCTGCACGTGCCCCTGCGCCTGCATCGCCCCGCCCATCAGGCCAAAGGCCATGAGCGGCGCGCCGTCCTTCATCACGAAGCCCGGGATGATCGTGTGGAAGGGGCGCTTGCGCGGCGCGATCAGGTTCGGGCTCGCCGGGTTGAGCGAGAAAAGCGCGCCGCGGTCCTGCAGCACGAAGCCGTAGCCCGGCACCGTCACGCCCGAGCCCATGTGGTCGTAGACGCTGTATATCAGCGACACCATGTTGCCGAAGCGATCGGCGGCGCTCAGGTAGATCGTGCCGCCACCCGAGGACGACGGGTGCAGCGGGGCCGAGGCGTGGTTGGGATCGATGCGCGCGCACAGCGACTCGGCGTAGGACTTCGACAACAGGCGCTCGATCGGTGCCTTCGCGAAGCGCGGATCCGCGTTGAAGCGACCGAGGTCGTCGAAGGCGAGTTTCTTGGTCTCGACCAGGTAGTGCCAGTAGAGGGGCGAGGTGGGTCCGAGATCGGCGAGGCGATGCCCCTGGGCGGGCACGCATTTTTCGAGCAGGTTCAGCTGCTCGAGCACCGCAAACCCCTGACCGTTCGGAGGCAGCTCGTAGACGTCGTAGCCGTGGTAGTTGGTCACGAGCGGTTCCACCCACTCGGCGCGGAAGTCCGCCAGGTCGGCGCGGGTCAGCGTGCCGCCGAGAGCGCTCGACTTCGCGACGATCGCGCGCGCGATGTCGCCCTTGTAGAACGCATCGCGCCCTTGCTTGCCGATGAGCGTTAGCGCACGCGCGAGCGCGGGATTGCGGAAGATCGCGCCCGCCGCCGGCAGGCGGCCGCCGGGGTAGTAGGTCTCGCGGGTGTCCGGGTCGCTCTCGATGGCGGTGTTGTAGGTGTAGGCCTCCGCCATATCGGCGGCGATGCGCTCCGACCACGGGAATCCCTGCTCGGCGAGCTCAACGGCGGGGGCGAGCAACTCGCCGAGCGGCCGGCTGCCGCCGCGCTTCAGGAGCTCCACCCAGCCCTCGACCGCACCCGGCACGTCGACCGTGTAGATGCCGAAGTTCGGCATCCCGGTCTTCGCATCGAAGCCGGCGGACTTGAGGCGCTCCGGCGTCGCTCCCGAACCCGCCCAGCCGCTCGCGTTCAAGCCGACGAGACGGTGCTCGCGCGCGAGATAGACGATCGCAAAGAGATCGCCACCGATGCCCGTGCTCTGCGGCTCGACGACGTTGAGCACCGCCGCGGCCGCGACCGCCGCATCGATCGCATTCCCGCCGCGCCGCAGCACGTTGAGCCCCGCCTCGGCTGCGAGCGGCTGGCTTGTGCTCACGATGCCGTGGCGGGCCATGACCTCGGAGCGCGTCTGCTCCGACCAGCCGCTGGCACGATCGCCGCGTACCGCGCGACACGCAGGCGGTTGCGCGCTGGTGGGCCCGAGGCATGTCGAGAGTGCGAGGCCCTCCGCGGCTGCCGCCGGTGACAGGATCGCAAGAACCGCGCCGAGCATCCATGCATCCGGTCGGGTGGTCGGTTTTGTCATAGTTCGACTCCGCACGGTCGGATCGCTAGCTGCCCGCGGACTGCGTGGCGAGCGTGGCGTTCTCATGAAGGTTCACGGACGAGGTCTCGTGCAGCAACGAGATCGAGACCAGCGACACGAGGCTCGCCGTCGAAATGCAGAACGCCACGCCGAGCGTCGAGTGATAGCTCGCGTAGATGCCGGTCGCGAGCAGCGGCGCGATTCCGCCGCCGAAGATCGAGCCGATCTGGTAGCCGAGCGAGGCCCCGGAGTAGCGCACCTTCGTTGCGAAGAGCTCGCCGAACAGCGCCGCCTGCGGGCCGTACATCATGCCAGTGAGGCCGAGCGCGCCGCCGACCGCCACCGACATGCCGAGCAAGGTGCGCGTCGCCAGCAGCGGGAAGATCGCGAACGCGAACACGGCGGACAGCGCCGCGCCCGCCATGTAGATGCGTCGTCGACCGTAGCGATCGGAGATCGCACCGAAGATCACGAGCGTGGGCGCCATCACGCCACTGCCGAGCAGCACCGCCGTCAGAATCAGCGTCCGTGACACGCCGAGCCCGTCCGCGGCGGTTGCGTAGGAAACGCACCAAGCGATCAGGATGTAGAAGATGAAGTTGGTCGCGACGAAGGCGCCCGCCGCGAGCAGGATCTCCTTCGGCTGCTCGCGCAGCACCTCGAGGATCGGCGAGCGAACGCGCCGTCCCGCCGGGCCGCCGCCGTGGCGGCGCAGCGCGCGAAACGCCAGCGTGTCCTCGAGGCGGAAGTGCGTATAGAGGCCGAGCCCGACCAGGACCAGGCTCAAGAGGAACGGCAGGCGCCAGGCCCACGTGAGGAAGGCATCGGCCGGGGTCAGCGCCGCGACCGTAAGGAAAGCGAGGTTCGCGAGCACGACGCCGCTCGGCGCGCCGGCCTGCGCGAAGCTGCCGTAGAACCCGCGCTGGCGCGCCGGCGCGTTCTCGACGACGAGCAGCATCGCCCCGCCCCATTGGCCGCCGATCGCAAGCCCCTGCGCGAAGCGCAGCAGCACCAGCAGCGTCGGCGCGATCGGACCCACCAGCGAATACGGCGGCAGGCAGGCGATCAGCGTGGTCGCCGCGCCCATCAGCACGAGCGCGGCGGCGAGCGCGCGCTTGCGTCCGAAGGTGTCGCCCATGTGCCCGAACACGATCGCGCCGACGGGACGTGCGAAGAAGCCGACCGCGAAGGTGCTGAACGAGGCGAGCAGCGCGATCGAATGCGGCAGCGTCTTCGGGAAAAAGAGCGTCGGGAACACGAGCGCGGCGCCGATGCCGTAGAGAAAGAAGTCGTACCATTCGATGCTCGTGCCGGCGAGCCCCATCAACGCGAGTTTTACCATCGAAGGCGGCGCCTTCGCCACGGCGTTGTCACTCGGGTTCATCCGGCTTTCCTGGACGGAACTCGCACCTGCGCCGCTCAGCGGCCCGCGGGCGCCGGCGCCTTGAAGACGCGCCCGCCCGTCATCACGAACTCGACCGTCTCGAGGGCCGCCACGTTCGCGAGCGGATCTCCCGGCACCGCCATGAGGTCGGCGAACGCACCGGGTGCGATGACCCCGATCTGCCCGCTCATGCCGAGGAGCTCAGCGCCCTTCACGGTCGCCGACTGAATCGCCTGCATCGGCGTCATGCCGAGCTCGACCTCGCGGCTGAACTCCTGCGCGATGTTTTCCGTCCACGGAAACCCGCCGACGTCGGTGCCGAAGGCGATCTTGACCCCGGCCTTGAGCGCCTTCGCGAAGGACACCGCGTGCACGCTCGTGCGCTTGCGATCGCGTAGCCCGGACGGGGTGTCCGCGGGATCCCAGTCCTTGTAGTAGACCGCGAGCGTCGGCACGAGCCACGTGCCCTGCTTCAGCATCTGCTGGATTTCATCGTCGGTGAGCTCGAGCCCGTGCTCGATCGAGTCGCAACCGCCGTCGATCGCGCGTTTGAGGCCGATGCCGTTGTAGGCGTGGCAGGCGACCTTGCGGCCCCAGCCGTGCGCCTCGTCGACGACCGCCCTGATCTCATCGAGCGTGAGCGTCGGTTGCGACTCGAGGTTGCCGTCGCGATCGACCCACGAGCGGTGGGTCATGTAGACCTTGAGCCAGTCGGCGCCCTTGTCGAGTTGCTCGCGCGCGGCCTTGCGCGCCTCGACGGGGCCGTCGATGAGTTGCGCGCCTTTCGGCACCGTGATCTCCGGCGCATAGCCCTCGAGGTTGTAGCCTCCGGTCGTCGAGATCGACACCGTCGACACGAACAGGCGCGGTCCCGGAATGATATCGCCCTCGATCGCCTTCTTGATGCCGACGTCGCCGTAGCCCGCGCCTTCGGTCTCGACGTCGCGCAGCGTCGTGAATCCCTGCTCGAGCGCGCGGCGCGCCGCGACAATCGCGCGCGCGACCCGGTAGGAGGCCGGATACTTCAGCAGCTGCACGTCATAGCCGCCCTCCTCCGGCACCTCGCCCTGCAGGAAGATGTGCGTGTGCGAGTCGATGAGCCCAGGGAGCAGCGTGGCGCTGCCAAGGTCGATGCGCTCGGCATCGGCCGGCAGGTCGCGGGAATTCCGGTCGCGGATCGCAACGATGCGGTTGCCGCGCACCACGACCGCGACGTTCGCGCGCGCCTTCGGCGCAAGCCCGTCGATCATCGCCCCCGCGAGAACCACGATCGTGCGCTCCGGCGCCGCGGCGGAATCGGCAGCGTGCGAAATTCCCGTCACCAGGACGATGCCCGCGAGCGTCGCGACGAACGCGAGCGGACGGCTTAAGCGACGATCGGCATTCATAGTCCATTCCTCGATTTTGCGACGACCGGGGGCCACGCTTGCGAGCTGCCCTCGAAGAGACTGACGGTTTTTTCGAGCCGCAGGGTGCCGTCATGCACCGCGATCGCGTGCGGCCGCTCGGGCGTGTAGCCCGTCCACAGCGACACGCCCGCGTACGCACCGTCCTTGCGCAGGATGTAGTAGGTCATGTCGAGGTACCGGAGGCGCTCCCTGTCGCCGGAGTAATTGCGCACGATGCGCTGCAGCGCATCCATGCCCGCATCGAGGGGCGTCATGCCGCGGCGCATGTTCTCGACGATCGTGTGTGCGCCCAGTACCTTGAGGTTTTCCTCGCCGCTGCCGGTCGCGCCCGCCGAGCCGACCTCCTGGTCGGTGAAGCAGCCGGCACCGATGACCGGCGAGTCGCCTAGGCGCCCAGGCAACTTCCACGCGAGCCCGCTCGTCGTCGTGCAGCCCGACATCTCGCCCTTGGTGCTGAGCGCCGAGCAGTGGATGGTGCCCGTGGGAGGGAAGATCACCCGGCGGACCGCTCCGACGCGCGCCGCGGGCGGTATGCCCAGATCCTCCGCGAGTACCTCCAGACGCTCGACTTCGGCGACACCGATGTCGGCTTTGAGCTTGTGCTCCAGCCGGTCGCGCCAGTTGGGCGCGGTGAGGCCGGGGCCCCACCAGTCCGCGTGCGACTCCTTCCAGAGGAGCCACACCTTCCGCGAGGCATCCGTGAGCAGGTCCTCGCGCGTGAACCCGCGCGCGACGGCAAAGCGCTCCGCGCCCTCGCCGACCAGCATCACGTGGCCCGTGTGCAGCATGACCTCGCGAGCGAGCAGCGACACGTTCTTGATGTTGCGCACGCCGCCAACCGCGCCCGCACCGCGCGTCGGGCCGTGCATGCACGAGGCGTCGAGCTCGACGACACCCTCCTCGTTCGGGAGGCCGCCGAGGCCCACGCTATCGTCGTTGGGGTCATCCTCGGCGCCGCGCACGACCTTGAGGGCGGCATCGAGCGTGTCGGCGCCGTGTGCGAGATCGTGGAACGCGTCCTCGAGGAACGCATAGCCGTTGTGGGCCGAGACGAGGATCGGCAGGGCGGCCGCGCGCATCGCCTGCTTCGCGGCGGCGACCGGCTCCGCCCCGGCGCGTCCGACCGTTCCCCCGAGCGCGCCGAGCGCCAGCCCCGACACCAATTCCCTGCGCGTCAACCGCATGCTTTCCCCCTCGCCCGTGCCTGCCCCGGGCGACTGTAATCCACGCTGCGGCTCACCGCACGGCGCGCGCGCGACGGCGCCCCGCGTTGCGGTGCAACAACCCTGCACGGCACGGCCGGCCCGGGTCCTGCAGGGGAGCGATGCAAGCACAAGAACCGGAGCGCCGGCCGCGAGCGCGCCGGCTAGCGTGACGGCCATCGGATCGATCACCAAGGACTACCATGAGCACCCCGAGCGAGCACCCGATGGCCCGACCCACTTCCGCTGCGATGCACGCCGCCCTCGCCGCGCGCGATACGCGATTGGACGGCGTTTTCGTCTACGGCGTCGTCACGACCGGCGTCTACTGCCGCCCGTCCTGTGCCTCGCGTCCGGCGAAACCCGCGAACGTACGCTTCTTCGCGACGCCTGCGCTTGCGGAGGATGCGGGCTTCCGGGCGTGCAAGCGCTGCCATCCCCGCGAGCTCGACGGTGCTGCGGCGAAGCGCATCAAGGCACTCGCACGCTACATCGAGGCGCACGCGGACGAGGAGCTGCCGCTGAGCCGGCTCGCCTCAGCGGCGCACCTTTCGCCCACCCACCTGCAGCGCACGTTCAAGGCGATCCTTGGCGTATCGCCGAAGGTCTACCAGGACAACGTGCGCCTCGGCAGGCTGAAGCGAGGCCTGAAGGCCGGCCACGGCGTGCTCGAATCGATCGCGGACGCAGGCTTCCAGTCGACGAGCCGCGTGTACGGCGCGGCGACCCGCAGCCTCGGCATGACCCCGTCGACCTACCGCGCGGGCGGTGCCGGCGAGACGATCGCCTACGCGTGCCGCAAGACCGCGCTCGGACTCCTGCTGATGGCCGCGACGGACCGCGGCGTCTGCTTCGCGCAGTTCGGCACGAGCGAAGCCGCGCTAAACCGCCAGCTCGCGGAGGAGTTCCCGAACGCGACGCGGGTGGCGTCGCGGATGACGGCGTCGCCCGAGCTCGACGCCTGGATGGCTGCCTTCGATGCGCACATCACCGGCAGCGCCCCGCGCCCGGACCTGCCACTCGACCTGCGCGGAACCGCCTTCCAGATCAAGGTGTGGCGCTTCCTGCTCGGCATCCCGGCGGGCGACGTGATGAGCTACGCGGAGCTTGCGGCGGGGATCGATGCGCCGAAGGCGGTGCGTGCGGCCGCCTCCGCCTGTGCCGCCAATCGAGTCGCGATCCTCGTGCCCTGCCATCGCGTGCTACGCAGCAACGGCGAGCTCGGCGGCTACCGGTGGGGGCTCGAGCGCAAGCGCGCACTGCTCGATGGCGAGCGCGCCCGGCGCGGCGCCTAACCGCGGCCGCGGCAGGCGTCGGGCCCCGCGTCGCCGCCGCTCCCTTCCCTCGTCCCGAATGCGGCAAGATACCGTCGCGGGACCGCACGAGGGCATTCCATGGAAGCGAACCGGCTGGCGCTGATTGACCGGCGCGATTTCATCAAGGCGAGCGCGCTCGCCGGCGGCGGCTGGCTGCTCGGCCTCGCGCTCGGCGCGGATGCCGCCCCCCGCAGGAGGCACGCGCCACCCGGGCCCGCGGAGATCAACGCCTACGTCAGGATCACTGCCGACGGGACGATCACGCTGATCATGCCGAAGGTCGAGATGGGCCAGGGCACCTACACCTCGCTGCCGATGCTGCTGGCTGAGGAACTCGAGGTCGGGCTCAACCAGATCCGCGTCGAGCACGCACCGGCCGCGCCCAAGATCTACGGCTTCGACGACGACCAGTCGACGGGCGGGTCGACCTCCGTCATGCAGTGCTGGCTGCCGCTCAGGACCGCCGGCGCGACCGCGCGCCGCATGCTCGTCAGCGCCGCCGCGGCGGGCTGGAAGGTCGACGAGGCGACTTGCCTGGCGGCGGGCGGTGAAGTCGTGCACGCGGCCTCCGGGCGGCGCAAGTCGTACGGCGCGCTCGCCGCAACGGCGGCGCGCCTGCCGGTGCCGACGAACGTCGCCCTCAAGGAGCCCAAGGACTTCAAGCTGATCGGGCGGACGCACGCGCGCCTCGACTCGCCATCGAAGACCGACGGCAGCGCGCGTTTCGGCATCGACGTGCACCTGCCGGGCCTTGCGGTCGCCGCGATCGCGCGCGCCCCCGTCGAAGGCGGCCGCGTCGCCTCGCTCGACGCTGTCGCGGCAAAGGCGATCGCGGGTGTCCGCCAGGTCGTCAACGAGGGTGACTTCGTCGCCGTCGTCGCCGATCACACCTGGGCGGCCTTCAAGGGGCTCGAGGCGCTCGCCGTCAAGTGGAACGGCGGCCCGAATGCCGGCGTCCAGCAGGCGCAGCTCGTCGCCGAGCTCGACGCCGCCGTCGCGCGCGACGGCGCGATCGCCAATCGCATCGGCGATGCCGAGGCCGCGCTCGCCGCAAGCACCACCGTCCACGAGGCGCTCTACCACCAGCCGTTCCTTGCGCACGCGACGATGGAGCCGATGAATGCGACCGTGCACTGGCACGACGGCCTGTGCGAGGTATGGGCCGGGACGCAGGCGCCCGATCGGGCGGTCAGCAAGCTGACCGCGCTCGGCCTCGACGCCGGCCAGATCAAGATCCACAACCAGCTGATCGGCGGCGGCTTCGGCCGGCGCCTCGAGGTCGACGGCATCGAGTTCGCGGCGCGCGTGGCGCGACACGTGGAGGGCCCGGTGAAGACGCTGTGGCGGCGCGAGGAGGACATCCAACACGACCGCTACCGTCCCTACTACGTCGATCGGCTGCGCGCGACTCTCGATGACCACGGCGCACTCGTCGCCTGGACGCACACTATCGCCGGCTCCTCGGTATCGGCGAGCTGGGACGGGCACCCGCTCAAGACCGGCGTCGATGACGATGCGGTCGAGTGCGCGACCAACATGATCTACACCGTACCCAACCTCACCGTGCGCTACGTGCAGCAGGAACCGCAGGGAGTCCCGACCTCCTGGTGGCGCGGCGTCGGACCCACGCGCAGCATCTTCGTCGTCGAGAGCTTCATCGATGAGCTCGCTGCCGCGGCCAAGCAGGATCCGCTGGCCTACCGGCGCGCGCTGCTGAAACCGCCGCGCGCGCAGGCGGTGCTCGACCTCATCGCCACGAAAGCGGGCTGGGGCCAGCCGCTCGCAGCCGGACACGGCCGCGGCGTCGCGGTGCAATCGGCGTTCGGCAGCTTCCTTGCCCAGGTCGTCGAGGTCGCGGTCGATGCCGAAGGCGCGGTGCGCGTCGAGCGCGTGACCTGCGTGCTCGACTGCGGCCAGGCAGTCAACCCCGACACGATCCACGCGCAGCTGCAGGGCGGCGTGATCTTTGGATTGAGTGCGATCCTGGCGGGCGAGGTGACGATCGCGGATGGCCGCGTCGAGCAGAGCAACTTCAACGACTATCCCGTGCTCAGGATCGCGGAGTCCCCGTCGATCCTGACGCACGTTGTCGAAAGTGGCGAGAGCCCTGGCGGCGTCGGCGAGACGGGCACGGCGTGCGTCGGCGCTGCACTCTGCAACGCGATCTTCGCTGCGACCGGCAAGCGCATCCGCACCCTCCCGGTCAGCCGCGGCATGAAGAGCTAGCGCGGCTCAGTAGTTCTTGAGGCGGATCTGCAGGAGCTTCGTCTTGTAGTCGATGATCATCGTGTCGACGAGGCCGAGCAGATCCATGCCAACGAGGATCGTCGGCTCGTTGGTCATGTGCCAGTGCTGGAAGATGTACATGTCGCCGATCGTGACCTGCACGTCACGTAGCGTCAGGTTGCCGAGCTCGATCGGCGGCGTCGGGATCCGGTCGCCCTTCTGCACGTCGAGCGTGGCTCCGGTGATCGTATCGGGCAGCACCTTCGTTTCGCGGTAGCGGTGCAGGAGCGCCTCGCGAAGCGCGACGTTGCCGAGCGTCGCCTGGCCGCCCGTGTCGATGATGGCCTTGGCCTTCACGCGGCCGATGCGCGCATCGACGATCATCAAGAGCCCGCCCACGATCTTGAACGGCACCGACGTGAAACCGCCCGGCGGCGGTTCGCCGTGCGACTTGAAGATCGTGATCCGGTCGCGCGCGAAATCGATGTACACGCGCTTGTCGAGCAGGCCCTCGGTGCCGAGCACGCCCTCCGCGCCACCGAGCGCATCCGTGACGATCGGCAGGCGCCGTCCCTGCAGCTCGAGATCGCCGACGATGAGGCTGTTGATCGGGATCGTCGGCACCACGCGTGAGCCGGTCACGCCACGCAGCATGATGGAATGCTCGTCGTTCAGCGGCAGCCCGAGACGCTCGGCGACGCGGGCATTGACGGCGGAGTTGCTCGCGCCCGTATCGAGTACGAGCCGGAACGGTCCCTTGTCATTGATGAACACCGGCGCCCAGATGCGCCCGATCCGGTCGCGGCGGGTCGGCGCGACGTAGCGCGGCTCGGGTGCCTGGACGAGGATCTCGGACAGCGCTTCGCTCGCGGGAGCCGCGGGCTTCGCCGCCGCGCCCGTATCGGTGGACGTCGCAGGCGCCGTGGCGGGCGGTGCGGCCGTCGCGGTCGGGGTCGGGGTCGCGGTCGGCGCAGGGGGTGCTTCGGCGGCCGCGATCAGCGCGGCGGCGGCGCAGAGGAGCAGCGCCCGCGCGCCGGGTGCAATGCTGCCGCCCTTGTTGGAGCCCGGAGTTTTCATGTTGAGACGATCATCCCGAGCCGCCCTGCCGCTTCGCGCGGGCGCGTACCGCGGACCCCCGCGAATAACGACAGTATAGGTGCGATTCCGGGGCCGCGTACGGCTTAGGTCCACGGCAGCACCCCAAGTTCAATGCGACCGCCGCCGCGCCCCGGCATCGCGGGACGAGCGCAGGGAGATAGGCTAGTCTTGCCGTCCCCGTAGGGTCCACGATGAGCGTGAATTCCATGCCCCACTTTCCACGCGTGCTTGCGATGTCCCTGTTGGTGCTCGGCGCGGTGCCCGCGGTCTACGCCGCGGCGGGCCCCGCCGAACGCGTTTACCGCAATGGCATGATCTTCACTGCGGATTCCGCGCAGAGCGCGGCCGAAGCGATCGCGGTGCGTGACGGTCGGATCGTGTACGTGGGCGCCGCCGCCGGACTCGCGCCGTTCGTGGGGCCTGCAACGAAGACGGTCGACCTCAAGGGCCGGTTCCTCATGCCCGGACTCATCGACGGCCACATGCACCCGCTCGAGGCGGGCGCACAGCTGCTGAAGTGCAGCCTCAACTACGAGTCGCTGACGGTGCCCGAACTTCAGAAGCGCGTGCAGGCCTGCCTCGACAAGAGCGCTGCGCGCGAGCCCGACGCCTGGCTCGAGGTCGTGAACTGGTTCCAGGAGAGCATGCGCCCGGCGGGCGTGAAGACGAGCCGCACCACGCTCGACGCCCTCAAGACCCAGCGACCGATCCTGCTGCGTTCCTCGTTCGGACACACCGTCCTCGCGAACACGCGCGCACTTACGCTCGCCAGGATCACCGCCGCCACCCAGGACCCGCTCGGCGGCAAGATCTGGCGCGATGCGAACGGCAATCCCTCCGGGCTCCTCGAGGACGCCGCGTTCGAGGTGTTTACGTCCCTGGTACCAAAGCCCACGGCACGCGAAAACCAGGCCGCGGCCACCGCCGCGCTCAAGGCGATGAACCGCCAGGGCGTCACGAGTTTCCTCGACGCCTTGGCGGCCGCCGAGGACGTCGCGGCGTTTGCCGCGGTCAAGCAGGCGGGTGCGTTGACCGCGCGCGCGCACTTCGCGCCCGAGATCGCGCCGACCGAAGCGGGCACCCTGCCCGCGGCGATCGCGCGCGTGGTCGCGCTGCGCACGAAATACGACCAGGGCGCGATCGTGGCGGCACCCGGCCTCACGGTGCGAAACGCCAAGCTCTTCCTCGACGGCGTCATCGCCGCCCCCGCTCTGACCGGCGCGGTTGCCGAACCGTACCGCACGAACTCCGGCACCGCCGCCGCGCCGAACTGGGTCGCGGGCACTAGCCGCGGCCCCGCGGTGTACTTCCCGCCCGATGCGCTTGCGAACGCGCTGATCGGCCTCGGCCGCGTGGGCATCGATCCGCACATGCACGCGGACGGCGACGGCGCCGTGCACGCGGGACTCGATGGCGTCGCCGCGATGAGGAAAGCTCTGCCGGGCGCCGACATCCGCCCGGCCATCGCACACGACGAGATCGTGCTTCCCGCCGACATGCCGCGCTACAAGACGCTCGACACCACCCCGGTCCTGTCGTTCCAGTGGGAAAAGCCTGCCGGCGACACGCTCGGGCTCAAGGATTATTTCGGCCCGGCACGCATGAAGATCCTGGAACCCGCAGGGCTGCTCGCGGCCGCCGGTGCCCGGATCGCCTTCGGCAGCGACTGGCCGGTCGATCGGCTCGATGAGTGGTTCGCACTCAAGGTCGGCGTCACGCGAACGAACGCGGCCGATGCCGGCGCCGAATACCGCGGACGCCTGGGCGAGGATCCAGGGCTGTCGCGCGAGGCGGTCCTGCGCGCGATCACGATCAATGCCGCCTACGAACTCCACGAGGACGACGTCACCGGCTCGCTCGCGGTCGGCAAGCTCGCGGATTTCATCGTGCTCGATCGCAACGTGCTGACCATCCCGGCCGAGGACATCGCGAAGACGCAGGTGCTGGAGACGGTCGTCGGCGGCAAGACCGTGTACGAGGAACGCGCCCGCCGCTAGCGCACTTTCAGATCCATTCGGGGCGCGCGACCGTGAGCGCGCCGCCGGCCGCGCCCGTATTGACGGTGCCGGCGGGCTCGATAAGGAGAACCGATGCCTCGCGCTCCGCGCGCGGGCAGTGCTCGACGCCGCGCGGCACAATGATGCATTCGCCCGCGCCGACGCGGACCGTGCGATCCCGAAACTGCATGTCGAACTCCCCGGCCAGCACCAGGAAGCACTCGTCTTCGTGCTCGTGGTGGTGCCAGGTGAACTCGCCGGCGATCTTGACGAGCTTCAGGTGCTGGCCGTTGAGCTCGCCGATGATCTTCGGATCGAAGGCGCGGGAGATGCGGGCGAGTTTCTCGCCGAACACGATCTTGTCCTGCATGGCTGGGTCCCCGCTGACGGTCGAGACCCGAGCTTAGCGCAGCGCAGAGCCCGCGGAGCGGTGCGGCGGCGCGGCGAAGAGCTGCGTCCAGTAGATCTGCAGCGGGCTCGCGGAGTCGACGACGAACGCGATGCCCATTTCCGTGAAGCGTCCGTCCATGATGTTGGTGCAGTGACCGGGACTCTGTAGCCAGCCGTCGACGACCTCGGCCGCCGTCGGCACGCCGCCGGCCACGTTTTCACCGACGATCTCCGCCACGTATCCGGAGCGGCGCACGCGATCGCCGGGGGTGCTGCCATCCCGGCCGCGATGATCGACGCCCGCCGTGTGCGTCATGTCATAGGAGTGCGCAAGCGCGACTCCTGACAACCCGTCCGCAAGCGCAAGCGGGCCGACGGCGGGGTACGGGCGGCTGCCGCAGCGGCGTCCGGAGGCACGCGCCGCGTTGACTCGCACAAGGACCTCGCGCGCGACCGCGCGATCGGTACCGGGCGCCGGGATGTCGAGCGGCGCCGTCACCACGATCCAGAGCTCGCGTCCACTCCTCGCGACGCCGATCTCGCTCAGCCGCGGATCCGCGAGGTCGCTGCAGAAACGTCCGGCAACGGCGTTCGCGATCGCGCGGTCGTCGTCGAGGCCGACAAAATGCATCGCGGTCGCAAGCTCCGGTCGCGCACGCAGCGTGCCGAGAGCGTTGTGCAGCGAGTCGCCGCGCGCGAGCCGCGCGGCCACTGAATCGAGCGGCCCCGTCTCGTGCAGCTCACCGCGCGAGTGCGCGCCGCAGACGGCGCTGCGCGCCCGGCTGACGGCGCTCGCAGGCGAAGCGCTCGCCGGCGGGCTGGGCGCGAGCCACCCGGCAAGGAGCGCGACGAGCGTCGCCGCGGCGCGCGTGAAGACTGCCCTCGGCACGGGGGGTGGGTGGCTCACGATGCGTTGAACGCCGGCCGCCGGGCGCCGTTGACGCCCGCGCCGGCTACCCCCGGAACTGTGATGCAGGTCGCGTGCGTCCCTCGCAGTCCATCGCCCGCGGCGGCCCGTCGCCCTCTTTCGCCCGGGGTCGGTTCGGCCGCATCATTCGCCTCGCGGCGCGCCGGGCGCGCGCCGGCGGGCGGCGGCAACGGACGGGATGCCTCATGCAGTTGCGCGAAGCAACGGAACACGACCTCGCGGGAGTACTCGCGATCTACAACGACGTGATCCTCAACTCGACGGCGGTGTACGCGACCGCGCCGGCGACGCTCGAGGAGCGGCGCGAGTGGATGGGCGCGCGCCGCGAGCGGGGTTTTCCGGTGCTGGTCGCGGTCGATGCGGGCGGCGTACTCGGCTTCGCCTCGTTCGGCGAGTGGCGCGGCAGCTGGAATGGCTATCGCTTTACGGTCGAGCACTCGGTGCACGTGCGCAGCGACGTGCGCGGTGGCGGTATCGGCCGCCAGCTCGTCGAGGCGCTCGTGCCGCGCGCGCTCGAGCTCGGCAAGCACGTGATGATCGGCAGCATCGATGCGGCCAACGAAGCCTCGATCCGTTTTCATGCGCGCCTCGGCTTCGAGCCCGTTGCGCACTTCCGCGAAGTTGGCCACAAGTTCGGCCGCTGGCTCGACCTCGTTTTCATGCAACGGTTGCTGGACCCGGCGGGCGCCGCACGTCCGGTGAACGCCGCCACACCAACAGGGAGCAACTGATCATGCCTGCACGCATCAATTTCGTGGAACTGCCCGCGCGCGGGACCGCGCCGATGAAGAGCTTCTACTCGTCCGCCTTCGGGTTCTCGATGACCGACTTCGGCCCGAGCTACGCGTGCACACTGACGGGCGACGTCGACCTCGGGATTCAGGGGGATCCGGCCGACGCGACGAGCGCGCCGCTGCCGGTGATCCGCGTCGAGGACCTTGAGGCGACGCTCGCCGCGGTCAAGCGCGCCGGCGGCGTCATTTCGAAGCCGACGTTCTCGTTTCCGGGTGGACGGCGCTTTCACTTCACCGACCCTGCCGGCAACGAACTCGCCGCGATGCAGGCCGACTGAGCCCGGAGGTTTTGGACTCAGAACCAGGCGTCCTGCATCTCGAGGCACGTCGGGTCCACGGGATCGAGGACCGCGAGCCACGCCGCGACCTTTGGCAGCTCCCAGCGCGTGAACCAGCGAAACGCCTGGAGCTTGCCGTGGTAGAACGCGGCGTCTCGGTCGGTGAGTTCATTATTGCCGGCGCCGAGCGCCCGTGCGGCGACGAGCGCCTGCTCGAGCCACAGCCAGCCGACGACGGCATGCCCGAAAGCCTCGAGGTAGGCGCTCGCATTGGCGAGGCGAAGCGCCGCATCGCCGAGCGCGCCAAGCGCACCGGTCACGCTCAAGACGTGGCGCCACGCCGCCTCGACCCGCGCGGCGTCGGCAGCGAGCGATGCATAGCCGCGTGCTTCCGCTATCGTCGCCGTGACCCGCGCACCAAGCGCGCCCAGCGCTACTCCGCCATCCGCGCCGACCTTGCGGCCGAGGAGGTCGGCCGCCTGGATGCCGTGAGTGCCTTCGTGAATCGCATTCAGGCGGTTGTCGCGCCAGAACTGCTCGACCGGGAAGTCACGCGTGTAGCCGTAGCCGCCGTGCACCTGGATTGCGAGGTCGTTCGCCGCCAGGCACCACTGCGAGGGCCAGCTCTTCGCGACCGGTGTCAGGAGCTCGAGCAGGGCTGCGGCGAGGCGACGCTCGGTCGCATCCGGAGCCGTCGCCGCGTCATCGACCAGCCGCGCGCAGTAGAGGATTAGGCCGAGGCCGCCTTCCACGTAGCTCTTCTGGGCCAGCAGCATGCGCCTGACGTCCGCGTGCTCGATGATCGGCACCGGCGGCTCCTCTGCCGAGCGCTTTCCCGAGCGTCCGGGAACGCGTCCCTGGCGTCGGCTGCGCGCGTAGTCGAGCGCGTGCAGGTAGCCCGTGTAGCCGAGTGCCACCGCACCGGTACCGACGCCGATGCGCGCCTCGTTCATCATGTGGAACATGCACGCGAGGCCCTGGCCCTCCTCGCCCACGCGAGTGCCGAGCGCGCCCGGCGCGCCTTCCGGCCGGAAGCGGCCCTCGCCGAAGTTGAGCACGCAGTTCGAGGTGCCGCGAAAGCCCAGCTTGTGGTTGAGGCCGGCGGCGACCACGTCGTTGCGCTCGCCGAGCGCGCCTTCGGTCGCGCCCGGCAGAAACTTGGGGACCGCAAACAGCGATATGCCGCGCACCCCGGCCTGCAGCTGCCCGTCGGGCCCGGGTACCTTCGCGAGCACCAGGTGCAGGATGTTCTCCGTCAGATCGTGCTCGCCCGCGGAGATCCACATCTTGTTGCCGAACAGACGGTAGCGCCCGTCGCCCTGGCGCTCGGCACGCGTCGTGATGTCGGCGAGCGAGGAGCCGGCCTGCGGCTCGGAGAGACACATCGTGCCGTGCACGCGCCCCGCGAGGAGCGCCGGCACGTAGCGCGCGACGAGCTCGGGCGTCGCGTGCGCGAGCAAGAGGTTCGCGTTTCCGGTCGAGAGCAGCGCATACGCCGCCGTCGCCACGTTCGCCGCATCGAGAAGCGCCGTGCCCGCGCGCTCCAGCGTGTAGGGCAGCTGCATGCCGCCGATCTCGTAGTCGTGGGTCGCAGCGCCGAGGCCCGCGGCACCGAAGGCCGCGAGCGCGGCGCGCACGGGAGGATTCACCCGCACCGCGCCGTCATCGAAGGTGGGTTCGTTCAGGTCGCTGCTGCGGTTGTGCGGCGCAAAGAAGTCGCTCGCGACACTGCTGAAGGTATCAAGCGCCGCGCTCAGCGTCTCGCGGCTGTGCTCGGCGTAACGCGCGCGCGCGGCCAGCGCCGCGACGTCGAGCCACTCGAACAGCAGGAAGTCGAGATCGCGCCGCGACAGGAGCAGATCGTTCATTGGGGCGCCGCCGGCGCGCCGTTCATGCCGCCGGACGGGTCGCGATCTGCGCGCGAATTTCCCGCAGCTTCGCCTTCACGGCCGCCGCGTTGTCGTGGCCGATGCGGATCATGGCCTTCTGGCCGGCCGAACGCGCCTCGATGCGCGGGTCGGCGAACTTGTACATCACGCTCGGATGGATCAGCGGCACGGGATCGGCGACGTCCGGCGTCGCAAGCAGGTGGTCGATGACCTCGACGACGCGGTCGTTGAAGTAGTGCCCGGAGTAGCCGAGCTCATCGTAGGCCTGCTGCAGCAGGGGATAGAATCTGCGGTAGAGCGCGACGGCCTCAGTCGTGTCGGCGGAGGCGAGCACCTGCAGGTACTGGGCGTAGCGCGCCGAGTTCTCGGGCGCGAGCGACAGCGAGGGCTCCTCGCCGCGCACCGCGACGGCGCCCGGGGGCGGTCGCATCAGGCGTACGGTTGCGGCGACCTGTTCGCGCGGCAGATTGTCGATGGTCGCGACGAAGCGGTTGGCGATGCGCGTCGGATAGAAAAGATCCGACAGCGACTGCGTGTGGAAGAGCTGGGCGAGCTCGGTGCTGAGCGCGCCGTCGCTGCCGGCGAGCGCGGGCAGCGCCGCGCTCGGTGCCGGGGCGAGCGGATTGTCGATGTGCGGTCCCGCGGCGGCGCTCGGCGGCGCGCTCTTGGCGTGCTCGTGGTCCTGCCAGAAGTAGTAGCCGCCCGCCGCGGCGAGCAGCGCGGCACCGATCACGGCGATGAGAGTATTGCGGTTCATGGCGTCTCCGTGTGACCTCGCGCGCGGGACATCGTTCCCTAGCGATCGGGCGCGGGCGTCTGGCGCCGGCGCGGCGGGTCGAAAAACGGGCCTTTCAGCACGCGGCAGCGCGCGTTGACCCGGCTCCACTTCAGCTCTTTCTGGTAGTAAATCTCGGCCCAGAGCTCATCGCCGGGCGCTCCGTGCGGCATCTTGACGCTGGCGAGCGCAATGCTCGCCTTCGCCATGGGCGACCACATCGAGCAGGTCACGGCGCCAATGACGTTGCGCTTGCCGTCGTAGATGTAGGCGTCCTTGGCGGGCTTGTTGCCCTCGACGTCGAGCCGGACGAGGCGATAACGCGAGCCCACGCGCTGCTCCTCGAGGAGCGCCCGGCGGCCGGTGAAGTTGTGCTTCTTGAAATCGACCAGCCAAGCGAGATCGAGCTCGAAGGGCGAGCGGGTGCGATCGGTGCGGATCGCCCGGTCGGCCGGCAGGAAATCGACCCCCGCCTGGATGAAGCCCGCCTCGATGCGGCTCATCTCGAGCGCGTGCGTGCCCATCGGCTTTAATCCATGGTCCTCTCCCGACTCGAAGAGGCGGTCCCAGAGCCGCTCCGCGTGCGCGGGATCGATCCAGAGCTCGTAGCCGAGGTCGCCGGTGAAACCGGTCCGCGACACGGTGAGTTCAGTCCCCTCGAAAGGGAAAGCCTGCATCGCGAACGGCGCCAGCTTCTCGACATCCCGGAGCACGAGGCTCATCAGGACCGCGCAGCTCGTCGGCCCCTGCAGCGCGAGGCAGGCGACCTCCTCGGTCTCCTCGCGGATCGACACGTCGAAGCCGAGCGCCGAGGTCAAGAGCCAGTCGAGCTGGCGCTCCTGCGAACAGAGGCGATAGTCGCCCGCCGACAGGTGGAAGATCGTTCCGTCGTCGATGACCTGGCCCTGATCGTCGCACCAGACGCAGTAGCCGACCCGTCCGGGCCGGATCTTGGCGACGTCGCGGGTCACCAGGCGGTTCAGGAACGCCAGCGCATCGGGCCCGCTGATCCGGTGCTTCGTCATCGGCGAGAGATCGAATACCGCGCAGGCGTTGCGCAGCGCGGTGTACTCGAGGCCCACGTCGAAGTAGGCATCGGCGACGGTGTGGTCGCGCCAACGGTGCCAGAGGTTGAGCCCGTTCGCCGCGGCGGTGCGCGAGTGGAACGGCGTGTAGCGCACCGTCTGCAGGTAGTGGTTCGACGGCGCTCTCATCGCGGCGCTCCCTCGAGAATCGCGCGCGCGGCATTGCGTCCCGCGTCTCCCATCACGCCGCCGCCCGGATGGCAGCCCGCGCCGCACATGTAAAGACCCGCCACTGGCATGGCGTACTGCGCGGCACCCGGTACCGGCCTCAGCATCATGAACTGGTCGAGCGTGAGCTCGCCGTGGTGCCAGTGACCGCCGCCGATGCGGAACTGCCGCTCGAGGTCGACGGGCGTCAGTACTTCCGCCGCCACGATCAGTTTTCTGAGGCCGGGTGCGTAGCGCTCCAGGACGGCAAGCACGCAGTCGCGAAAGGCGTCGCGTTCAGTGTCCCATCCGGCGGCGAGATCGTAGGGCGCGTATTGCACGATCGCCGACAAGACGTGCTTGCCCGCGGGCGCGAGCTCGGGGTCCGACACCGCCGGCAGCGTGATCTCGATGACCGGGGCGCGCGAGTAATCCCGGTATTTGGCCGGATTGAAGGCCTCGTCGACGTAGCCCGCGTCGGGGGCGATTACGAGCCGCTCGCCGAGCAGCTGCGCATCGACTCCACGAAATTGAGGCAAAGCGCCGAGCGCGAGGTTGAGCTTGGCCGCCGTACCGATCGCGCGGGTGTGGTTGAGCCGGCGCGCGAACTCGGCCTCGAGGTGCCGTGCACCGAGGAGCGTGCCGAGCGTGGTCTTGGGATCGGCGTTGGAGACGACCGTCACCGCTGCGATCTCCTCGCCATTCTCGAGCCGCACGCCGGACACGCGGCCGTCGGCGAGCACGAGCGAGGCGACCGGCGCGGACAGGCGGATCTCGGCACCGGCCGCGCGTGCCGCCGCGGCCAGCGCTTCGCTGAGCGCGCCCATGCCACCCTTCGGAAGCGAGGGCGAGGGCGATGCACCGCTCAGGCGGTGCAGGTAGGTAAACACACTGTTGCCCGAGCGCGGCCCGAGTTTGGTACCGAGGATCGCATCGAGTGCAATTGCGCCCTTCAGGAGCGGCGTCTCGAAAGACTCCTCGAGCAGGTCGTGGATCGGCATCGTGACGATGCGCAGGAACTCGCGCATGTCCTCGCGGCCGAGCCTGCGGATGTCGAGCGCAATGCGGCCCGCCGGGATCGCGTCCTGCCAGCGCTGCCAGGCGAGGCGTGGCGGTATCCGTCCGTGCTGGCGGCCGAGCACGGTCGCGTACCGTCGCATGCGATCAATGAAGTCGGGGTACGCCGCGCGGTCCGCGGCGCTAACGATGCCGCTGGCGATGCGATTGCCGTCCAGCACGAGCGGCTCGCCCGCCTCGCTGAGCGCAACGGTCTTGAGCGCCGACTTCGCCAGCGCGAACCCGTGCCCGGCAAGGCCGAGCTCGTTCTCGATCGCGGGATCGAGCAGCTGCAGCAGGTGCGCGACCGCCGGAACCTTGAAGCCGCGCACGAGCTCGCGGGTGACCGCGGCGCCGCCAACCTGGTGCCCGGCCTCGAGCACGAGCACGTCCCGGCCCGCCTTCGCGAGGTAGGCCGCGCACACGAGTCCGTTGTGCCCGGCGCCGATGACGACGGTGCGTCCCGCCTCAGTCATCGCTCCACCCCTCGGGCACCGTGCCCGGGCGCTTGAGGTCGATCAGCACCTCGCGTGCCGCGTTCGCGCCCGGCGCCGCCATGACGCCGCCGCCCGGGTGCGTGCCGGAGCCGCACATGTACATGCCGCGCACGGGCCCGCGGTACTGCGCGAATCCCGGGAACGGGCGGTTGAAGAGGAGCTGGTCGAAGGTGAGCTCGCCCTGGAAGATGTTGCCTTCGGTGAGTCCCACCTCCGCCTCGAGCTCCTTCGGGGTGCGCACCTCGGCGTGCAGCACCAGCTTCTCGAAGTCGGGGCTGTAGCGCGAGATCTGCGCGAATACGGTTTTCTTGAAGGCCTCGCGATCGGCGTCCGTCCACTCGCGTCCCTCGACGAGCGGCGGCACGTACTGCACGAACACCGACATGAAGTGCTTGCCGGGCGGCGCCATCGTCGGGTCGGTCATCGAAGGCATCAGCAGGTCGAGGTACGGGTCCTTCGACCACGTGCCGCGTTTCCAGTCGTCGTAGGCGCGTTCGTAGCGCTCGAGCGAATCGAGGAAGTGCATGTCGCCCGCGTACAGTGGGTGCTTGGCACCGAGCGCCGTGAAGGTCGGACGGCCGTCGAGCGCGATGTTGAGCTTGCCGGAAGAGCCCCGGATCTTGAAGTCACGCGCACGCTTCACGATCCTGGGGTCGAGATCGCCCGCGTCCATCAGCTTGAGGAACGTCCGCTTCGGGTCGAGGCCCGAGAGCACGATCGGCGCCGCGTACTCATCGCCATTGTCGAGCACGACGCCCGTGGTGCGGCCGCCGTGCACCAGGATCCGGGCCACGGACGAGGACACCTTTACCTCACCGCCGTAGGCCGCGAGCGCGCCGGCAAGCGCCTTCGACACCGAGCCCATGCCACCGCGCGCGAAGCCCCAGGCTCCCATCTGCCCGTCGACGTCGCCCATGTAGTGGTGCAGGAGCACGTACGCGGTGCCCGGCGACTGCACGCCGAGCGCGGTGCCGATGATGCCGCTGCCGGCGAAGGTCGCCTTGACGATGTCCGACTCGAAGTATTCGCCGAGGTAGTCGGCGATGCTCATCGTGTGGAAGCGGATCGTGTCGTAGATGGCCGCCTCGCCGAGCTTGCCGAACTGGCGGCCCACGTACAGGAGTTCCTTGAGGTCGCGCGGCTTCAGCGACGTGGGGTCGGGCGGCGTGCGCATCAGGAGCGCGCGCACCAGCCGGCACTGGCGCATCACGTCGCGGCCGTAGCGCAGGTAGGCATCGGCGTCGCGGGCGCTGAAGCGGGCGATCTCGCGCCGGCGCACTTCCTTGTCGACGTAGCCGCCGAGCAGGTCGCCGTCGCGGGTGAAGGTGACGCCGCCGCCGTACGGTACGATCTGCAGGCCGTGGCGCGCCAGCTCGAGCGAGCGGTAGATCTCGGGTCGCAGAAGACTGCACACGTACGAGCAGTTCGAGTAGATCCAGTTGGGGTGCAGCTCGCGGCTCACGGTCGCGCCGCCGATCCACGGATTGCGCTCGAGGACAAGGACCTTGAGGCCCGCCTTGGCTAGGAAAGCCGCGCTCGTCAGCCCGTTGTGGCCGGCGCCCACGACGATCGCGTCGTAGCGATTCATGGCGAGCGGCGCGGCGCGGAGGCGATCGTCAAGATGGCGGCTTTCTTATACGGAGCGCCGCTCTCAGCAGCGGCGCGGCGCAGAAATCTAGCATGTTTCCCGGGTACCGGGTCAGGGGTGCCGCCACGCGCGGACGGCCGGCGGAATCGCGCCCGCCCCGTTCGATCCGGCGCTCTGGCGTCAGCGCCCAGCCCGCCCGGAACGCCGTCCGCGGTGACAGGCGAAGCCACGCGGCAGTCACGGTAGACTCTGCGTCCACGAGCGAGGCGGCCGGGTGCACCCGGCCGCTGATAAAGGGGTCGGGCGCATGGCGAAAGAGCTGTTCCAGCCGATGTCGGGCAACGATATGCCGCGTTTCGGCGGCCCCGCGACCTTCATGCGCCTGCCGGCGTGCAACCTCGATGCGGGACTCGACGTCGCCTTCGTCGGTGTGCCGTTCGACATCGGCACCTCGAACCGCCCGGGCGCGCGGCTGGCGCCGCGGCAGATCCGCGACGAGTCGCGGATGCTGCGTCCCTACAATATGGCCACCCGCGCCGCACCCTTCGATTGCCTCAGGATCGCGGACGCGGGCGACGTGCCGATCAACACCTTCAACCTGCTGAAGAGCATCGACATCATCGAAAGGCACTTCGATGCGCTGCTCGCGAGCGGCGCATTGCCGCTGACGATGGGCGGCGATCACACGATCGTGCTGCCGATCCTGCGCGCGCTGCACCGGCGCCTCGGCCCGGTCGGCCTCGTCCACGTCGATGCGCACGCCGACATCAACGACGAGATGTTCGGGGAAAAGATCGCGCACGGCACGCCGTTCCGGCGTGCCGTCGAGGAAGGGCTGCTGAATCCGCAGCGCGTCGCGCAGATCGGGTTACGCGGCACTGGCTACGCGGCCGATGACTTCGACTGGCCGCGCCAGCAGGGATTTCGCGTCGTGCAGGCGGAGGAGTGCTGGTACAAGTCGCTCGCCCCGCTGATGGCGGAGATCCGCGCGCAGCTCGGCCCGGGACCCGTCTATCTCAGCTTCGACATCGACGGCATCGACCCCGCCTTCGCCCCGGGCACGGGAACGGTCGAGATCGGCGGGCTGACGGTGCCGCAGGCCCTCGAAATCATCCGCGGCTGCCGGGGTCTCGAGATCGTGGGCGGCGACCTCGTCGAGGTGAGCCCGCCCTACGATACGACCGGAAACACGGCCCTTTTGGGCGCGAATCTGCTCTTCGAGATGCTGTGCGTGCTGCCCGGCGTCAAGTTGCGATAGAACGGAGCTCGACGAAGCCTATGGAATCGGTTGACGTCTGCATCATCGGCGGCGGCATGGCCGGCGCATCGATTGCCTATCACCTCACCGCGCACGCCAGCGTCCTCATGCTCGAGCGCGAGCCGCACGTCGGCTACCACAGCACCGGGCGATCGGCCGCGCTCTACCACCCCCAGTACGGCAGCACCGTGATTCGGGCGCTCACGATCGCCTCGGGTCCGTTCTACCACGCGCCGCCCGCGGACTTCGGCACGATCCTGAGCCCGCGCGGTTCGCTCGTGATCGGCCGTGCCGACCAGGAGAGCGCCCGGCAGAAACACGAGGGCATGGCCAAGGCGAGCGCGCAGAAACTGACACGCATGTCGCCCGCCGAGATGACCGCGCTGGTTCCCGAGCTCAAGCCCGGGGCGGCAGCCTGGGGCCTCTACGACGACCAGGCGATGGACATGGACGTCGAGGTGCTCCTGCAGGGGTACCTTCGCAGCGCGCGCCGCAATGGCTTGCGCGTGCAGACCGGACAGCCGGTGGAGGCGCTCGGCCGCGACGGCGCGCGCTGGCGCATCAGGACGCCCACCCAGGAGATCTCCGCGCGTGTGGTCGTGAATGCGGCCGGCGCGTGGGCGGACGAGATTGCGGCGCTCGCGGGAATCGCCCCGCTCAAGCTCGTTCCCTACCGCCGCACGGCCTTCACCTTCGATGCGCCCAACAGCGCGACTGCCGCCCGCTGGCCGATGGTCATCGATGCCGAGGAGCAGTTCTACTTCAAGCCCGACGCGAGCCGCATCCTGGGATCGCTGTCAGAGGAAGCGGCATCGGTGGCCTGCGACGCCCAGCCCGAGGATCTGGACGTCGCGATCGCGGTCGACCGGCTCGAGTCGGCGCTCAACTTCCCCATCAAGAGGGTGATCCGCGCGTGGGCGGGCCTTCGCACCTTCGGCCCCGATCGCAATCCTGTGTCCGGATTCGAGGACTCGGCGCCGGGCTTCTACTGGCACGGCGCAATCGGTGGCTACGGAATCCAGACCGCCGCCGCGCTCGGCGCATTCGCGGCGGCCGTGATCACGGGCCATGAGCCGCCCGCCGCGCTCGGCGTTCGCCTCGCCGACCTGGCCGCCAAGCGGCTCAGGTAGCCCCGCTCCGTTCAGGCCTTCGGCACGACGCCGTTTGGCGTCAGCTTGTCGAGCGCCTGCGGCAGGAGCTGCGAAAGCTTCGCCGTCAGCTCCGGGACTGACAGCCCCGCCTTGGTGGCGAGTTCCTGGATGGCGTTCGAACCGAGTACCTGGTGAATCTGGTCGGCCGTGATCGGCTGGTTTGGACCGGTGCCGATCCAGGACTGCACGGTTGGGCCGAAGCCCTGCTTCTCGAACTGGTTGACGACCCCCTGGACGCCACCGTTCTGCTCGAGCACGTGGTTGACGACCCCGACCATCGCGGCGCCAACGACGCCGCCCAGCATTCCGTCAAAAAGTCCCATAAAAGCCTCCAGCGGCCATGCGCTGTTCCAGATTTCGACGCTCATTGTACGGCGAGAACCGCTTTCCGGCACCGCCTCGCTCAGCCGCTCGCGGCGAGCTCGCGCAGCACCGCCGCGATCGAATCGACCTCGCCGCTCGTGTTGTAGTGGGCGAAGCCGACACGCACGACGCCACCCGTGTCGCGCACGCCGAGCACGCCCGCGATCTCGTAGGCGTAGAAGGAGCCGCTCCAGACGAAGATGTTGCGGCGTGCGAATGCCTCCGCGACTGCCGACGCCGGGTGGCGGCCGACCGTGAAGCTGAAGGTCGGTACGCGGCCGGAGACGTGCGCGGGATCATCGATCCCGAAGATGCGCACCTGCGGCAGCTCGCGGGCGACCGACAGGAACCGATTGGCGAGCGCCTCCTCGTGCCGGCCCGCCGCCGCCAGCCCGCGCTCGATGCGGGCGCGCAGCGGCGCGCTCGCGAGCGCGCCGCCGAAGCGCTCGCCGAGCCACGCGAGGTGCTCGATCGCGCCGACCGTCCCGAGCTGCGCCTCGAAGGAAGGCGTGCCGGGTGCGTGCTTGTAGGGCATCGTCTGCGGCGACGGGCGCACCTTGAGCGCGCGCAGACGGTCGGCAAGTTCGGTGCGGATGTAGGCAAGCCCCGCGTGCGGGCCGAAGTACTTGTACGGCGAGGTCACCAGCAGGTCGCAGCCGATGCGCGCGGCATTGATCGCGAAGTGCGGGGCCGACTGCACCGCGTCGACGACAGTGACCGCACCTGCGGCGCGTCCCGCCGCGACGATGCGCCCCACGTCGTTGATCGTGCCGAGGAAGTTGCTGGCGTGGTTGCAGGCAATGAGCCGGGTGCGGGGTCCAAGCAGGCCCGGCAGCGAGTCGTAGCGGTACTGGTAGGTCGTTGTGTCGAACTCGAGCCAGCGGACGGTGACGCCGCGCTCCTCCGCCGCGATCAGCCAGGGTGCGATGTTGGCGTCGTGGTCCATGCGCGAGACGACGATCTCATCGCCCGCCTGCCAGTCGCGCGCGAGCATGCGCGAGAAGTGGAAAAGGAGGCTCGTGGAGTTGAGCCCGAACACGACTTCCTGAGCATTGGCCGCTCCCAGGAACGTCGCCGCGGTCGCGTGCGCAGCTAGCATCCGCTCCTCGGTCAGGCGCGAGGTGCGAAACACGCCGCCGTCGTTCGCGCAGTGCTCCACGAGCGCCTCGCGCATTCGCTCGAGCACGCGGCCGGCCACCTGTGTGCCGCCGGGCGCATCGGCGTACAGACGCGGGACACCGTTGTCCGACTGGGCGAGCGCCGGAAAGGCGGCGCGAACTTCCTGGTCATTCCAGGACATGGGACTCGACATAGACGACCTCTTGGGACCCTAGCCAGGCGTGCTGCCGCGGGACCGGTCGCATAAGGTAGCGAGGAGCGCGTCGTTTGTCAGATTTCCCTTGCCGCGGGAATGCCGCCTCCGGGAGCCGCGCGGTTAACTTTCAGGACCCCCGCGGGTAGACTTGGGCGACGGGTACAACGGCGGCCAGCACGAGCTGCACAGGCGCCTCGATGTCCGGCGGTCGATCTCGCAGCGGCTTCCGCGACGCTCGCGAGCCGGTCGCCTCCGGCGATTCGTAGGGGAACCGAGCATGATGAATACACGCGGGCGCCTCGCCTTGTGCGCTGCGCTCTGCCTCGCTTGCGTCGCAACGGCCCCGGCCGCCGAGGTCGTGATCCACGCGGGCTCGCTGCTCGACGGCATCGGTACGACGCCCCGCAGCCGCGTATCGATCGTGGTGCGCGACGAGGAGATCGTCGCGGTCGAGCCCGGCTTCATCGAGCGCGCCGGCGCCCAGGTGATCGATCTGTCCCAGGCGACGGTGCTTCCGGGATTCATCGACTGCCACGTGCACATTGGCGCCAAGCTGCCGAGCCGAACGAACGCGACCGAGGATTGGGTCACGCACTCGGACCTCGACCGCGCCTTCGACGACGCGGTGTTCGTGCGCGCGATGCTGCAGCAGGGCTTCACGAGCGTGCGCGACGTGGGCGGTGGCGATGACACAGTCGCCGTGCTGCACGCGATCGAGGAGCACAAGATCCCGGGACCGCGCCTTTGGCTGTCGCTCGAGCCGCTCGGGCCGACCGCCGGGCACGGCGACCCGCGCAACGGCCTCGACCCCGCGCTTTCCGCCGCGGGATTCGACGCCGGACGCGTCGATTCTCCCGTCGAAGCGCGCCTGCGCGTCCGCGAGCACAAGCGCCGCGGCGCGAACCTCATCAAACTCATGCCCTCGGGCGGCATCGCCTCGACGGGCGATGACCCGCGCCAGCAGCTGATGACGGAGGACGAGATGAAGAGCGCCGTCGAGACGGCGCATGCGCTCGGCATGAAGGTCGCCGCGCACATCTACCCGGCGGGCGCGATCGAGAGCGCGGTTCGCGCCGGCGTCGACTCCGTCGAGCACGGCTCCTTCGCGACCGCGGACACCTTCGCGCTCATGAAACAGCACGGCACCTACCTCGTGCCGACGCTGACCGTATTCGAGCTCTACTACGCGGCTGCGCGGGACCGCCCCGACCTGCTCGCGCCCGGCACGGCCGCCAAGGAACTTGCCAACGACCTGCTGCCGAAGAAGAACCTGCCGCTCGCAGTGCGCTCGGGCGTCAGGATCGCCTACGGCACCGACATCGGCGAGGGCGATCATTCGATGGAGTTCCAGCTCCTGGTCGCGAACGGCATGAGTCCGCTGCGCGCGATCGAGAGTGCGACGCGCGACGCCGCCGACCTGCTGGGTGCCGGCGAGCACGTGGGCTCGGTGCAGGCGGGACGCTTTGCCGACATCGTCGCGGTCATCGGCGATCCGCTCCGCGACCCGACGGTGCTCGGCCACGTCGTGTTCGTGATGAAAGGCGGTGTCGTGTACCGCCAGAACGGCGCGCCGACCGTGCTTGCGCAGTGATGAGTCACCTTCACGAGGAGATCGCTGTGCGAGTGAGAGGATTTCTGATCGCGGCTGCGGGGCTCGCACTGCTGGGCTCGATGACCGTCGCCAAGGCCGCGACTCCGGCCGCACTCGCCGAGGCGGCGGGCGTCACCTGGGAATGGGGCGTCAGGATTCCCCTGCGCGACGGCGTGCATCTCAACGCGACGGTCTACCGCCCCGCCGGCGCAGCCGCTCCGGCGCCGTGCATATTCACGCTGACGCCATACATCAGCCAGTCGTACCATGACCGCGGCATGTACTTCGCCGCGCACGGCTTGCCGTTCCTCACCGTCGATGTGCGCGGGCGTGGCAACTCCGAAGGCGAGTTCCGGCCGCTGATCCAGGAAGCCCGCGACGGCTACGACGTGGTCGAGTGGCTGGCCCGCCAGCCGTACTGCAACGGCAAGATCTCGATGTGGGGCGGCTCGTACGCCGGCTACGACCAATGGGCGACGGCGAAGGAAAACCCGCCGCACCTCGCGACTATCGTGCCGGTCGCAGCGCCGGTGGCTGGCGTCGACTTTCCGGCGCCTTACAACATGTTCATGTCCTACGACATCCAGTGGCTCACATTCGTGAGCGGCCGCGCGTCGCAAAGTGCGATCTTCGGCGACCAGGCGTTCTGGACATCGGCCTACCGGCGGTGGTACGAATCCGGCGCGCCCTTTCGCGTGCTCGACCGGATCGTCGGCAATCCTTCGCCGACCTTCCAGGAGTGGCTCTCGCACCCCGACGGCGATGCCTACTGGGACGCGTACAACCCGACCGCGGCAGACTATGCGCGTCTCGAGATCCCGATCCTGACGATCACCGGCATGTACGACGATGACCAGCCGGGCGCGCTCGCGCACTACCAGCGTTACATGAAGGCGAGTTCGGCCGCCGGCCGCGCGCGGCACTACCTGGTGATCGGTCCGTGGGACCATGCTGGCACGCGCACGCCGGAGCCCGAGTTCGGCGGCCTCAAGTTCGGACCCGCGAGCCTCGTCGACCTGCCGAAGCTGCACCTCGACTGGTACGCGTGGACGATGAGCGGCGGCGCGCGGCCGTACTTTCTCAAGCAGGCGGTGGCGTACTACGTGACGGGCGCCGAGCGCTGGCGCTATGCGGACAGCCTCGAGGCGGTGACGGCCGCCGCGACGCCCCTCTACCTGGGATCGTCGGGCGGCGATGCGACCGACGTATTCGGCGGCGGCAGCCTGCTCGCGAAGCGCCGCTCGGCCACGGACTCCGACCATTACCTCTACGATCCGCGCGATACGAGCATCGCCGCGGTCGAGGCAGTCGCCGACGGGCAGTCGGCGACCGACCAGCGCGTGCTGTATGCCTCGAAGACGAAGCTCGTCTATCACTCCGAGCCCTTCGCCGCGGACACCGAGCTCAGCGGTTTTTTCCGCTTCACGGCGTTCATCGGCATCGACCAGCCAGACACCGACTTCATCGTCCGCATCCACGAAGTGACGCCGGACGGGGCGGTCATTCCGCTCACGAGCACGGTACTGCGTGCGCGCTACCGCGAGAGCTTCACGACCCCGAAGCTGATCCGCGGCCGAGCACCATTGCGCTACGAATTCACCAACTTCACCTTTGCCTCGCGCGTGGTAAAGAAGGGCAGCCGGCTCAGGCTCGTACTCAGTGCCGCCGATTCGATCGGCCTCGAGAAGAACTACAACGCGGGTGGTGTGGTGGCCGACGAATCCGTGCGCGATGCGCGCCCGGTCGTCGTCACGCTCTACCACGATGCCTCGCACCCGAGCGCGCTCTACCTGCCGCGTGCTGCACCCGAGCCGGCGGCGGCACCCTGACACTCGCGAGCCTCATCGACGGGCAGCTCGCCTATGGGCTCACGCCGCTGCTCGACCGCGCTAGCTTCTCGATCGTCGCCGGCGAGCGCGTCGGCCTCATCGGCCGCAACGGCACCGGCAAGTCGTCGCTGCTCGGCGTCATCGCGCGGCGCGTCCCGCTCGAGGAAGGCGAGCTGCAATGGAAGGCGGGCCTGCACATTGCGACCGTGGAGCAGGAACCCGTGCTGCCGCCGGCGCCCGAGCTCATCGACAGCCTGCGGCTGCGCGGCGGCCTCGAGGACCTGCACGACGATCGCGAACGCTGGCGCGTCGAGGCGCGCCTGGTCGAATACCTCGAGCGCTTCCGCCTGTCGGCCGACATCGCACCCGAGCGTGCCTCGGGCGGCGAGCGCAAGCGTGGCGCGCTCGCGCTCGCGCTCGCGCTCGACCCGGATCTCCTCCTGCTCGACGAACCGACCAACCACCTCGACGTCGATGGCATCCAGCTGCTCGAGAACCTGCTACTGAAGGGCCCGACCGCGATCTTCGTGACCCACGATCGCTATTTCCTCGACCGCGTCGCGACCCGCATCGTCGAACTCGACCGCGGCTACCTGCGTTCCTACCCCGGCAACTTTTCCGCCTACCAGGCCCGCAAGAGCGACGAGCTCGCGGCGGAGGCCGTCGCGAACCGCAAGTTCGACAAGTTCTGGGCGCAGGAGGAGGTCTGGATCCGCCGTGGCATCGAGGCCAGGCGCACGCGCGACGAGGGCCGGGTGCGCCGCCTCGAGGCGCTGCGGGTCGAGCGCGCTGCACGGCGCGAGCGACTCGGCGAGCTCAGGCTCTCGATCGATGCGCGCGAGCGCTCGGGACGCCTGGTCGCCGAGCTCGAGGACGTGTCGAAGGCCTTTGGCGACAAGCTGATCGCGAAGAACCTGTCGCTGACCGTGATGCGGGGCGATCGCATCGGCATCCTCGGCGCCAACGGTGTCGGCAAGTCGACGCTCATCCGCCTCATCCTCGGCGAGCTCGCTCCCGACTCCGGCAACGTGCGCCTCGGCTCCAACGTGCGCGTCGCCTACTTCGACCAGATGCGCGAGCAGCTCGACCTCACGCGCACGGTCGGCGAGACGATCAGCCCCGGATCCGACTGGGTCGAGATCAATGGCGAGCGCAAGCACGTCTCCAGCTACCTGGCGGATTTCCTGTTCTCGCCGCAACGCGCGAACACGCCGGTGGCGGCGCTTTCGGGCGGCGAGCGCAATCGGCTGCTGCTCGCGCGCCTGTTCGCGCGTCCCGCGAACGTGCTGGTGCTCGATGAGCCGACCAACGATCTCGACATGGAATCGCTCGATCTCCTCGAGACCGCGATCCAGGACTTTCCAGGAACGCTGTTGCTCGTCAGCCACGACCGCGCGTTCGTCGACAACGTGGTGACCCAGACGCTCGCGCCGCTCGGTCACGGCCGCTGGCACGAGTACGTCGGCGGTTACTCCGACTGGTTGGGCCAGCGCGCGCTGCCAGTGACGGCGCTCGCGGCGCCCGCGGCGCCCGCGTCCGCGGCCGCGCGCACGCCCAAGGCGCGCCTCTCCTACAAGGATCAGCGCGAACTCGACGGGATGCCCGCGGAGATCGACGTGCTCGAGAAGGAACAAAAGGCCCTGAACGCGCGCATGGCCGCGCCCGGATATCACCAGACTCCGCCACCCGAGATCGCCGCCGACGGTCGTCGCATCGAGGAGATCGAGCGACTCCTCCTCGAGAGGCTGGAGCGCTGGGACGCGCTCGAGTCGACCGCGGCGCGCCCGGGGACGCCTCGCTGACTCGCCGCTCCCGTGGCGCGAAGCGCGCGGAAACCCCATCGGCTCAATGGCTTAGATGTGTGCCGGCGATGCACATCCGCGCCGCGGCGCGTATCGCCAGAATTCCTTCGCGTCCCGGTCGAATTGACGACTCGCCGAACGACTAGTGTCGGAGTCTCAAAAAATCAACCTCTGGAGCCTGCCATGAAATACCTGTGCATGATTTATGACGAGGAAAAGAAGCTCGCGGCGATGTCGAAAGCCGAGTCCGACACCTTCATGGGCGAATACCGCGCGTTCTCGCAGAGCATCCGCGAGAGTGGCCAGTTCGTCGCGGGCGAGCCCCTGAAGCCCGTCAGCACCGCGACGACGGTGCGGGTACGGAACGGCAAGGTGTCGACGACCGACGGGCCGTTCGCGGAGACCCGCGAGCAGCTCGGCGGCTTCTATCTGATCGATGCGCGAGACCTCAACGAGGCGATCCAGGTCGCCTCGCGCATCCCGTCGGCGCGTATCGGCAGCATCGAGGTTCGCCCGATCATGGTGTTCGGCTAGCCCCGCGCCGGGACGGCCCGCGTGCACGCGACCGCGGCTTCGATGCGGGAGGCGATCGAGGCGCTGTACCGCTCCGATTCGCGACGCGTGCTCGCGACCCTGATCCGCCTACTCGGCGACTTCGATCTCGCGGAGGAGGCGTTGCACGAGGCCTTCGTCACCGCGATCGCCGAGTGGCCGCAGCGCGGCCGCCCGGATAATCCGCGCGCGTGGCTGGTGTCGGCCGGGCGCTTCCGCGCGATCGATGCGCTCCGGCGTCGCGCGCGCTTCAACGCGGCGGCCGCGGAGCTCGCGCGCGAGTTCGACGATGAATTCGCGGCGGCCGTCGAGGATGACGATCCGGTCGACGACGACCAGCTGCGACTCATTTTCACGTGCTGCCATCCGGCGCTGTCGCCGGACGCGCAGCTGGCGCTGACGCTGCGCGAAGTCTGCGGCCTCACGACGGAGGAAATCGCCCGCGCGTTCCTGTCGACGGCGCCCACGGTCGCGCAGCGCATCGTGCGCGCCAAGAACAAGATCCGCGAGACGCGCATTCCCTACCAGGTCCCGGCGCGCGAGCAGCTCCCGGCGCGCCTCGAGAGCGTGCTCAGGGTGATCTATCTCCTCTTCAGCGAGGGCTACGCGGCGTCGGAGGGCGATTCACTGACCCGGAACGAGCTGTCCGCGGAAGCGATCCGGCTCGGACGAATGCTGGTGACGCTGCTGCCGGAACCCGAGGCGCTCGGGCTCCTCGCGCTCATGCTGCTCCACGAAGCCAGGCGCCCCGCCCGCACGTCCGCGCTCGGCGAGCTCTTGCTGCTCGATGAGCAGGACCGTTCGCTCTGGGACCGCGCGGCCATCGCCGCGGGCGGCGCGCTCGTCGAGCGCGCGCTCGCGGCACGTCCGGTCGGCCCCTATGCGCTGCAGGCGGCGATCGCGGCCGTACATTCGGAGGCGGCGAGCGCCGCGGACACGGACTGGCGCCAGATCGTTGCACTTTACGATCTCCTCATTGCGGACGATGCATCCCCCGTGATCGCGCTCAACCGCGCGGCAGCGCTCGCAATGCGCGACGGTCCGGGACCGGGGCTCGCGTTGATCGATGCGATCCTCGCGGCCGGCGAGCTTCGCGACTACGCACTCGCGCATTCGGCGCGCGCCGAGCTCCTGCGCCGCCTTGGCGAGACGGAGGCGGCGCGCGCCGCCTACCGGCAAGCGCTCGCGCTCACGCGCCTCGACCCCGAGCGGCGATTTCTCGAACGACGCCTCGCGGAACTCTGAACGAGGCGCCCCGCCCCCGAGTCAGAACCAGCTGTAGTTGAAGCTGATGCTCATCCGTTCGGTGCGCGCCGGGTTCGCGGGGACCTCGTGGCGCAGCCAGCTCTCGAAGAGCACGACCGAGCCCGCCGCGGCGGGTATCACGACCCAGGGCTGGCGGTCTGCGCGGGCGTTCGCGAGTCGCGGCGGCGCGGCCATCATTCGTTCGAGCCGCGGATCCTCGAGCTTGAGACCGGGGCTGCCGCGGGGTGTGTCCACGTAGAAGGTGCCGCTGATCGTCGACAGCGGATGCAGGTGCAGGCCGTGCGTGACCCCGCGCGGCATGATGTTCACCCAGCAGTCGGTCATCGCCAGCGAGCGGCCGGCGAGATCGAAGGCCAGCGAGCGAGCGAAGCCGAGTACGTGGCGATCGAGTTGCTGCTCTAGCCGCGCGAAGGTCGGCGACACGGTATGCATGCGGCTCGCCGAGCTGTAGGAGGTGTAGCCGCCCGGGTAGTTGGCCTGGGACCAGCGCCGCCCCGCCGGATCGTCGGCGCGCAGCTGCCGGCACTCGTGCTTGAGTCGTTCGGTGAGCGCGCGTCCGCCGCGGGGCTGCAGCTTCGCCGTATAGACGTGGGTCGGGAACAGCGCGCGGATCGTCATGCGCGTTAAGTATACGGACGCCGGTCGCGGCCCGGCCCCGGGCGGCGACCCGCGGCTAGCACCCAAAAAAAAGGGCGGGCCTAAGCCCGCCCCGAGGGGGTCCTGTGTCGAGCGCTGCGCGGTGCCTTGACCGCTCGCGTTCGCAATGGGCAAATCGCATCGACGGCGTCACTCTAGAAGCAGCCCCGGGGCGGGACAAACGAGTATTTTGCAGCGCACAAGTGAACAGAATTCACTCGTCCGCGGGACCGGCCGGCAGTGCCCCGGCGCGTCCTACCCCATCGTCAGGATGACCTTCCCTTGCGCTTCCCGGTCGACCACCTGCCGGAGTGCCTCCGCAAACTCGGCCATCGGATAGCTGCCCGAAATATGGGGCCGCAACTGGCCGCGAGCGTACCATTCGAGCATGACAGCGATGTTGGCGGCGTTCCGGGCCGGGTGGGCCTTCGCCCAGCCGCCGTAGAACACGCCCACCGCCGCCGCCTGCTTGAGAAGCAAGAGGTTGAGGGGGATCTTCGGGATCTCGCCGGCGGCGAAGCCGACCACGAGGTAGCGCCCGCCCGCGGCCAGCGAGCGGATCATCGGCTCCGCGTAGGGCCCGCCGACCGGGTCGTAGACAACATCGACGCCGCGTCCCGCGCTCAGGTCCTTCACCCGTTCGCGCAGGTCTTCGCGCTGGTAGTTGACCGTGGCATCGGCGCCGTAGCGGCGGCAGAGCTCGAGCTTCTCATCGGTCGATGCGGCCGCGATCACGCGCGCACCCATGCGCTTGCCGATCTCGACCGCCGTGAGGCCGACACCGCCGGCGGCGCCGAGCACGAGCAGCGTTTCGTTGGCCGCAAGCGCCGCCCGGTCCCTGAGCGCGTGGTAGGACGTGCCGTAGACGACGGTCATCGCCGCTGCATCCGCATCCGGCATCGCCTCCGGAATCGCAAAGGTCTGGTTGGCCGGCACCACCATCTGCTCGGCGTAGCCGCCGTGGCTCGAGGAGGCGAGCACGCGCGTGCCGGGCGCGGGTCCCGTCGCATCGGGTCCCCGTGCGCGCACGACTCCCGACACTTCCGCGCCGGGCGAGAACGGGAACGGCGGTTTGAACTGGTATTTGCCGGCGACCATCAGTGCGTCCATGAAATTGACGCCCGCCGCGCGCACCTCGATGAGCAGCTCCCCGGGTCCTGGCACCGGCGCCGGCACCTCCTCGATGCCGAGCTCCGTGTAGGGTGCGAACGAGCGACAGATCACCGCTTTCATGAGCTCTCTCCGATCAGATGCGCGCCGGCCGAGGCGGCAAAGGCCGGCAGCCACGCGTGCGTCGGGTCGCCGGCGGCGAGGAAGAAAGGATTCAGGATCTCGGCTTTGGTGTTGTAGCGCAGCGGCGCCCCGTTCGCGGTCACGACCGTGCCGCCGGCCGCGACCAGTACCGCCTGAGCGGCGGCCGTGTCCCACTCGGAGGTGGGCCCCAGACGCGGGTACAGGTCGGCCGCACCTTCGGCGAGGATGCAGAACTTGAGTGCACTGCCGGTCGGCACGAGTTCGTGCGGGCCGATCGCCGCGAGGAACGCATCGAGCGAATCGCCGCGGTGCGAGCGACTGCCGACCACGCGGACCGGCACCGCGGCGGGTCGGCGGGTCGCGATGCGCTGCGGGGGCATCCGGCCTTCGACCCGGTGGGCACCGAGCGTCGGCACGCCCGTGTAGATCACGTTCCGCGCCGGCACGCCGACGACACCGAGCGCGGCGTCGTGGCCATTGATCAGTGCGACGTTCACGGTGAATTCGCCGTTCCGCGCGATGAATTCCTTCGTGCCGTCGAGCGGGTCGATGAGCCAGTATGACGGCCACCGGCGGCGCTCCTCGAAGGACCGCGCCGCCGCCTCCTCGGAGAGCACCGGGACGGCGGGCGTGAGCTCGGCGAGCGCCGCGACGATGAGGCGGTGCGAGGCGAGATCGGCCAGCGTCAGCGGCGTCTCGTCGGCCTTGAGCGTGATGCCGACGTCGGTCGCTGCGTATACCTTGAGGATCGCCTCCCCGGCCGCGCGCACGATAGCGACGACGGGCTCGAGCAGCGCCGCCGCGCTCACAGGCGTCGAGCCCATCAGGCGCCCCCGCGTCCTGCCACGGTCAGTGCACCCGCGCGCGCGATGTGCTCGACGATGCGCTCGGCGGCCTGCTCCGGCGTCAGTTGCGTCGTGTCGATGTGGATCTCCGCCCGCTCCGGTGCTTCGTACGGCGAATCGATGCCTGTAAAGTTCTTGAGAATGCCCTGGCGCGCCTTCCTGTACAGGCCCTTGGGATCCCGCGCCTCTACGAGCGCGATCGGCGCATCGACGAAAATCTCGAAGAACTCCCCCGCCGCGTGCAGTTCGCGCGCCATGCGCCGCTCGGCGCGGAACGGCGAGATGAACGAGACCAGCGTGATGAGACCGGCATCGACCATCAGCTTCGATACTTCCGCGACGCGGCGGATGTTCTCGACGCGGTCCTGCGAGGTGAAGCCGAGATCCTTGTTGAGGCCGTGGCGCACGTTGTCGCCATCGAGCAGGTACGTGTGGCGACCGAGCGCGACGAGGCGCTTGTCGACCAGGTTGGCGATGGTCGACTTGCCCGCGCCCGAGAGCCCGGTCAGCCACAGCACGCAGCCGCGCTGGCCCTTCTGCGCCGCGCGCACATTTCGATCAACATCGAGCGCCTGCCAGTGGATATTCTGCGAACGGCGCAGCGCAAAGTGCAGCAGGCCCGCGCCGACGGTGTCGTTGGTGAGGCGGTCGATCAGGATGAACCCGCCGAGCGCGTGGTTCATCGAGTAGGGCTCGAACGCGGTCGTACGGTCGAACTGCAGCTCGCACACGCCGATGTCATTGAGCTCAAGGCGCTCGGCGGGCACGTGCTCGAGCGTCGTGATGTTGAGCTTGTACTTGAGGGGCATCACGGTCGCGAGCACGGTCTGCGCGCCGATCTTGAGGAGGTATTCGCGGCCCTGCAGCATCGCCGCGTCGTGCATCCACACGACCGTCGCCTCGAACTGGTCGGCGCACTCGAGCGGCGCATCGTGGACCGTGATCACATCGCCGCGACTCACATCGACATCGGTCGCGAGCGTCAGCGTTACCGATTGCCCGGCGATCGCCGTCTCGAGATCGCCATCCGCCGTAACGATGCGCTCGACCGTGCTCTCGCGCCCCGACGGCACGATCCGCACGCGCTGCCCCTTCGAGATCCGCCCGCTCGCGATCAGGCCAGCAAAACCCCGGAAATCGTGGTGCGGCCGGTTCACCCACTGCACCGGCAGACGGAACGGACGCGCGAGGTCCTCGGCACCCACCTCAACGTCCTCGAGGTGGCGCATCAGTGTCGGGCCCCGGTACCAGGGCATGCGCGTGCCGGCCTCGAGCACGTTGTCGCCCTCGATCGCGGACATCGGAATGACCGTGACGTCGCTGAGGCCGATCCTTTGGGCGAACTCCCGGTACTCGCGCTCGATCGCCCGCGCCCGGTCCTCCGAATAACCGACAAGGTCCATCTTGTTGATCGCGAGCACGATCCGCCGGATGCCGATCAGCGAGACGAGATAGCTGTGCCTGCGCGTCTGCGTGAGGATGCCCTTGCGCGCATCGACCAGGATGACCGCGAGGTCAGCGGTCGAGGCGCCGGTCACCATGTTACGCGTGTACTGCTCGTGGCCCGGCGTATCGGCCACGATGAACTTGCGCCGCGGCGTGTTGAAGAACCGGTAGGCAACGTCGATCGTGATGCCTTGCTCGCGCTCCGCCGCGAGGCCGTCGACGAGGAGTGCGAAGTCGAGCGCGCCGCCGCGCGTACCGACCCTCTTCGAGTCCGAGGCAAGCGTATCCATCTGGTCGTCGAGGATCATCTTCGAGTCGTACAGCAGGCGGCCGATCAGCGTCGACTTGCCGTCATCGACCGAGCCGCAGGTGATGAAGCGCAGAAGCGTCGTCTGTTTCTCGGCATCGAGATAGCGGCCGAACGCGGGGCCGGTGGGTGCGGGCGACTTGCTCATGGGGCTCTTAGAAGTAGCCTTCCTGCTTTTTCTTCTCCATCGAGGCGCCGGCGTCGTGATCGATCGCGCGTCCCTGCCGCTCGGAGGTCCGGCTGTTCAGCATTTCCTCGATAATCAGCGGCACGCTGTCGGCACTGCTCTCGATCGCACCCGTCAGCGGATAGCAGCCGAGCGTGCGGAACCTGACACGGCGCTTGCGCGCGGTCTCGCCACGCTTGAGTGGGAAGCGCGCGTCATCGACCATGATCAGCGCGCCGTCGCGCTCGACGACGTCGCGCTCGGCCGCGAGGTAGAGCGGCACGATCGCGATGTTCTCGCGATAGATGTACTGCCACACGTCGACCTCGGTCCAGTTCGACAGGGGAAACACGCGGATGCTCTCACCGCGGTTCTTGCGCGTGTTGTAAAGCGACCACAGCTCGGGGCGCTGCTGCTTGGGATCCCAGCGGTGCTGGGCGGAGCGAAACGAAAAGATGCGCTCCTTCGCGCGGCTCTTTTCCTCGTCGCGCCGCGCACCGCCGAAGGCCGCATCGAAGCCGTACTTGTCGAGCGCCTGCCGGAGTCCCTGCGTCTTCATCACGTCGGTGTGGATCTGCGATCCGTGCGTGATCGGGCCGATCCCCTTGGCGAGGCCCTCGGCGTTGACGTGAACGATGAGTTCGACGCCCGGCCGCTGCGCGACGGAATCCCGGAACGCATACATCTCCCGGAATTTCCACGTCGTATCGACGTGCAGGAGCGGAAACGGCAGCGGCGCCGGGTAAAAGGCCTTGAGCGCGAGGTGCAGGAGCACCGAGCTGTCCTTGCCGATCGAGTACAGCAGCACCGGTTTCTCGCACTCGGCCACGACCTCGCGAAAGACATGGATGCTCTCGGCCTCGAGCCGCTCAAGATGCGTCAACTCGTCGCGGCCGGGCGCCGCCGCAGGCCCTCGCGATCCGTTCGTCATGGCCAGTCAGTCCTTAGGAGCCGGTCGGCGCAGCCGGGTGCGCGCCGTCGCGGCACTCTATTGGAAACCGCCGTGAATAGCGCGCCGCGGTCCAAAGTCAACTCATCCCCTTGCCGAAAACGTGTCAGCGGAAGCCGCGTCTTGCAAGCGCCGGTACGGCCGGTCATGGCGAATCCGCGCGCCGCGGGGCTCCATGCCACGGTCGAATGATCCCACAACCACATGCCCGACCGAAGTCGCAGGTTCGGTTCATCCTCGGCGCCCGGGGTCAGTACACTGTCGCGATGTTAGGTGACGCCCTCCTCTACGTTGCCGCCGGCCTCCTGGTCGGCGTGATGGTTGGACTGACCGGCGTCGGCGGCGGCTCGTTGATGACGCCGATCCTGGTGCTCGGCTTCGGCCAGTCGCCGATGATCGCCGTCGGCACCGACCTCGTGTTCGCTTCCGTGACCAAGCTCGCGGCGACGGCATCCTACGGCTACAAGAAACGCGTCGACTGGCGCGTGGTCGGCCGGCTCGCGATCGGCAGCATCCCGGGAGCCCTGTCGGTGATCCTGTGGTTCTGGATGACCCGGCGCGCGCAGCCGATCGTCGATCACGTCATCGTCAGCACGCTGGCGTGGCTCCTGCTCGCAACCGCGATCGGGCTGGTCTTCCAGGAGGCGCTGCGGCGCATGGGCGTACGGCTGACCGCGGCCTCGCTCGAACGCGCGGAACGCTACAAACCGGCACTCACCGTCGCGACCGGCCTCGTGCTCGGCGTCGCGGTCACGCTCACCTCGGTCGGCGCCGGCGCACTCGGCGTCGTCGCGCTCCTCTATCTTTATCCGCTGCGACTCGCGGCGGACCGGCTTGTCGCAACCGACATTGCCCACGCGCTGCCGCTCACAATCGTCGCGGGAATCGGCCACGCCGCACTCGGTCACGTGAACGTGCAGGTGCTCGGTTGCCTGCTGCTCGGCTCCATTCCGGGCGTGCTGATCGCCGCGCGCACGACCATGCGGATCCCGGCCGTGGTCACCCGCACCCTGATTGCGGTGATGCTGGTCATCGTCGGACTTCGCATCCTGCTGAACTAGCGCGGGAGGCGTGGCTCAGGCGTCGTGCAGGCCGCACTCGCGCTTGAGGCCAAAGAACCTGAGGCCGTCCACGGTCCCGGCCTCGGCCAGCGAGCGGGTCGTGTGCCAGTCGCCGATCGACAGGTAACCCTTGTTCCACAGCGGGTGGTACGGCAGCTCGTGCTGCTTCAGGTAGCGGCCGATGTCGCGGTCGGTCCAGTCGAACAGCGGGTGGACCTTGAACCGGCCGCGGCGGAACTCGATCGGCTGGATGTTGGCACGGGTGTCGGCCTGGCTGCGGCGCAGGCCCGAGAACCACGTTTCCCCGTCGAGTTCCTTGAGCGCCCGTTGCATCGGCTCCTGCTTTGTCATCCGGTTGTACTGCTCGATCCCATCGACGCCTTTCTCCCACAGACGCCCGAATCGCGTCTCCTGCCAGGCGGGCGAGGCCTCCGAGCGGAACACCTTGAGGTTCAGGCGCAGGCGCGCTGTCAGCTCGTCGACGAAGCGGTAGGTCTCGGGGAACAGATAGCCCGTGTCGATGAGCACCACCGGGATGTCGGGCTCGACGCGGGTCACGAGGTGCAGCATGACCGCCGACTGCGCACCGAAGCTCGAGGCGAGCACGTGTGCGCCCGGGAGGATGTCGAGCGTGCGGGCGACGCGCCTCGGCGCATCGAGGGACCTGAAGGCACGGTTGATCCCGGCGAGCTCGCGTTCGTCGCTGACGCTCACGTCTTTGGGCAGCCAGCGCGCCAGGGTCGCTCGGATCACGGGTCCTCGGGAGAATCGGGTCGGTAGTAGGACACATCCTACTAGCGACGCCCGCCGCGGTAGAAAGCGCTTCTGGTTATGCCCCTATAACGCGCCGCGAGGCTCCGTAAGTGGCGCTAGGGCAGCCGGAAGCGCCGCATGAGGCCGTGCACCCAGGCCGCGACCCCGACGAGCACGGCACCGAGCAGCGAAAGCATGTAGTCCGTCTCAAGACGCGGCGGCGCGAGGCGGTTCGCGTGGATCAGCAAGAAATGCAGGCCGAGCGCAAAAACGGCCACCCCGGCGGCCAGCCGCGCGGTGTAGCCGACGAGAAATTCGACCGTGTCGTCGCGGCGCGCGAGCGCGAGCCAGTACTCGCGGTTCGGGATATTAATCGTGCCCGGCGCACGACGAATCGCGGCGCCGATGAAAAGGCTGATCAGTGTCGGGACGCCGATCGCAATCGCACCCATGAAAAAGACGTAGCCGGTGCGCGTCATGAACCCGTTCGCGAGGCCGTCCGCGCCGAAATGGCTCGCGATACGTTGCGGAAGCAGGTAGGAGGTGAGCGCAATGATGAGCAGCGCAAGCACTACCACGATGCGCGCGCCCGTGTGTCTCGATCCCGCCGCCATCCCGACCCCCTCGCTTCGCCGCGCGAATGCAATAATCAGTCGATGCAGATCATCGATGCCGATACGGTCATCGCGCGGCTCACCCCGAAGGGCCTGACACGGGCCCTCGAGCGGATGTTTCGCGACGGCTGCACGGCGCCCCGGCGCCACCATCATACCGTGTCGGTGCCGGGCGCTCCGGATGCGACGCTGCTGCTGATGCCCGCGTGGCGCTCGGGAGGCTACCTCGGCATCAAGCTCGTCACGGTGTTCCCCGGTAACTCCGCGCAGCGGCTGCCGGCGGTTTCCGCAGCGTACGTCCTGATGGATGCAAGCACCGGCACCCTCCTCGCAATGATCGACGGCGGCGAACTGACCGCGCGGCGCACGGCCGCCGCTTCCGCCCTCGCCGCCCGCTATCTCGCGCGCGCGGACGCGCGCGCATTGCTGATCGTGGGGACGGGCCGGATCGCGCGGCAGCTCGCGCGCTTTCACTTCGCGCTGCGGCCAGACCTGCAGACGGTGCGGGTGTGGGGTCGTTCATCCGCAAATGCGGCGGCACTCTGCACCGAACTCAAGGCCGAGGGCCTGCCCGCGGTGGTGGCGCCCGACCTGGACGCTGCGCTCGCGGCTTCCGACCTGATCTCCTCCGCGACCCTGTCGGCGACGCCGCTGATCAACGGCGCCTCGGTACGACCGGGCACGCACGTCGATCTCGTCGGTGGCTACACGCCCGCGATGCGCGAAGCGGACGATGCGTTGATCGCCAAGGCCGCGGTCTTCGTCGACACGCGCGAGGGCGCGCTCAGCGAAGCGGGCGACGTCGCGGCACCGATCGCGAGTGGCCTGCTGCGTGCGGAGGCAGTGTTCGACCTCCACGACCTCTGCCGTGGCACGCATCCAGGGCGCCGGACCCGCGAGGAGATCACCGTGTTCAAATCGGTGGGTGCGGCGCTCGAGGACCTCGCGGCCGCCATCGAAGTGCTGCAGCCGGGCGCCTGAGCGCTCAGTGCGCGCGGCGTCGGCGCGGCGGGCCCATTGATTCGAAGAGCGCCGCGAGTTGCGCCGTCATGGCGCCGCCCAGCTGCCCGGCGTTCTCGATCGCGACCGCGCGCGCGTAGAAGTCGGTGACGTCGTGGCCGATGCCGATCGCGACCAGCTCGACGGGTGAGCGCGTCTCGATCCACTTGACGACGTTGCGCAGGTTCTGCTCGAGGTAGCTGCCGGCGTTGGCCGATAGCGTCGCCTCATCGAGCGGCACCCCGTCCGAGATCACGACCAGGATCCGGCGCTGTTCGTTCCGTGCCAGCAGCCGCTCGTGCGCCCACAAGAGCGCCTCGCCATCGATATTTTCCTTGAGAAGGTCTTCGCGGAGCATGAGTCCGAGGTTGTTGCGCGCCCGGCGCCACGGCGAATCGGCTGCTTTGTAGATAAGGTGGCGCACGTCGCTCAACCGGCCGGGGTTGGCGGGGCAGCCGGCCGCGAGCCAGTCCTCCCGCGAGCGACCGCCGTTCCACGCCTGCGTGGTGAAGCCGAGGATCTCGACCTTGACGCCGCAACGCTCGAGCGTGCGCGACAGCACGTCGGCGCAGAGCGCGGCGACCATGATGGGCTGGCCGCGCATCGAGCCCGAGTTGTCGAGCAGCAACGTGACGACTGTGTCCTTGAACTCCGTGTCCGACTCCTCCTTGAACGCAAGCGAGGCGAGCGGATCAACGATGACCCGGGTCAGCCGTGCAGCGTCGAGCACGCCCTCGTCGAGGTCGAATTGCCAGTGGCGCTTCTGCTGCGCGAGCAGGAGCCGCTCCAGGCGATTCGAGAGGCGTACGACCGTCGCCTGCAGGCCCTTTGCCTGCCTGTCGAGCAGGGACCTGAGCCGCTGCAGCTCAGCAGGATCGCAGGCGCGTTCGGCCGGCAATTCCTCGTCGTGCGCGCGCGTGAACACCCGGTAGTAGCGGCTCGGATGACCGGGCTCGAGCGGCTGCGGGATGCGCGTCAGCCGATCGCCCTTGGTCTCGAGCTCCGCGTGGCGCTCTTTCTCGTCGGTCGCGACGCGCGCCGCGGTCAGCACGTTGCGGTCGGCGATCGCCGGGCCGTCCTGCTCCATCTCGCCCTTGCCGGCCTTGACGCCGAGGTCGGCGGGACGCCCGCCCGGCATCTCGCTGGGCGCACGCCGCGGTGGTTGCGGCGCCGGCGGACGCGCGGCCGGCCGCTCGCCGGCCGGGCCGAGCTCGTAGCCGAGGTCGACGTTGCGCGCGAGTTCGTGCGTCAGGCGCGCGAACTCGACCTGGTCCTCAGCCGCCGCGCCGAGCCGCGCGAGCGTGGGGCCGGCGCGCCGCTCGAGTTCGTCACGCCAGCGCGTCATGAGCGGCGCCGCCGCATCCGGCGGCGGCTCGCCCGTAAGTTCCTCCCGGAGCAGCAGTGCGAGCGCATCGAGCATCGTGGTGAGCCGGCTGCCCTGCGCAAACTTGAGTCCCTTACGCTCGAGCGACTCGAGCAGCACCGCGTTCAGGTTGCGGGCGACGCCACTCAACACGCGCGCGCCGAGCGCCTGGCAGCGAATGTCCTCGGCAAGGTCGTAGAGCTCCCGGGCGCGACTGCCCGAAGGTCGATTGAAGGCGTGCGTGGCGGCGTCGTGGTAGGCGAAGCGCAGCGCCAGGCGATCCGCGTGGCCGCGCAGCCGCTCGGCATCGGCGTGGGTCAGGGGATTCGGCGGCTCGGGCAGCAGCACCTTGCCATCGACGATCTTGGGGCCGAGCTTGCCGAACACGACTGCGAGATCGGCTTCGCCCGCGAGTGCGCGCGTCGATTCCGCCAGCGCGCGCTTGAATCGCTCGATCGGTGTCAGGGCCCGGGCCATGGCACTCGCGCCCCGTCGCGGGCGGTCCTCACACGACCTTGATGCGGGCAGCGGCTTCCGGGAGATCGCTGCCGAAGGCGCGCTGGAAGAACTCGGCGACCGTCGCGCGCTCGAGCTCGTCGCATTTGTTGAGGAAGGTCACGCGAAACGCCAGGCCCACGTCGCCGAAGATGGCCGCGTTCTCCGCCCAGGTGATGACGGTGCGCGGGCTCATGACGGTGGAAATGTCGCCGTTCATGAAGGCATTGCGGGTCATGTCCGCGACCCGCACCATCGCGAGGATCGTGCGTCGCCCTTCGGTCGTGTCGTAGGACTTTGCCTTCGCGAGCACGATGGCCGCCTCGGCGTCGTGCTCGAGGTAGTTGAGCGTCGTCACGATCGACCAGCGATCCATCTGTCCCTGGTTGATCTGCTGCGTGCCGTGGTAGAGCCCGGTCGCATCGCCAAGACCGATCGTGTTGGTGGTCGCGAATAGCCGGAAGTAGGGATTCGGGCTGATCACGCGGTTCTGGTCGAGCAGCGTCAATTTGCCCCGCGCTTCGAGCACGCGCTGGATCACGAACATCACGTCCGGCCGGCCCGCGTCGTACTCATCGAATATCAGCGCGATCGAGCGCTGCACGGACCACGGCAGCAATCCCTCGCGGAACTCGGTGATCTGCTGCCCGTCCTTGACCACGATCGCGTCCTTGCCGACGAGGTCGATGCGACTGACGTGCCCGTCGAGGTTGATCCGGATCATCGGCCAGTTGAGGTGCGCGGCGACCTGCTCGACGTGGGTCGACTTGCCGGTGCCGTGGTAGCCCTGGACCATGACCCGGCGGTTGAACGCAAAGCCCGCGAGGATCGCGAGCGTGGTCTCGGGATTGAAGCGGTAGGCCTCGTCGACCTCGGGAACGTATTCGGTGCGGGAGGAAAACGCGGGTACCTGCATGTCGCTCGCGACGTCGAAGGCGCGCGCGGACATCGTCGTGTCCGGGACGGTTGTCAGCAGGTCATCAGCCGTACTCATAGCTTGCGGGATCGACCTCGCTGGGACGTGGAGCCTTCCCGGTCGCAGAAGCGCTCGCTGGAAGGACCGGGGCGTCGATGGCCCGGAGCGGGCATTTTGGACGGGTCGGCGCGACTTTGCTCGCCCGAATGCGCGCTGCCCGCCGCGCGAGCGCCGCGACGCCGGCGGATCGGAGCGCCTACAATTCCGAATCCGCCGGCGACCTCGAGACTTCCATGACGGCCCTGCCCCGCCTCGCGTCCATCGACGCCACCGTCCTTGATTCGACGTTGAAGGGCTACCCGGGAACGGCGCCTCCCACGCGACTCGGCGATCTCGCCGCGCGCCGCTGGAACGTGCTCCGCGAGGACGTGCCCTTCCCGGTTGCGCTCATCAAGCGCTCGAGCCTCGATCACAACCGCGCATGGATGCGGCGCTTTCTGGCCGCGGCCGGCGCGCAGCTCTGCCCGCACGGCAAGACCACGATGAGCCCGCAGCTCTTTGCCGCGCAGCTCGAGGACGGTGCCTTTGGCATCACCTGCGCCACCGTCAGCCAGCTGCAGGTCTACCGGCAGTTCCGCATCGAGCGCGTGCTGATGGCCAATCAGGTGATCGGGCGCCAGGAAATCGCCTACGTGCTTGGCGAGCTGGCCCGCGATCCCTCCTTCGAGCTCTACCTCGTCGTCGACTCGATCGCGGGCATCGAGCGCCTCGCCGCGGGCGCCCGGGCGATCGGGCTCAAGCGTCCCGTGCGCCTCCTGATCGAGGTCGGCATCGGCGGCATGCGCACCGGTACCCGCTCGATCCGTGCGGTCGAGGCGCTGATCGCCGCGATCGAGGCACAGCACCCGGCCGTCGAGATCCACGGGGTCGAGGCCTTCGAGGGCGTGCTCGATGCGACCGACCCAGGCTCCGACCGCGCGCTCGCCGCGCTCCTGTCGTTCCAGCTCGAGGCGAGCCGCCTCGCGCGGCGCTCGAAGGCCGCGTGCCGCGGGGCGCCGTGGATTCTCACGGCCGGCGGCTCGGCATTCTTCGACGTTGTCGCGGCGCGCCTTGCCGAGGGCGCCGAAGGATCGCAGCACGGCGAGACGATCGTCGTGCTCCGAAGCGGCTGCTACCTCACCCACGACCACACCGCCTATGCGAACGCCCAGCGCGCCCGCGCGATCCGAAGCGCGCTCGTAGCCGAGCTCGGCGAGGGATTTCGACCGGCGCTCGAGGTTTGGACCCACGTCCAGTCGCGCCCCGAGGCCGACCACGCCTACCTCACCGCGGGCAAACGCGACGTATCCTTCGATCTCGACTTGCCGCGTCCGGTCGCGTGGTTCAGGCCCGGGACCCACGACGCACCCCAGCTGCTCGACAGCGGCTACCGGATCACCAAGCTCAACGACCAGCACGCCTACCTGCGCGTCCCGCCCGAGTCCCCGCTCGACGTCGGCGATCTGGTCGCGCTCGGCATTTCGCACCCGTGCACGACCTTCGACCGCTGGCAGCTGCTTTACGTCGTCGACGATGACTACACCGTTATCGACGCGATCCGCACGTTTTTTTAAGGACTGCCGGTCGACGGCACGGCCGCGTCGCTCGCGCTCGCGGCGCTCTCAGGCCGGTCCTGTCGCGGCGATGCGGGTCGAGAGCGTGCCGAGCCCGTCGATGCCCGCGACGACGATGTCGCCCGGCACGATCGCGCCGACGCCGGCGGGAGTACCGGTGTAGATGAGGTCGCCGGGCTCGAGCGCGAAGAAGATCGAGAGCTCGGCGACGATACCGGGCACGTTCCAGATCATGTCTGCGAGGTCGCCGCGCTGTTTTTCGACGCCGTTGACCGATAGCCAGATCGCGCCGCGCTCCGGGTGCCCGGCCCGCGCGGCCGGGTGGATCGTGCCGAGCCCCGCCGAATGATCGAAGCCCTTGGCGATGTCCCACGGCCGGCCCTTTTCCTTCGCGGCGGCCTGCAGGTCGCGGCGCGTGAAGTCGTTGCCGACGCCGTAGCCGTAGACGTGCCGCAGGGCGGCGCCCGGATCGATGTTGCGGCCGCGCGCGCCGATGGCGACCACGAGTTCCACCTCGTGATGGAGGTTTTGCGTACGCGAGGGGTAGGGAAGCGACGCCGCGTCCGGTAGCACCGCCGTCGCGGGCTTCATGAAGAAGAACGGCGGCTGGCGGTTGGGATCGCTGCCCATCTCGCGCGCGTGCGACGCGTAGTTCTGCCCGACGCAGAATATGCGCCGCACGGCGAAGCGACTGCTCTCACCGGCCACGGCGACCGACGGCTCGGCC
>JANXZZ010000252.1 GCA_025355245.1 Pseudomonadota bacterium | reverse complement strand
GAGCACGCGCTGCGCCTCGGTGATGTCGGTGCGCACCTTGGTGCGCTTCTTCCACGGCGCCTTCACCAGCCAGTCGATGTAGTTGCGGACGACCGTCGCCTCCGCGCTCATCGGCGACATCAGCTTCAGCTTGTTGAGCTCCGCCGTCGCCTTGTCCTTCACTTCCTTCGGCATGCCGGCTTTCTTGATGCGCTTCTCGATCTCGCCGAGTTCGTTCGGCGCGTCCTCGAGATCGCCGAGCTCGCGCTGGATCGCCTTCATCTGCTCGTTGAGGTAGTACTCGCGCTGGCTCTTCTCCATCTGCTGCTTGACGCGCCCGCGGATGCGCTTCTCGATCTGCAGCACCTCCATCTCGCCCTCGATCTGGGTGAGCACGTGCTCGAGGCGTTTCCTGACGTCGGCTATCTCGAGGACCTTCTGCTTCTCGGCGAGCTTGAGCGCCATGTGCGCAGCGACCGTATCGGCGAGGCGCCCGGCCTGCTCGATGCCGGCGAGCGAGGTCAGCACCTCGGGCGGCACCTTCTTGTTCATCTTCACGTACTGCTCGAACTGCGACACGACCGAGCGCGTCAGCACGTCGATCTCGCGCTCGTCGTAGACGTCGACGTCGACGAGCGGCGCCGTCGAGGCTGCGAAGTAGTCGCCGGCGACGAGCTTCTCGACGCGCGCGCGGCTCGCACCCTCGACCAGCACCTTGACCGTGCCGTCGGGGAGCTTGAGGAGCTGCAGGATCGTCGCGACGGTGCCGACCCGGTAGAGGTCGTCCGCCTTGGGATCGTCGATGTCGGCGGCCTTCTGCGCGATCAGCAGGATCAGCTTGTCGGTCTTCATCGCCGCATCGAGCGCGAGGATGCTCTTCTCGCGGCCGACGAACAGAGGGATGACCATGTGGGGATAGACGACCACGTCCCTGAGCGGCAGCACGGGCATCGGCTCGGGCGCGTCGGCGGTCGGGGCGGTGGCGGTCGTGGCGTCGGTCACGGCGGGTCCTTGAGTGTCAGGAGGCCCCGGCGGCGAGGGGGAGCGCACGCGGGGCCCAAGCGAAGTCGAGCATAACGTAATGCGGGCGGATCACCCCGACGACAAGCTCAGGATAGGCGTTAAGTCACACTCCGGAACTCCCGCAATCGGCAGCCCACAACGGCGGCGGTCCGGCAGTGCGGGGCACTGCCGGGCGTGGGGAGGTTGCAAACGGGGCCCGTCAGGTAGAGCCGGTGCGCCTGGGCTCTTCGACCGGGGCGAGCGTCTGCTCCTCCGGCCGGTAGACGATGTAGGGCGGCGATTCGCCACCGATGACCGCCTCGTCGATGACCACCTTGCCGACGTTCTTGAGGCCCGGCAGGTCGTACATCGTGTCGAGCAGCACGTTTTCGAGAATCGTGCGCAGGCCGCGCGCGCCGGTCTTCCGGTGCATCGCCTTCCTCGCGACCGCGCGCAGCGCCTGCTCGAGGAACTCGAGCTCGACGCCCTCCATGTCGAAGAGCTTGCGGTACTGCTTGGTGAGAGCGTTGCGGGGTTCCATCAGGATCGAGATCAGCGCGTCCTCGTCGAGCTCCTCGAGCGTCGCGACCACCGGCAGGCGGCCGACGAACTCGGGGATCAGGCCGTACTTGATCAGGTCCTCGGGCTCGACCTCGTGGTAGACGTCGTTGCCGTGCTTGCGGTCGCTCGGCGTCTTGATCTCGCTCGTGAAGCCGATGCCACCCTTGGTGGTGCGGTTCTGGATGATCTTCTCGAGACCCGCGAAAGCGCCGCCGCAGATGAACAGGATGTTCGAGGTGTCGACCTGCAGGAACTCCTGCTGCGGGTGCTTGCGGCCGCCCTGCGGCGGCACCGAGGCGATCGTGCCCTCGATGAGCTTGAGCAGCGCCTGCTGCACACCCTCGCCCGACACGTCGCGCGTGATCGAGGGGTTGTCGCTTTTCCGCGAGATCTTGTCGATCTCGTCGATGTAGACGATGCCGGTCTGCGCCTTCTCGACGTCGTAGTCGCACTTCTGCAGGAGCTTCTGGATGATGTTCTCGACGTCCTCGCCGACGTAGCCCGCCTCGGTGAGGGTCGTGGCATCGGCGATCGTGAACGGCACGTTGAGAAGGCGCGCGAGCGTCTCCGCGAGCAGCGTCTTGCCCGAGCCCGTCGGCCCGATCAGCAGGATGTTGCTCTTCGCGAGCTCCACTTCCTCGCGCCCGCTGTGCGGGCGCTTCTCGCCGGTGCCGACCTGGCGGGTCTGCAGGCGCTTGTAGTGGTTGTAGACCGCGACCGCGAGCACCTTCTTGGCGCGTTCCTGGCCGATCACGTATTCATCGAGGACTTTCTTGATTTCCTGCGGCTTCGGCAGCTTCTCGCGGGTGCGCTCGGCTTTCTCCTCGAGCTCCTCGCGGATGATGTCGTTGCAGAGCTCGACGCACTCATCGCACACGAACACGGAAGGGCCGGCAATGAGCTTTCTGACCTCGTGCTGGCTCTTGCCGCAGAACGAGCAATACAGAAGCTTGCCGTCGTCGTGCTTACCGCGAGACTCGTCGCTCATTAAGATCCTCGTCGTCGATGGCAGGGCCCCGGGGCCGCCCCCGGCGTCCCGGATACCCGGTATATAGCACGCCCACGGAGGCGCTGTAAAAGACCCGAATTAAGTCCGGCGGGGCCTCGAAGGCCTCCCTAAGCGGCTGGCGCCGCTCAGGATTTCGCAGCCTCGGTCTTCCCGTCCGTCGGCAGCTGGCCGCGCTTCTCGAGGACGTGGTCCACAATTCCGTAATTGACCGCCTGGGCCGCGCTCATGAAGTTGTCGCGATCCGTGTCGGCCTTGATCGTCGCGAGGGGCTGGCCGGTGTGGTGGGCGAGGATGTGGTTCAGGCGCCCGCGCAACTCGATGATCTCCTTCGTGTGGATCTCGATGTCGGTCGACTGACCCTGATAGCCGCCCGAAGGCTGGTGGATCATGACCCGCGAATGCGGCAGGCAGTAGCGCTTGCCCTTGGCGCCGCCGGCGAGCAGCAGCGCACCCATGCTGGCCGCCTGGCCGAGGCAGATGGTCGTGACGTCGGGCTTGATGAACTGCATCGTGTCGTAGATCGCGAGCCCCGAGCTCACGACGCCGCCCGGCGAATTGATGTAGATCGCCACGTCCTTGTCCGGGTTCTCCGACTCGAGGAAGAGGAGCTGCGCGACCACCAGGTTCGCCATGTGATCCTCGACGGGACCGACGATGAAGATCAGCCGCTCCTTCAGGAGCCGCGAGTAGATGTCATAGGCCCGTTCACCGCGCGCCGTCTGCTCGACGACCATGGGGACGAGATTCATCGCAGTGTCCGTCATCAGTTGCTCCCGGCGCTTCAGGCGCCGAAGTTCATCAGTTCCTTGAACGTCGAGGCTTGCTCGACCACCTTGATCCGCGCCAGCACCCACTCGACCGCCTGGTCCTCGAGGAGTCCCGAGACGATCTGCGTGCGCAGCTCCTCGCTCGCGCGAATCTGCCGGGCCGCGTCTTCGGGGTCCGCGTAGCCCGCCGCCGCCTCCTCCACGCGCTCCTCGAAGCGCTTGGGGTCGGCCGTGAGCTCGCCCTGGCGGATGATGTCCGCAATCAGGAGCCCGAGCGCCACGCGGCGCTTCGCGTTCGCCTCGAAGGGCTCGCGCGGCGGCGCCTGCTTCAGGTCCTGGGGCCTCGCACCGACGCTGCGCGACCACTCGATCTGCAGCGCGCGGATCTGCTGCTCGACCGACACGCGCGGCAAGTCCATCGGGTTCGCGCCGACCAGCTTGTCGAGCACCAGCGTCTTCACGCGCCCGCGGATGTTGTCGGCGAGTTCGCGACGCATGTTGTCCTCGACCTCGCGCTTCAGCTGCTCGACACCGCCCTCGGCGACGCCGAAGGCGAGGCAGAAGGCATCGTCGATCACGGGCAGCTCGGCGGCCTCGACCTTGGCGAGCGTGATCGTGAACTCCGCCTGCTTGCCGGCGAGCTCGGCCTTGCCGTACTCGGTCGGGAAGGCGACCGGGTGGACCTTGGTGTCCCCGGCACTCATGCCGGATACGCCCGCCTCGAAGTCCTTGAGCATGCGGCCCTGGCCCAGCTGCACCTGCACGCCCTCGCCCTTGCCGCCCTCGAAGGGCGTGCCGTCGATGCGGCCCTCGAAGTCGACCGTCACCCGGTCGCCCTCGGCGGCGGGACGCAGGGCCTCGACGAAGTTCGGGCGCTGCTTGCGCAGGTTGTCGATCATCGCCTCCACGTCGCCCGCGGTGACCGCGGCGACCGGTTTCACGACCTCCATGGACTCGAGGCCCTTGAGCTCGATGGTGGGATACACCTCGAACACGGCCGCGTACTTCAAGTCCTTGCCGCTGTCCATGGACAGCGGCTCGATCCGAGGGCCTCCAATGGGGGCGAGCCGGTGCTCGTTCAATGCCGAGCCCAGGCTCGAGCGCACGATCTCGCCGACGATCTCCTCGCGGATCTGCGAGCCGAACTGGCGCGCGATGACCGCCAGCGGCGCCTTGCCCGGGCGAAAGCCCTTGAGGCGCGCGGTGCGGCTGAAAGTCTTGAGGCGCGCCGTGTAGGCCTCTTCGACCTCACTCGCCGGGACCGAAACCTCGACGCGCCGCTCGAGCGCGCCGGTGGACTCTACGGAAACCATCATTAACGGGCCGTCCTCATTGTGCGAATGGAGGGACTCGAACCCCCACGGGTTGCCCCACTGGAACCTAAATCCAGCGCGTCTACCAATTCCGCCACATTCGCGAACCTAAGAAACCACCGGTCGCGGGCGGCTGCCCCTTGGTGACACCCGATACCAGCCCGCAAGTATATGGGCGGGCAGTGCCCACCGAAAGCCTTCCCGTTCGACCGGGTCGCCGGGACTCGCGGGTGGCGCTACGGGGCTCCGAGGTTCCCGAGCGCGACGGTCCTCGCGATCACGAGGTGCTCTAAGGAGGCCTGTCGAGCTGCGCCCACGTCGTGCGCACCGGAGCGATCGCGGGCAGCGGGCCGCACGCCGCGAGACCGACGTAACAGAGCGTCGCGGCGGGACAGCCGTCGGCGCGCGCTGCGCATCCGGATCCGGACACGCCCGCCGAGCGCGGGTCCCGAAGCGGCAAGATGAACTGCACCGACGCCGCCCGCTGACCCGCCGGGAGCGCCGTGAACCGGGTCGCGCGATAGCCGGGCAAGGCGCCGTCGCGCGCCCGGAGGACGTACAAGGCACGGGCCGGCGGCGGCGGGTCGCAGCCCGGAACCGCGACCGCCGTCGCCGTCTCGGTCGTGAAAAACACCGCCCCGCCAAACGTGCGCGATTCCGCGCTGACCGCCTCGCCCGTGCGCAGCGCGACGCGCCAGCCGCGCGCGCGCGGTGGGACCGAGGGCGCCGCGTCCGCGCTGGCATTGACGAGTGGCGTCGCGTCGGTGAGAACCCGGCTCGCGTTCCAGCCGCCCGTGCCGTAGACGGCGGCAGGCAGCGGCCCCAGATCGTAGTCGCGCAGGCCATAGAAGTAGTCCTGCACCGCGCCGCCGGCGCCGCCCGACCCGACCGACAGCTGCACGAACGTCACGCCCGCATCGCGGACAAAGGCGGCGTCCGGTGTGTGATAGAAGCGCCGCGAATCACGCGACGGACCCGGGCTGTCGGCCGTGCCGAGCGAGGCCCACACCCCGCCGCTAACCAGCGCATCCACCGTGGCGCCGTTGTGAATGTCGAAACGCCAAAGGCGTGCGCCCGTGTCGGCGGCGTACAGGCGGTCGGCATAGCCATCGCCGTCGAGATCGAGTACCCCGACCCGAGAGGCAATCGGGCGGTCGAGGCGCGCGAGCCGGAGATTCGCGCCGGCATCCACATCCGCCGCCGGCGCCGACGGGCCCGCGCGCCAGAGCAGCGCGCCACTGAGGGCGTCGATGAAGTAGAGCCGGTTGCCGCGCCGCGCACCGACGACCGGGCGGTCGGTCGTGGTCGATTCGTCGCCACCGCTGACAATCGCGACCAGGTGCGCCGCGTTCTGCACGGCACCGGCGATCCGGACCCGCGCGACGGCCGTCGCCGCCCGGATGGCGCCCAGGAATGGCAATTCGGCAGCACCGTCCCGCCACAGCAGCGTCGGCGCCGCCGGACGGGTCACGTCGAAGGCGAAGTAGCTCGCCTCTGCGCCGGCCGCCCCGAACAGCAGAAACGAGCGCGCGCTCGCGCCCTCGCCCTCCGTGGGCGGGCCACCGCCCGCCAGGCGATACACCTCGAGGCTGCCGCCCTCCTCGGCGGCAGACACCCGCGGCGGCGAGTCTGCGCGGCGGCGGTCGGCACGCGACAGACGCTCGAGTGGCACGAAGGACCACAGCTCGGCGCCGGTCTGGGCGTCAATCGCGTGCAGGTAGCCGTCATCCGTCGCCGTGAACACGACTGCCGCGTCGGTGCCCGGCTGAGCCGGGGCTGCATAGGCGAGGCTGCGGATTCGGCCGGATGCCGTCAGTCCCGTACGGATTCGCTCCAATCGCTCCTCGGCTCCACGGGCAGAGACGCCGAGCAGGCGCGCGCCGAGCGCGGGGTTCAACACCGTCACCGCATTCTCCGCGGTCGCGAGCGGCCCGCGCGCCACATCCGTGTAGAGCGGCCCGCGGTCGGCCGGCAGCCGCCATGCGCTCAGCGCCGCGGACCGAATCGAGCCGGTCGCCGTGTCGAGGGCCGGCGCCCCCGCGCGGTCGACCACGCTGCCGTCGGCGCGCAACACGAATTTACGCAGTCCGCCGCGCGTCGCCGGCTCGCCGTCGAGAGGCGCCACCGCGACGAAAAGCGCGCGTTCGCCGGGCGCGCCGGCGGCGGAGTCGGCGACCAGCAGCGGTGACGCGAGCGGCATTGATGGCAACTCCGCGCCGCCGCCCGCGCACGCCGGCCCGACTTGACGGGGCCCACCGGCTGTCGATGCATCACCGGCACGCGCCGGGGCGAGGCCCGCCCCGATCAGGGCAAGGACGGTGGCGAGCGAAAACAGCTGACAACACGCGCGTGCCGCGGCCCGGGACCTTGTCCACGAGTCATCCATCGGGTGGGCCGATCACGTAAAAACCCTGTCGCAACGCGACCCGCCGTTCGGCGCTGATGCCGATCGCCGTGACGGTGTAGTGGTAGGCCTTGAACCCCGTGTCGGCGTCCAGGCTGAAGCCCTCTGGAACGGCCGTGATCCCACCGGTGGCGTCGAAGTCGATGCGATAGCTGGCCCCCTCGTCCAGCGTGCCGGTTGCTGGCACGCGGGCGGTGCGTGCGCCGGACGCCGCCGGGCTCGCGGCGAGCGCGACGCTGATGGCGCGCTCCGCGACTTCGAACGCGGTCGTGTGCGCCATCGCGCTCGCGGCGCGCTCGGCG
>JANXZZ010000218.1 GCA_025355245.1 Pseudomonadota bacterium | reverse complement strand
ACTTCCTGACCGGCCGGCGCGCGCCGCGGCTCGAGTCGCTCGCCTTCGGGGTGCTCGCGCTCGGCGACTCCAGCTACCCGCAGTTCTGCCACGTCGGGCGCGTGCTCGACGAGCGCCTCGCCGAACTCGGCGCGCGCCGCCTGTTTGCGCGCATCGACAGCGATGTCGACCACGAAGCCACGGCGAGCGCGTTCATCGAGCAGAGCGTTGCCGTCGCGCGCGCCGCGATCGGCACCGAGACGCCGCGACTCGCGCTGGTCACGCCGTTTCGGCCCGTCGCCGCGAGCCTCGCCTCGCGCGAGCAGCCGCTCGAGATCGAGGTACTGGCGAACCAAAGCATCACCGCGCGCGGCGCCGATCGCGAAGTGCGCCACCTCGAGCTCGGCATTCCCGCCGGACGCTTCGAATACGAGCCGGGCGATGCAATCGGGCTCGTGCTCGACAACCCCATCGCCGCGGTCGAGCGGATCCTCGAGCTCACCGACCTTGATTCCGCAGCGCCGGTCACGATCGACGGGACCACGCACGCGCTGCGCCACTGGCTCGGCAGCCGGCGCGAGATCGCGCGGCTTGCGCGGCCACTCGTCGAACGCCTGGCGGAGCGCAGCGCGAGCAGCGAACTCGCCAGCTGGCTCGCTCCCGCGCAGTCGGGGCAGCTGCGCGCCGCCTTCAAGGAGTTGCAGGTCGCCGATCTCCTCAAGCGCTACCCGGCGAGCTGGGAACCCGAGGCGTTGGTGCGCGCGCTGCACCCGCTCGCCCCGCGCCTCTACTCTGCTGCCTCGAGTCGCCGCGAAGTCGGCGACGAGGCGCACCTGACGGTTGCCGTGATCGATTACTCCTTCCGCGGCGAACGCCGTGTCGGCCCCGCCTCCTGGCAGCTTGCCAGCGCGACACCCGGCACGAAGTTCCGAGCGTACATCGAGCCGAATACGCGCTTTCGTGTCCCGGCCGACGGCATGCGCGATGTAATCATGATCGGACCGGGAACGGGCGTGGCGCCGTTTCGCGGCTTCCTGCAGCAGCGCGGTGCCGACGGCGCGCGCGGCCGCAACTGGCTGATCTACGGCGGCCGTCGCCGCGAGCAGGACTTCCTGTACCAGACCGAGTGGCTTGAGGCGCTCAAACGCCGCCGGCTGCACCGCCTCGACGTCGCCTTCTCACGCGACCAGGCGGACAAGGTGTACGTGCAGCAGCGCATCCGCGAGAACGGCAAGGAGCTGTTCGCGTGGCTCGAGGGCGGCGCGGCGATCTTCGTGTGCGGCGACGCCGAGCGCATGGCACCCGACGTTCACGCTGCGCTCATCGAGGTGATCGCGACGCACGGCGCTCGTTCCGTCGAGGACGCAACCGAGTACCTGAACGATCTCGCGCAGGGGAAACGCTACGCGCGTGACGTTTACTGAGCCGCGATGACTGATCTGGCGCCGATCGAGAAAATAAAGGCAGACAGCCGCGGACTGCGTGGGACTCTCGCGAGAAGCATAGCCGACCCCATCACCGGCGGGCTCGCGGAGGACGACACGCAGCTGCTGCGCCTGCACGGCAGCTACCAGCAGGACGATCGCGACCTGCGCGACCTGCGGCGCGCCCAGAAGCTCGAACCGCTGTGGCGGTTCATGGTGCGCCTCAGGCTTCCGGGTGGCGTGTGCACGGCAGCCCAGTGGCTCGCGATCGACGCGATCGCGCGCACGCACGCCAACGACTCGCTGCGCCTGACGACGCGGCAGACATTTCAGTTCCACGGCATCGCCAAGGGCGCGCTAAAGCCGACCATGGCCGCGCTCAACGCCGCGCTGATGGACACCATCGCGACCTGCGGCGATGTGAACCGCAACGTGCTCGCGAGCGCCAATCCGGTCGAGTCGCCGGCGCACTACGCGGTCGCAGAGTGCGCCAAACGCCTGTCCGAGCACCTACTGCCAAAAACGCGCGCGTACCACGAGATCTTCCTCGACGGCGAGAAGCTCGCCGGCACTCCGGAGGCGGAACCGCTCTATGGCAAGTCCTTCCTGCCGCGCAAGTTCAAGACCGCCATCGCAGTGCCGCCGTACAACGACGTCGACCTGTTCGCCAACGATCTCGGCTTCATCGCGATCATCGAGGACGGCACGCTGGTCGGCTTCAATTTGACCGTCGGCGGTGGCCTCGGAGCGACCCACGGCGATGCCGCGACCTACCCGCGGCTCGCGGATGTCGCCGGCTTCCTGCCGGTCGACGGGCTGCTGGCCGTCGCCGAGGCGGTGCTGACAACCCAGCGGGATTTCGGCGATCGCACCAATCGCAAGCACGCGCGCCTGAAGTACACGGTCGCCGACCGCGGACTTGCCTGGTTCGTTGCGGAGGTGGAGCGGCGCGCGGGATTCGCGCTCGGCCCCGCGCGACCCTTCGAATTCACTTCCAACGGCGACCGCTTCGGCTGGCTCGAGGGTTTCGACGGGCGTTGGCACCGCACGCTGCGCATCCCGGCGGGCCGAATCGCCGATACCTACGACCAGCCCTGGCTCACCGGCTGGCGCGAGCTTGCGAAGATCCACACCGGCGACTTCCGGATAACCGCCAACCAGAACGCGATCATCGCCGGCGTCGCCGCCGTCGATCGGCCGCGCGTCGACGAGCTGATCGCGCGCTTCCGCCTCGATGCCGCGGAACATGCGAATCCGCTGCGCCGTGATGCGCTCGCCTGCGTCGCGCTGCCGACCTGCCCGCTGGCGATGGCGGAGGCCGAACGCTACCTGCCGCAGCTGCTTGGCAAGCTCGAGGAGCTCCTCGAACACCACGGTATCGCGCAGGTACCGCTGATCGTGCGCGTGACCGGCTGCCCGAACGGCTGCGCCCGACCCTACCTCGCCGAGATCGGCCTCGTCGGCAAGGCCCCGGGTCGCTACAACCTGCACCTGGGCGGCGATGCGCGCGGCCAGCGTCTCGCGGTCCTGCACCGTGAAAATCTCGACGAGCCAACGTTCCTTGCCGAGCTCAATGAGCACTTCGCGGCCTTTGCCGCCGGACGCGCCGGCGCCGAGCGCTTCGGCGATTTCCTGTGGCGCTCCGGACGCATCGGCAACCCCAAAGCCGCAATCACCGCGGACTGACGGGCCCGCGGTTCTCCCATGCGCTACTTCCCCCTGTTCCTCGACCTTCGCGATCGCCTCGTCGTCGTGGTCGGCGGTGGCAGCGTCGCGGAACGCAAGGCGCTACTGCTCGCCGACTCCGGCGCACGCATCCGCCTGGTCGCGCCGACGCTAACGGCGGCGCTCGCCGCGCGGGTCGACGGCACCCGGATCGAGCACCGCGCGCACGACTTCATCGACGCCGACATCGATGGCGCGCGCCTGGTGATCGCCGCCACCGATTCGCGCGCCACCAACCGCGCGGTGGCCCGCGCGGCGAATGAGCGCGGCATCGTCGTCAACGTCGTCGACGACCTTGAGCTCTCGAGCGGCATTCTTCCGGCCATCGTCGATCGTTCGCCGCTGGTGATCGCGATCTCAACGCAGGGCACTGCGCCGGCGCTCGCGCGCCTGGTGCGCGAGCGCATCGAGGCGGCGCTCGACGAATCGATCGGACGCCTGGCGGCTTTCTGCGAGAGCTGGCGCAGCCGGATCAAGGCTGCGCTCCCCGAGCTCGGCGCACGCCGGCGCTTCTACGACTGGCTGCTCCACGGCGCCGCCGCCGCGCTCGTTCGCGAGTCGCGCGCGGCTGACGCCGGGCGCGTTGTCGCCGCGGCACTTGTGAAGGGCCCCGCGGCGACGGCGGGCTCCGTGGTGCTGGTCGGCGCCGGTCCCGGCGATCCCGGCCTCCTGACGCTGCATGCGCTGCGCGCGCTGCAGGGCGCCGATGTCGTGCTCCACGACCGGCTGGTGTCGGCCGAGATCCTGAAGCTCGCCCGCCGCGAGGCCGAGCTGATCGAAGTCGGCAAGGGCGGACGCGGCCACCGCGTCACCCAGGAACACATTCACGAGCTCATGGTCGAGCACGCATTGCGCGGGCGCCGCGTGGTGCGCCTCAAGGGCGGCGATCCTTTCGTGTTCGGACGCGGTGGCGAGGAACTCGAGCACCTAGTGCGGCACGGCATCGCTTTCGAGGTGGTACCCGGGGTCACGGCCGCGCTCGCCTGCGCAGCCTATGCGGGGGTCCCGCTGACCCACCGCGAACACTCGGGGTCGATCCGCTTCGCAACCGCGCACTGCCGCGAATCGCTGGAGGCCACCGACTGGCGCGGCCTCGCGCGCGGCCGCGAGACCCTCGCCGTCTACATGGGCGTCGCGACGCTCGACACGTTGCGTCAGGAACTCATCCGCCACGGCCGCGATCCGGCGACGCCGATCGCGTTCATCGAGAACGGCAGCCGGCCGGAACAGCGGGTGATCGTGGGTACGCTCGCCGACGCCGTAACGCTCGCCGCGCGCCACCGGCTCGCCTCGCCCGCGCTCCTCATCGTCGGCGAGGTCGCTGCTCTCGCCGTGCAGCTCCACTGGTACGGCGCAGCGCCGCTCGGCGGCCGCGAACTCGACGTACGCTCCGTCGCCTGAACGCGCCACGCCGCGACCGGCGCGCGCACCACCCGCCGCGCCCGCGCCGGTTGTGCCAGCGCGCTTCGCGTTTCGCGTGCGATTCAGCAAATCCCTCAGACGCGGCGGGCGTATCGTTGCGTGCGCAGTCGGTCTACACTGGCAAGCAACATCGGTCCGCTTGCGACCCACAACAGCCTCAACGCCGCTTCGCCACACTCGCCGTGACCGCCAGGAAGACGCCCGCCCCGACGCCGCCGCTTGTGGACCCCGCCTCGCTGCTGGCCGGCTACCGGGCGCAGCTCGTGGATCTCGTCGCGATCGCCGAATCGACTGCACCCGCGGAGCCCGCGATGCTGCGCGCGGCGGTCGACCAGTTAGTGGAAAACCTTAACGCGGATCTCCTGAACGTTTACCGTGCAGTCGAGAAGGGCGTGCTCAAGGCGCGCGACGCCGCCATCCTCGTGCCCGCCTTCGAACGCTTGCGCAACGTCCTGCGTCATCGCGATGTCAGGCTCTGCTCCATGCGCGACACGCTTCACAAAGCGGTGACGGGAATGCCGACGGTGTCGCAGGGTGCGCGCGATTCGGTCTGAGTCCGGTTAAGTTCACCCGCCGGGGGCCGATGCCGTCGGCATATGGCACGGCGCGAACTCCCCAAGCGGAGCGGCAAGCAGCCGACCGACCTCGTCCCGCGACTCAAGGCCGCGGTCGAGGTCGTCGACGAGGCGCTCGATCGCCTGGCCGACCCCGCCAAGGCGCGCCGCGCCGCCCGACCGCGCTCGAAGCGCCTTCCCCGCTAGCTCGCCGCCAGAATCCGGGCAGCCCCCGCCTCGGCCGGTGGGTAGCTGGCGGTATAGTAGGGATCTTCCCCCGTCGGAGCCGCCGGCCTGAATCCCCCGTCCCCCTGGTGCGTTCCGCGACGCCCTGCCGGCGCACCGCCACTCCTCGCGCAGCGGACCCACGCTGAGGCACCGGCCCGCGGATGAGCGATCGCGTTCACGAATGCGACCTGCTCGTGGTCGGCGGCGGCATCAACGGCACCGGCATCGCGCGCGATGCGGCGGGGCGCGGGCTCAGCGTCGTGCTCTGCGAGCAGCACGACCTCGCCTCGCACACCTCCTCCTCGAGCACCAAGCT
>JANXZZ010000214.1 GCA_025355245.1 Pseudomonadota bacterium | reverse complement strand
ATTCGTCTCTATCGGCTCCTCAAACGGAAGTACGGCCGGCAGGCGCTCGCCGGGCGCGGCGGACTCGAGGCGGACGGTCGCTGGCACACCGCGGGACGCCCGGTCGTGTATCTCGCGAGTTCCGAGGCGCTCGCAGTGCTCGAAGTCCGGGTGCACCTGGGCTCGATCGTGCCGGCGGATCCGTACGTGCTGCTGACCGTCGAATGGCCGGCGCGGCTCATTGCGGTGTTGCCTCGAAAACGGTGGCCGCGCCACTGGGACGCCGTCCCGTTCGTTCCGGCCACGCGACGCCTCGGGGACCGGTGGCTGGCGGCGGGGAGGGGGGCCGCGCTTCGCGTTCCGTCCGTCCACAGCGGCAGCGACTTCAACGTTCTCCTGAACCCCGCGCACGCCGACGCCGGGCGGGCGCGGATCGCGAGCCGAGCGCGCTACGACTTCGACGCCCGGCTGTTCTGAGCCGGCCCGTCGGGGCCCCGGACCCGAGACCGTTCGCCTGAGGCGGATTCTGGATACCGATACGCGGACGTAGTTCGCGCGCGCCAATCGCATCCGCACGACTACCAGACTCCTTGACGCGTCCGGAGGCGAAATCCCCTGGTCCGACTTTTGCCCGGTCGGGGTGACTTCACCGTGGTGGTGTCGTTGCGAGGTCGTGATCCGGCGGTACAAGGATCTGGAGCGGCGGTCGGATGTCCCGAGTGCTGATGCGAGGAAGTGATCGGGTCCCCGGCGCTTCGCGCCGTCGGGCTCCTTCGGGTTCGCTGACGCTCATCCGCTTCGCGGACGCTGGCGCGCCCTGCGGATCCCTGGCCCGGGAAGTCGCCAGGCTCGGCGTGGGGAAGAGGGCTTGCCCGTTTCTTCTACGCTAGCACGCGGTTCTCGCCGTCAAGGGCTGCGCGCTTTGCGCTTGCGGCCTTCGGCCGGCTGCGCCCCCTGACGGCTCCGCTTCCACGTGCCTTCTCCGTGCACGGGCAATCCGCCCGGGGACGACAGGGAGCGGGACATGAGTCGAATCACACTGATGGCGAAGGACGCGGAGGGAATGCGCGAGGCGACAGACGCGGAAGTCGTCGCGGCGGCCCGCGCTGTGCTCGGGCGGCGGTTCCGGCGCGGGGCGGCGCTCACCTCACCGGCGATCGCGCGCGATTACCTCGCGATGAAATACGCGCTCCACGAACGGGAGGTCTTTGTCGCGATCTGGCTCGACACCCGACACCGGGTGCTCGGGCACACGGAACTCTTCCACGGGACTATCGATGGCGCCTCGGTGCATCCGCGCGAGGTGGTCAAGGAGGCGTTGCGCCAGAATGCGAGCGCCTGTCTCATCTCGCACAATCATCCGAGCGCGGTCGGTGAGCCGTCGCGCGCGGACGAGGCGATTACGCTTCGGCTGAAGGCCGCGCTCGAGCTGGTCGACATCCGGCTGGTTGATCACCTGATCACCGCGGGCGGAACTTGTGTGTCGCTTGCCGAACGCGGAATTCTTTGACGCCGGTGGCCGGGGAGGGCGTCAGCTCTCCCCGGTTTTCAGCGACCGGAACGCTTGCGTCGCGGCTTCTGCGTCGTCAGACGCTGGTAGACGGAAGACCGCGTTCGGCCGAGCGCCCGGGCGATCGCAGCGCCGGCTGCGCCGCGCGCGTGGAGGCTGAAGAGTTTCTTGTCGTCGGATTTCGTCCAGCTGCTGCCGTGGTGGGAGGGTTTTCTGGCCATAGGGGTCAACCTCTCGATTGGGACAGGCACGATACGCGCCTGCCGGTCGCGCGGTCCACTGCAGAGACCGATCAGCCACAACCGTCCCTCGACGGTCGGGGAGCCGTCCCGCGCGGACGAGGCCATCACGCAGACCCTGAAGGCGGCGCTCCAACCGGTCGAGATCCGCCGCGTCGATCACCTGAGTTCCGCCGGTGGAATCTGCACGTCGATGGCGGAGAGAGGAGTTGTGTGACTTCACGGGGGCTTCGGCCCCGTTTTTGGAATCGCAGTCAATCACGTCGAGAGTGATCGCGACGGCGGACATCGGTCGAGAGTGCAGCCGGCGTCCTGGCGTGACGGAACGTCGTCGCGCTCGCGCGCGCCGCCCATCCCGCGGCGGCCGTGTGATCCCGGTACGACGGTAATCCCGGATCCCGTACAATTGCACCCCCCCGACAGGAGATGCCGATGGCCCGAGCGCGCAAGAGGACGCAGCGGATTCCGTGGAAAGCGTCCGACGTCAGGATGCTTCGCAGTCTCGCCCGCAAGCACAGCGCCGGCGCGATCGCGAAAAAGCTGAATCGCACCGAGAGCGCAGTCCGGCAGCGGGCTCACAGTCTCAGGATCAGTCTCCGGCTTCCGTAGCGTGCGACGCGTGGCCCTGTGCTGAATTCGCC
>JANXZZ010000187.1 GCA_025355245.1 Pseudomonadota bacterium | reverse complement strand
CGCGGCATCGTCCGCCTGCTCGCGCTCGGCCTCGCGACTCCCTTGCGCCACGCCGAGCGGCTCATCTACGAGGCGCGCGATCTCCTGCTGCTCCACCAGGGGGTCGGCGTCGCCAAGGATTTTTCGCGCGCGCTCGCCGAGCGCGCGGTCGAGCGCGCCTGCCTCGAGAGCGGCGCGGCCGTGCCGCGCGATCGCGCCGCCTTCGAGGCGGCGCTCGAACGCGGCCGCCCGGAGGTCATCGAGACCGCGGAGCGCCTGATCGCGAGCTTGACGGTGAGCCTCACCGAGTACCAGCGCGTGCGCCGCGAGCTCGATGCGCTGCCGTCGGGACTCGATGCAGAGCTCCTCGCCGACGCCCGGCGCGCGCTCGACGAGCTGTTCCACGCGGGCTTCGTGCGCGACACCCCCGACCCCTGGCTCGACGGCCTTGGCCGGCTCGCGAAGTCGGTCGGGCGGCGCGCGGAGAAGCTGCGCGGCATGCAAGCGGTGACTGCGACGGCGCAGCACGACTTCCACGAGGCGCGCGGGCGCCTCGCGGCGCTGACCGCGCGGCTGCGCGCCGGCGAATCGATCCCGGCGGAGCTCGGCCAACTGAAGTGGCTCGTCGCCGAGTACGGCGTGCAGCTGTTCGCGCAGGAGCTCAAGACCGCGGTCCCGGTCTCCGCCAAGCGGGTTGCGGCCGCTTTTGCCGCGGCCGAGGGGCGGCTCGCCCGTGCCTGAGCCGCCCGTGCGGGCGCGTTTTATTGCACCGCGATCAGCCGCCGGCCTGATGGTAGGATCCCGCCATGGCGAGCCTTCCCAGACTGCACGACTGGAGCCCGGACTCCTGGCAGCGCAAGACCACCTTGCAGCAGCCGGTGTACCGCGACCGTGCCGCGCTCGAGCGCGCGGTCGCCGAGCTCGGCCGCCTGCCGCCGATCGTGGTGTCCTACGAGGTCGACGAGCTGCACCGCCACCTCGCGGCCGCGCAGCGCGGCGAGGCGTTCATTCTGCAGGGCGGCAACTGCGCCGAGTCCCTCGACGACTGTTCCTCCGAGCGCATCGTTGAGCAGCTCAAGATCCTGTTGCAGATGAGCCTCGTGCTGGTGCACGGCTTGAAGAAGCCGATCGTGCGGCTCGGGCGCATGGCGGGGCAGTACGCGAAGCCGCGCTCGGCGGACATCGAGACCAAGGACGGAATCACGCTGCCGTCCTACCGCGGCGACATCGTCAACCGCGCACCCTTCGATGCGGTATCGCGCGAACCCGACCCCGAGCTGCTGCTGCGCGGCTACGAGCGCGCGGCGCTGACACTCAATTTCGTGCGCGCGCTGATCGACGGCGGCTTTGCGGACCTGCACCACCCGGAGGCGTGGGACCTCGAGTTCATGCGCCACTCGCCGAAGTACGAGGACTACAAGCGCATCGTCGAGTCGCTCGGCGATTCGCTGCACTTCTTCGAATCGATCACCGGGCGCCCGGTGCACGACTCGCGGCGGGTCGACTTCTATGCGAGCCACGAGGGGCTGCACCTGCTCTACGAGCAGGCGCAGACGCGCTTCATCCCGCGCCGCGGACGCTGGTACAACCTGTCGACGCACCTGCCGTGGATCGGCGTGCGCACCGCGGCCCTCGCCGACGGCCACGTCGAGTACTTCCGCGGCATCGTCAACCCGATAGCGGTCAAGGTGGGCCCCTCGAGCGATGCGCCGTACCTGCGCGAGCTGACGCGCATCTTGAACCCCGAGGCGACGCCCGGGCGCCTGACGCTGATCCACAGGCTCGGCGCCAAACACGTCGAGGAGAAGCTGCCGCGGCTGATCGAGGCGGTGCGGGCGGCGGGCGCCGAGGTGGTGTGGGTGTGCGATCCCATGCACGGCAACACCGAGACGACGCTGTCGGGGGTCAAGACCCGGCGCTTCGATGCGATCCTGTTCGAGCTCGAGACCGCGTTCAAGATCCACGCCGAGCTCGGTTCCACGCTCGGCGGCGTGCACCTCGAGATGACCGGCGACAACGTGACCGAGTGCACGGGCGGCGCGCGCGGCCTCAGCGACGGCGATCTGGCCCGCGCTTACCGGTCGACCGTCGATCCGCGCCTGAACTACGAACAGGCACTCGAGGTCGCGATGCGGATCTCGCGTCACGCCCAGCACGCGCGCGCGCGCTGAGCTCGAGCAGCGCCGCCCGAAAACTGCCCGCCTCGGTGCGCTCGACGTCGAGGAACTCGCCGGGCCTGAGCGCACCGAGCGCGAACGGACCGACCGAGGCGCGCACCAGGCGCAGCGTCAAGCCCACCGCCGCGGTCATGCGCCGCACCTGGCGGTTGCGGCCTTCGCGGATCGCGAGCTCAATCCAGGCGGTCGGAATCTCGGCGCGAAACCGGATCGGCGGCGTCCGCGGCCAGAGATCCGCGGGTTCCTCGATCTCGCGCGCCCGCGCCGGGCGCGTGATGCCGTCGGCGAGCAAGAGCCCCGACTCGAGGCGCGCGAGCGCCGCCGCGGCGGGCTCGCCCTCGACCTGCACCCAGTAGACCTTCTCGACGCCGTGCCCGGGATCGGTGATCGCGGCGCGCAGGCGCCCGTCGTCGGTGAGAAGCAGCAGCCCCTCGCTGTCGAAGTCGAGCCGGCCCGCGGGGTAGACGCCCGGCCGCTCGATGTAGTCGGCGAGCGTCGCCCGCCCTTCGGGGTCGGTGAAGCGCGTCAGGACCCGAAAGGGTTTGTTAAATGTAATCAGCGTCATGTCCGGGCGCCCGCGGCGGCACACGCGCCGGTTGCGCGGGCAGTGTATCCACCGCTATCATTTTGCGCTGCAGCAGAAGCCGCTTTTTCCGGCGGCACTCGGCACCCGGACGCCCAGCTCGGCCGGGCATCTTTCTGGGGGTCCCGTGAGTCAAACCTTGCCAACCGCCGGTGCGGCATCCGGCTTCGAAATTAAGGGTGCCACGGCCCCCGGCTACGAGACGGTGCTGACGCCCGAGGCCATCGCCTTCGTGAACGCGCTCGCCGAGCGCTTCGGTGGCGAGGTGACGGCGCTGCTCGCGAGGCGCGATGCCCGCCAGGCCGAGATCGATGCCGGGCATTTCCCCGACTTCCTCGCCGAGACCAAGAGCGTGCGCGAGTCGGAGTGGCACATCGGCGCGATCCCCGCCGATCTCCTCGACCGCCGCGTCGAGATCACCGGCCCCACCGAACGCAAGATGATCATCAACGCGCTCAACTCGGGCGCCAAGGTGTTCATGGCCGACTGCGAGGATTCGCTCTGCCCCAGCTGGTCGAACGTGGTCGGCGGGCAGGTCAACCTCCGGGACGCGGTGCGCCGCAAGATCGATTTCACGAGTCCCGAGGGCAAGCAGTACCGCCTCGCCGAGAAGACCGCGGTGCTGATCGTGCGGCCGCGCGGCTGGCACCTCAACGAGAAGCACTGGCTCGTGCACGGCCGGCCGATCGCGGGCGCGTTCGTCGACTTCGGGCTCTACCTCTTCCACAACCACGCCGAGCTCGCGAGGCGTGGCAGCGGTCCTTATTTCTACCTGCCGAAGCTCGAGGGGCACCGCGAGGCGCGCCTCTGGAACGAGGTGTTCGCGTTCGCCGAGCAGGGCCTCGGCATGCGCCACGGCACGATCAAGTGCACGGTCCTCATCGAGACGATCCTCGCGGCCTTCGAGATGCACGAGATCCTCTACGAGCTCAAGGACTACATCGTCGCGCTCAACTGCGGACGCTGGGACTACATCTTCAGCTACATCAAGAAATTCAGCGCCCACCCGGCCTTCGTGCTGCCGGATCGCCAGCAGGTCACGATGACGACGCACTTCCTGCGCTCCTATGCGCAGCTCGTCGTCAAGACCTGCCATCGCCGCGGCGCGTTCGCGATGGGCGGCATGGCGGCGCAGATCCCGATCAAGAACGATCCCCTCGCCAACGAGGCGGCGCTCGCCAAGGTGCGCGCCGACAAGGAGCGCGAGGCGGGCGACGGCCACGACGGCACCTGGGTCGCGCACCCGGGGCTGGTGGCGGTTGCGGCCGAGGTCTTCGACCGGTTGATGCCGGGGCCGAACAACCTCGCGCGCCAGCGGGACGACGTCGAGGTGTCGGCGGCCGACCTTCTCGAGGCGCCGCAGGGCGCGATGACCGAGGGTGGGCTGCGCAACAACATCGCAGTCGGGGTGCAGTACCTCGCCGCCTGGCTCGGCGGCAACGGCTGCGTGCCGATCTACAACCTGATGGAAGACGCCGCGACCGCGGAGATCTCCCGCGCGCAGGTATGGCAGTGGATCCACCACCGCCGTTCGCTCGAGGACGGCAGGCAGGTGACCCTGCCGCTGGTCGCGACGCTCATGAAGGACGAGATCGCGAAGATCCGCGCGCTCGCGGGCGATGCGGCCTATGCGGGCGGGCACTTCGAGCGCGCCGCCGAGCTCTTCACCGAGTTGACCGCCAAGCGCAACTTCGAGTCGTTCCTGACGCTGACCGCGTACCGCGAAATCGCCTGACCTACCCGGAGAACCACGATGACGTTCCTGACCGCCCAGCAGCTTGAGTCCGAGTGGGCGACGTCGCCGCGCTGGAAGGGCGTCGTGCGGGGCTACCGCGCGGCCGACGTCGTGCGCCTGCGCGGCACGGTGCCGGTCGAGTACACGCTCGCCAAGCTCGGCGCCGCGAAGCTCTGGTCGCACCTGCAGTCGATGCCGTTCGTGAACGCGCTCGGCGCGCTCACCGGCAACCAGGCCATGCAGCAGGTCAAGGCCGGACTCAAGGCCATCTACCTGTCGGGCTGGCAGGTGGCCGGGGACGCCAACAACGCGGGTGCGATGTACCCCGACCAGTCGCTCTATCCCGCGGACTCGGTGCCCTCGGTGGTGCGCCGGATCAACAATACGCTCAGGCGCGCGGACGAGATCCACCATGCGGAAGGCGACGATTCGATCGACTGGCTGCAGCCGATCGTTGCCGATGCCGAGGCGGGCTTCGGCGGTGTCTTGAACGCGTTCGAGCTCATGAAAGGCATGATCGATGCCGGTGCCGCCGGGGTCCACTTCGAGGACCAGCTGTCCTCCGCCAAGAAGTGCGGCCACATGGGCGGCAAGGTGCTGGTGCCGACGGTGGAGGCCATCAACAAGCTGATCGCCGCGCGCCTCGCCGCCGACACCTGCAGCGTGCCGACCGTGCTGGTGGCACGCACCGATGCCGAGAGCGCGAACCTGCTGACGGCCGACGTCGATGAGCGCGACCGGCCGTTCATCGATGCGCAGGCGGGACGCACCGCGGAGGGGTTCTTCAACCTGAAGGCCGGCATCCCGGCGGCCATCGCGCGCGGGCTCGCCTACGCGCCCTACGTCGACGCCCTGTGGTGCGAGACCGGCCATCCCGACATCGCCGAGGCCAGGGCCTTCGCCGAGGGCATCCACCGGCAATTCCCGGGGAAGCTGCTCGCCTACAACTGCTCGCCGTCCTTCAACTGGAAAGCCAAGCTCGACGACGCGACGATCGCGAAGTTCCAGCGCGAGCTCGGCGCGATGGGCTACAAGTTCCAGTTCATCACGCTGGCCGGCTTCCACGCGCTCAACTTCACGATGTTCGAGCTCGCCAAGGCCTACAAGGACACGCAGATGACGGCCTACGTGAAGCTCCAGCAGGCCGAGTTCGCCGCCGAGAAGGACGGCTACACCGCCACCAAGCACCAGCGCGAGGTGGGGGCGGGCTACTTCGATGACGTGACGACCACCGTCTCGGGCGGCGCCTCGTCGGTGACCGCGATGAAGGGCTCGACCGAAGAGGCGCAGTTCAAGACCCGCTGAGGGACTTGCAGGGGGCGGTGGTTGCCGGAACATACTTCCGGATGGCCACCCCCGAACCACCGCCCGGCACCGCCGCGGACCCCGCCGGGAGCGCGACCGCCGGCTACGCGCCGGCCGAGCTCGTGCTCGCGCACCGGGTCGCCGACCCTGGCGCCTCGAGCTTCGATGCGAAGGGGTTCGTCGCCTCGCTGCCGACACGCCCCGGCGTCTATCGCATGCTCGATGCCGCCGGCACCGTCCTCTACGTCGGCAAGGCGCGCAACCTCAAGGCGCGGGTCGGCAGCTACTTCCGCGCGGACCAGCTGCAGCCGAAGGTCGTGGTGCTCATCGAGCAGGTCGCGGCGGTGGAGGTCACGGTCACGAACTCGGACACGGAGGCGCTGCTCCTCGAGTTCAACCTGATCAAGCAACTGAAGCCGCGCTACAACATCCTGTTGCGTGACGATAAGAGTTTCCCGTTCCTATACCTCACGACCGCGGACGAGTTCCCGCGGCTCAGCTTCTACCGCGGCAGCCGGCGGCTGCCCGGGCGCTTCTTCGGGCCTTACCCGAGTACGCTCGGGGTCCGCGAAACATTGCTGCAGCTGCAGAAGCTGTTTCGCCTGCGCCAGTGTGACGACACCTATTTCTCGAACCGCACGCGGCCGTGCCTGCAGTACCAGATCGAGCGCTGCTCGGGCCCGTGCGTCGGGCTCGTCAGCCGCGAGGACTACGCGACCGACGTCAAGGCGGCGGTGCGCGTGCTCGAGGGGCGCAACGACGAAGTCGCGCAGGACCTGTCGCTGCGCATGGAGGAGGCGGCACGGACGCTCGAGTTCGAGCGCGCGGCGGCGCTGCGCGACCAGCTGGCGGCGTTGAAGCGCATCCAGGCCAAACAGATCGTGACCGCCGAGGCGCACATCGACGTGGACGCGGTCTCGGTGGCGCCGGGACCCGGCGAGTTCTGTATCGGCCTCATGTTCATCCGCGGCGGCCAGAACCTCGGCACCACCACCTATTTCGCGCGCGCGCCGCTCGGCGAGCCCGAGGAGGTGCTGGCCGCCTTTCTCGCGCAGCACTACCTCACCCATCCTGCGCCCGAGGAAATCCTGATCGAGAGCGAGCTCGCCGACGCCAACGTGCTCGCGACGGCCCTCGCCGAGCGCGCCGGGCACCGCGTCGTGATCCACCACGCCGAGCGCGGCCTCAAGGCCCGCTGGCTCGAGATGGTGCGCGCGAACGCGGTCGAGGCGCTGAAGATGCGCCTCGCGACGCAGGCCGGCATCGCCGAGCAGCTCGCGGAGCTTGGGATTGCGCTCGGCCTCGACTACGTGCCGCGGCGCATCGAATGCTTCGACGTCAGCCACACGCGCGGCGAGGCGACGGTCGCCTCGTGCGTGGTGTTCGGGCCCGAAGGCCCGGTCAAGGCGGACTACCGCCGCTTCAACGTCGAGGGGCTCGCGCCCGGGGACGACTACGGCGCGATGCGCCAGGTGCTCGAGCGCCGCTACCGGCGGGTGAAGGCGGGCGAGGCGCCGATCCCGGACATTCTCCTGATCGACGGCGGGCCGGGCCAGCTCGCCGAGGCGGCGGCCGCGCTCGCGGCGCTCGAGGTCCACGTGCCGAGGGTGGTCGGCGTCGCCAAGGGGGCCGATCGGCGTGTCGGGCAGGAGCGACTATTCTTGTTGCACACGGAATCGCCACTTATACTGCCGCCCGACTCGCGCGCACTGCATCTCGTGCAACGCGTGCGCGACGAGGCTCACCGTTTTGCGATCGCCGGGCATCGGGCCCGCCGCGCCAAGTCGCGGCAGGCTTCGATCCTCGAGGACGTTGCCGGCCTCGGGCCGGGCCGTCGGCGCGAGCTCTTGAAACAGTTCGGAGGCCTGCAAGGTGTGCTGGGGGCAGGCGTCGAGGACCTCGCGCGGGTGCGCGGCATCAGTCGCCGGCTCGCCGAACTCATCTACGAACGCCTGCACCCGGGTGGTTGATCCGTGACGAGTCCCTACACGATCCCGAACCTGCTGACCGGACTCAGGATCATCCTGATCCCGGTCATCGTCGGGCTTTTCTACCTGCCCTACGGCTGGGGCGACATGGTCGCGGGCCTGCTGTTCGCGGTGGCCGGCATCACCGACAGCCTCGACGGCTACATCGCGCGCCGCACGGGCCAGGTGTCGCCGCTCGGCGAGTTCCTCGACCCGGTCGCCGACAAGCTCATCGTCGCGACCGCGCTGGTGCTTATCGTCAGCCGCAACCCGGTCTGGTACGTGACGCTGACGGCCGCCGTCATCATCGGGCGCGAGATCGCGATCTCGGCGTTGCGCGAGTGGATGTCCGAGCTTGGCGCGCGCCACAAGGTGGCGGTGAGCTCGCTCGGCAAGTTCAAGATGATCGCGCAAATCACGGGTCTGTCGATGATGCTGTTCCACGAGGACCTCTGGCACCTGCCGATCTACTGGATCGGGTTCGGCCTCACCGTCGTGGCGGCGATCCTGACCCTCTGGTCGATGGGCGTGTACCTGCAGGCCGCCTGGCCCGATTTGAGCGGTCGGTCAGCCCGCTGAGGGTCGTCCTTGACAGGGCGTGGCGGCCCGCTAGAATTCTGGGCTCGCCGCGGGCGGGAATAGCTCAGTTGGTAGAGCGCAACCTTGCCAAGGTTGAGGTCGCGAGTTCGAGCCTCGTTTCCCGCTCCAATTTTTGACTGGCGTCGTGGCGGAGTGGTCACGCAGCGGACTGCAAATCCGTGTACGCCGGTTC
>JANXZZ010000173.1 GCA_025355245.1 Pseudomonadota bacterium | reverse complement strand
GCGCCCTGACCGAGGTGCGCAATCGCCTCGTCAGCGCGTACCAGGAAGTCATGAACATGACGATCTGAGCGGCGACCATGAAGGACGGATACTCGAATGGCTGAAGCGATCGCTCAACGCGGCCTGCTCGACCTCCCCGGGCTCAGGCAGCTCATCCTGCTCGTTGGCCTTTCCGGCGCGATCGCCGCGGGCCTGTGGCTGGTGTTCTGGTCGCAGGGCCAGAACTACGCGACCCTCTACAGCCAGCTCTCGGAACGGGAGACGGCGCAGGTGGTCGATGCGCTGCAGTCCGCCGGCATCCCGCACAAACTGGATGGGCCTTCGGGGAGCGTCACGGTGCCGGAGCCGCAGCTTCGGGAAGCGCGCATGCGCTTGGCCTCGCAGGGGCTGCCGCAGTCCGATGCGCTTGGTGTCGAGATGATCCAGAAGGACAACGGCTTTGGCACCAGCCAGTTCATGGAGACGGCGCGCTACCAGCTCGCGATCGAGACCGAGCTCGCGCGCACGATCGTGAAAGTGCAGGGCGTGCAGAGCGCGCGGGTGCACCTGGCGCTGCCGCGCGCCTCCGCGTTCGTGCGCGACCAGCGCCACGCCACCGCCTCGGTGATGTTGCAGCTCTACGCCGGCCGGCGTCTCGAATCCGGCCACGTCGCCGGCATCGTTCACCTGGTCGCATCTTCGGTGCCCGACCTCGACGCCGGCGACGTGACGGTCGTCGACCAGAACGGCTCGCTGCTGTCATCGCCCGACGGCAACGATCCGCTCGCGGTGTCCGCCAAGCAGCTTGAGTACACCCGCTCGGTCGAGGACGGCTACGCGCACCGCATCGAGGAGCTGCTGACCCCGCTGGTCGGCGACGGGCGCGTGCGCGCCGGGGTCACGGCGGACCTCGATTTCACCGTCAGCGAGCAGTCGAGCGAGAACTACGATCCGCAGAAGCAGGTCGTGCGCAGCGAGCAGACCGCGAACGACCAGCGCATGGCCGGTGACCTCGCGATGGGCATCCCGGGCGCGCTCAGCAACCAGCCGCCGGCGACCAGCCCGGTACCGCCCGCCGCCAAGCAGCAGCCGGCGACGCCGGCGGCGCCACCGCAACCGGTCGCGACCACCAACCGCGCGACCCGGAACTTCGAGATCGACCGCATCGTTAGCCACACGCGCCAGGCGACCGGCACGATCAAGCGGCTCTCGGTCGCGGTTATCGTCGACAACAAGATGGTGCCGGGCGGGGACGCGGACGCGAAGCCGACCAGCGAGCCTTGGACCAAGGAGGATATCGTCCGCTACGAGGGCCTCGTCAAGGAAGCCGTCGGCTTCGACGAAAAGCGCGGCGACCGCGTGCAGGTCATCAACGCGTCCTTCTCGCCGCCCGCGGCGGCCGGTGCGCCCGCACCGCTTGAGCCCTGGTACGCGAACCCGCTCTTCAAGCAGTTCGGCCGGCAGGGCATCGCGGCGCTGCTCGTGCTCGCGCTTGCGGCCGTGGTGCTGCGGCCCATCATGAAGACCCTCCTGCAGCCCTCGCGGGCCGCCATGGCCGCCCTGACGCGAGGCGGTGGCGACCTGGCGGGCGATCGCGTGACGCTGTCGGGCGGCGCCGCGCCTTTGCCCAACTATGAGCAGCAGGTCGCAGCAGCGCGCAGCCTCGTCACGCAGGATCCCAGACGCGCAGCCCAGGTCATGAAGGAGTGGGTGAGCACCGATGGTCGATAGGAATGCGGAGCTGTCGGGCCCGGAGCGGGCCGCGGTCCTGCTGATGTCACTCGGCGAGCAGGACGCTTCCGCGATCCTGAAGCACATGGACCCGCGCGACGTCGAGGCGGTAGGCCTCGCGATGTCGAATCTCGCCGCCATCCCCAAGAACCGCGCCGAATCCGTGGTCCAGTCCTTCGTCGAGAAGATCGACTCCGGCGGCGCGTTCTCGGGGGACAAGTCCGAGTACGTCAAGAAGATCATGGCAGCCTCCTTCGGCAAGCAGCGCGGCGAAGTCATGGTCGATCGCATCCTCGCCGGTCCCGCGGGCGGCGCTGGCATCGACGCGCTCAAGTGGATGGATCCGCGCGCGGTTGCGCAGCTGGTCGGCGATGAGCACCCGCAGGTCATCGCGAGCCTGCTCGCGCAGCTCGATGGCAAGCTCTCCGCCAAGATCCTGCCGCTGCTGCCCGAGAAGATGCGCGCCGACGTGCTGATGCGGATCGCGACGCTGGAGGAACTGCCGCAGTCGGCGCTGCTCGAGCTCGACCAGATCGTCGGCAAGCGCGCCGCCGGCAACACGCAGGTTGCCTCGCGTCGCATCGGGGGGACGCGCACCGTTGCCGACATCATCAACGCCATGGATCGCGAGACGAGCCAGGGCGTGCTCACGACGATCGAGTCGCAGAACAGCGAACTGCACCACAAGATCAAGGAACTGCTGTTCGTCTTCGACGACCTGGTAGACGTCGACAACAAGGGCATGCAGGCGATCCTGCGCGAGGTGTCGAGCGACATCCTGTCGGTCGCGCTGCGCGGTGCGGACCCGACGGTCGCCGACCGCATCTACTCGAACATGTCGAAGCGCGCCGCCGAGATCCTCAAGGAAGACATGGAGGCACGGGGCCCCGTGAAGCTGACCGAGGTCGAGGCGGCGCAGCGCGAGATCATCACGATCGCGCAGAAGCTCGCCGAGGACGGCACGATCATCATCGGCAGCAGCGCGGGCGAGTATGTCTAAGGTCATCCGCGCCGCCGACCTCGGCGACGTCGCGACCTGGGGGCCACCGTCCGTCGACTCGCCGGGCGCGACGCGCAGCGGTGCCGTCACCGCCGGCGTGCTCGAGGACCTGCAGGAGGAGGCCTACCACGAGGCCTACCAGCAGGGCCTGCGCGAGGGCACGGCGGCCGGTCGCGAGCAATTGCGCGCACAGGTCGAGCGCATCGATCACCTGCTGACCGATCTCGCGCGGCCGCTCGCCGAGCTCGATGCGAGCGTGCAGCAGGAACTCCTGTCACTGGCGCTCGCGCTGGCGCGCCAGATCGTGCGCCGCGAGCTCAAGCAGGATCCGACGCAGATCATCGGCATAGTGCGCGAGGCGGTCGCGCAGCTGCCGGTCGCGGTACGCGACGTGCGCGTGCAGCTGCACCCGCAGGATGCGGCGATCGTGCGCGAGCACCTGGCGCCCGCCGAGCGCGAGCGCGCGTGGACGCTGGTCGAGGATCCGATGATGATGCGCGGCGGCTGCCAGGTGGTGTCGGCGAGCTCGCGTATCGACGTCAGGCTCGAGACCCGCCTCGGCGCGCTGCTATCCGAGCTCATGGGCAGCGAGCGCGAGGCGGACGGCACGCGCGGCGGCGAGCGCGCATGAGCGCCACCCGCGAACTCGCCGCGCTGCAGGCGGGCTGGGGCACTGCGCTCGGCTCGGTGCGCGATCGCGTGACGCCGCTGCGGCCCCTGCAGGTGGAGGGCGTGCTGTCGCGCATGGTCGGCATGACGCTCGAGGCGGTCGGCTGCGAGGCAGCCGTCGGCAGTCGTTGTCTCATCGAGGCAGCCGAGGGCCGCACGATCGAGGCCGAGGTCGTCGGTTTCTCGGGCGAGCGGCTGTTCTTGATGCCGACCGGTGACATGCGCGGCCTCATGCCGGGCGCGCGCGTGCTGCCGGCGCACTCATCCTCCGAGGTGCACGTCGGCGATGCGCTGCTCGGGCGCGTGCTCGACGGTACCGGTCGACCGCTCGACGGCCTGGGTCCGCTCGAGTGCCGCGATACGCAACCGCTGATGGGCACTCCCCTGAACCCGCTCAAGCGTTGGGCGATCCGCGAGCCGCTCGACGTCGGCATCCGCTCCATAAACGCGCTGCTGTCGATCGGCCGCGGGCAGCGCATCGGGCTGTTCTCGGGCTCGGGCGTCGGCAAGTCGGTGCTGCTCGGCATGATGACGCGCTACACGAACGCGGACGTGATCGTCGTCGGCCTCATTGGCGAGCGCGGCCGCGAAGTTCAGGAATTCGTCGCCAACACGCTGGGCCCGGATGGCCTCAAGCGCGCCGTCGTCGTCGCGACGCCGGCGGACACGCCGCCGCTGATGCGCCTCCACGGCGCGTGGGTCGCGCACGCGATCGCGGAGTACTTCCGCGACCGCGGCCTCAAGGTGCTGTTGCTGCTCGATTCGCTGACCCGTTTCGCGCAGGCGCAGCGCGAGATCGCGCTCGCGATCGGCGAGCCGCCGGCGACCAAGGGCTACCCACCCTCGGTGTTCGCGCGCCTGCCGCAGCTCGTCGAGCGCGCCGGCAACAGCGACCGCGGCCCGGGATCGGTCACCGCGTTCTACACCGTACTCGCCGAGGGCGACGATCAGCAGGATCCGATCGCGGATGCCGCGCGCGCGATCCTCGACGGCCACATCGTGCTGTCTCGCTCGCTGGCCGAGGCGGGCGTGTATCCCGCCATCGACGTCGAGGCGTCGATCTCGCGGGCGATGCACCTCGTGGCCGACCGTGACCTGATGAGCCTCGCAGTGCGCTTCCGCCAGATCTACGCGCTCTACCAGCACAACCGCGACCTGATCAGCGTGGGCGCCTACCGGCGCGGCACGGACCCGCGCATCGACCAGGCGATCGAGCTGTGGCCGAAGATGACGGAGATCCTCCGCCAGGACATGTACGAGGCGGTCGACATCCGCACCGCGCGCGAGCAGCTGCGCAGCCTGCTCGCGACGGCCACGCACTGATGACGCGCCGCGGCTGCATAGCGCAGTCCGTCCCCGGCAAGCGCGCCACGACCAAGACCCCACGTCGAGTTGAACGATGACCCGATCGAAGCGAATGGCGCCCGTCCAGGACCTGGCCGAGGAGCGCGAGCGGGAGGCGCGCGCGGCGATGGCATTGGCGCGACGCGCGCTCGACGATGCCGAGCGGCAGCTCAAGCAGCTCAGGGGCTATCGCGCGGACTACCTGGAGCGCGTGTCCGCAGGGGCCGCCGACGGCGTGCGGCTGCAGAACTTCCATGCCTTCCTCGGGCGCCTGACGGGCGCGATCGAACAGCAGGACAAGTCGGTCGCGGTCGCCCTCGGCGAGCTCGAGCGCGCAACCGACGCCTGGCGCGAGCGACGCATCGAGGCCGCATCGATCGGCCGCGCGGTCGAGAAGATCTCGACCGGCGAGCGCCGGGTCGCCGACCGGCGCGCGCAGCGCGAAGCGGACGAGCATTCGATCCAGCGGGTGGTGCAGAACCGCGAAACCCGCTAGCCGGAGGCGCGCCGCTGGCACGCCGCTTGCACTTCCGAGTGCATGCCTACCCTCAATGTGAATCCGGCACCGCCGGCGCCCAGCCCTGCTGCGCCAGCGGCTTCCTCGTCCGGGAATGCCGCGACGGGCCGCGCGGGTGATTCCCCGGCGCGGACCGCGTTCGCGAACGCGATGACACACGCGGACCGCCAGCATCCGGCCCCCGCCGCCAATCCGCGCGACGCGAATGCCGCCGGTGCCGCGCCCGCCGCGGCCAACGCCGGCTCCGGGGCGCCCGTCCCCAAGGGCAGCGGCAAGAAATCGGCCGCCGCGGACGGCGAAGATGCGCCGCCCGACGGCAGTGCATTGCCGCTCATCGGAGCGGCGCTCGCCGCGGCCGCGACGCTCCTGGCTACGGCGCCGACGGGCGCCAGCGCGCCGGGCGGGGACTCGCTCGCGAGCGTGACGCTTGCCGCGACGACGGCCGCGACGGCTGCCGCTGACGCTTGCGCAACCGCCTCCGCCGGGGCCGCCGGCACCGCATCGCCCGCTCTGCCATTGATCGCCGCTTCACCGACGCCGGACAACGCCGCGGGCGCCTCCCCGGCGCCCACGACGGGCGCCCCGGGCGCCCCGGTTGCGCCGGCGGCGGCGCCGGCGGCGTTCCGGGCGGTGACGGATCAGTCGGGTGCCGCGCCACTGCCCGCGCCACTGCCCGCGGCGCTGTCCGCGCTTGCGGCGCCGGTCCCCGCGGTCGCGGTGGCGGCGCTGCCGGCTGCGGCAGCGGCGGCCACCGCCCCCAAATTCGCAGTGACTACGACGTTGAAAGCGGGCCAGCTCGCGCCCGCGAGCATGGCGCCGACGGGCACCGAGGCGATCACCGCGAGCGCGCAGACCGCGCACGCAGTCGCTCCGCTACTCGCAGCCGACACGTCCATCGCGGTCGCCGCGGCCAATAGCGCCGCTGACAACAAGGTGGAGGCGAGCGCGGTCGCCACCGCGGCACTCGCGCCGCAGGCGCCGACCACGCCCGCGACCCCGACCGTCACGCAGGTCGCGACGCCAGTCGGTTCCTCCGACTGGCCGCAGCAGCTCGGCGAGCGCGTCGCGGTGCTGGTGAACCAGAATCTCAGCAACGCCTCGATCAAGCTCTCGCCCGCGCACCTGGGGCCTCTCGAGATCCGCATCGCGCTCAGCGACGGTCAGGCCAATATCTCGTTCACCACCCACAGCCAGGTCACGCGCGAAGCGCTCGAGGCAGCGGCGCCGAAGCTGCGCGAGGCGCTCGGCGCGCAGGGCTTCGGCACCGTCAACGTCGACGTATCGCAGCAGCAGTTTCGTGACCGCGCGCCGCAGTCCTCGCAGTACGGGGAGGGCGCACCGCTCGCGGCCGACGCCATCAAGGCGCCGATGGCGCCGACCGCCGCGGCCGGTGTCGTGCGCTCACCGCGCTCGGCGCAGCGTCTCGATGCCTACGCCTAGCGGCGCCTAGCGTCGACGCGGATCGCTCGGCGCGGGATCGGGAAGATCGCGCACGAATTCCCTGAGCGCGCCCGTGCCGTCCCGCCACATCGTGTAGGTGATGCGGCCCGCGGTGGCGTCCACGATCTCGAGCGACTGTGGCGGGTTCTTCGCGAAGGCGCGCAGGTCCGCGACCGTGAGCGCATACCAGCTCTCGCCGACGTAGCCGGCGGCAGGCCGGAACGGCTCCGCGCTGATGCCGAGGCTGCGCGATTCGTGGGACACGGGAGTCAGTTCGCGCGCGCCGCCGGCACCCGGAATCTCGATGCGGTCGGGAATCGGCGCAGGCCCCGCTCCCGGGCGGTTGCGATCGATAGTGCTCCACGAGACCAGCGCGAGATAGCGGCTACGCTTGTCCATGTTGATTACTTCGACGACGCCCGCCGACAGGTAGTCACGCGCGTTGGCGGCGAGCTCCGGCGCCTCGTGCGCGTAGACGGTGGGCTCGTCCACCGTCCGGACTGTGACGGCCGTCTCAGAGTCGAGATATTCGTTGACGCCGGGGCTTCGGTCGGCGGCACAACCCGCCAACAGCAGCAGCGACAGCAGACTGGCTGGAACCCCGCGCATTTGGCCTCCTCGTGGCGCCGCGTCAAATCAGACCCGTGGCGAGTGTACCCGGTGGCACATAAAGAGGAGCTTGCACGGGGCTACTGCGGTGCCCGATGGGGTGAACTACGTAAATACCCGCAGGCTGTCGCCGCTGGCAGACGCGGACTCGGTTGCGTTCGGCGCGGCAAGAACTAAGATCGAATCCGCTGCTTATTTACCTACAAGCGATGAGATAAGGAATCCAGTGTCGCGACCCAATATCAGTCGCCGACTGCCGGGCGCCGTGCGAGTTCAGGGCGCGCGGTGATCCAAGTGCCAGCCGTGCCGCGCGTGACCTTTGTCAGTCTCGCGCTCGCACTGGCCATGGCGGCGATCTCGCTGCTCGTTGCACCGCACGCCAGTGCGGCGGCGGCGACGTTTGATCATTTCACGACCGGCTACGAACTGATCGGCGAGCACCGCTCGGCGCCGTGCGCGGCCTGCCACGTCGGCGGCATCTTTAAAGGCACGCCAACGGACTGCAGCGCGTGCCACGTGCCGGGCTCGCGCATTGGCGCGACCGCCAAGCCGACGACCCACATCATTTCAACCAACGACTGCTCGCAGTGCCACACGCCCTTTGCGTGGAAGCCGGTCGCAAACTTCAACCACCTGAACGTCGTCGGCACCTGCAGCTCCTGCCACAACAGCGTGCAGTCAATCGGCAAGCCCCGGAACCACATTCCGACGACGGCGGAGTGCAGCACCTGCCACCTGACGATGCGGCCATGGTCGGCGGCGAACTTCGCGCATACCGGGATCACCGGCAACTGCGTGAGCTGCCACGACAACGTGCACGCGCCCGGTAAACCCGCGACCCACCTGCCGACGGCCGCGTCCTGCGAGAGCTGCCATTCGCCGAGCAATTTCACGACCTTCGCCGGCACCCAGATGAACCACGCCGGCATCGTCAATAATTGCCAGGCCTGCCACGAGACCGGCATGTCCTGGTACGGCTTGACGATGGTCGATCGGCCGACGCCGGCGCAGGACTCCTTGCATCCGCTGGCGACGGCTCCGAACGGCGCGGACTGCTCGGTCTGCCACACGGGTTTCGCGGTCGGCGACTTCGCGTTGAACTCGAAGCCGAAGAACCACATTCCAACGGCGCCGAACGCGCCGTGCGGCAGTTGTCACACGCTCAGCAACTTCGCGGCGATGCCGACGCTCGCGAACATCCACCTGTACGCGCCGAGCACGACGACGAATTGCTCGCAGTGCCACGGTGCCGCGGCCGCCTCGTTCGCCATCCCGGCGGCGGGGTTCTCGATCGTGGGCCTGCCGGCGGCGCATATTCCGACGACGGCGTCCTGCGAGTCGTGCCACGTCGGTGCGGGGTCGAGCGTCGCGGCGACACCGGTGCCGAACGGCGCCAAGTTCACGAACTCCGCAATGAGTCACGCTGGGATCACGACCGGCTGCGTGACCTGCCACGGCCCGACGATTACCGGCGCAAGCTTTACGGGGATCACGCAGATCGTCGCGATGCCGGCGACCTCGCCGGTCGGCGCGACCTCGCACGTGCCCTCGGGGACGACCTGCGAGAGCTGCCACCTGGGTTCGACGCCGGCGGCATTCGTGCCCGCCAATGCGACGGTCACGGCGCCCGGAACCAAGTTCGCGACCCCGGTGCCGACGACCGTGCAGATCCACACCGGTATCACGAGCGGCTGCACGAGCTGTCACGAGACCAATGACGTCTGGATGGGAATGGCGAGCTACCCGCTCGCGCCGCCCACGCTCAGCGGCAACTCCGCCACGCAGTACCTCGGTTTCAACACGCGCCCGGCCAAGACGGCGAGCTCGCCGTTTACGATTGCCGACGCCGCCCATCCCGTGAGCGGCGATTGCGCGCAGTGCCACACCGGCACGGCTTTCTTCTCCGGCAACATCAAGCCCGCCAACCACATCCCGACCGCCCCGACCGCGCAGTGCACCGACTGCCACAAGGGCGCGGACTTCTCCGTCCTCCCGGCGCTGGCAGACATCCACGCGTTTGCGCCGAGTACGACGACGAACTGCACCCAGTGCCACGGTGCCGCGGCGGCCTCGTTCGCGATACCGGCGGCGGCCTTCTCAATCGTGGGCCTGCCGACGGGGCACGTGCCGACGACCACCTCCTGCGAGGCTTGCCACGTTGGCGCAGGCTCGAGCGTCGTGACGACACCGGTGCCGAACGGCGCGAAGTTCACGAACTCGGCAATGGGCCACAGTGGGATCACCACGGGGTGCGCCACCTGCCACGGCCCGACGATCACCGGCGCCTCCTTCCTTGGCATCACCAAGATCGTGGTGATGCCGCCGACCTCGCCGGTCGGCGCGGCCTCGCACGTGCCCTCGAGCACGACCTGCGAGAGCTGTCACCTCGGCTCGACACCGGCGGCGCTCGTGCCCGCGAACGCGACGCTGACGGCGCCCGGGACGAAATTCGCGGCCCCGGTGCCGACTACCGCGCAGATCCACGCGGGAATCACCACGGGTTGCGCGAGCTGCCACGAGAACGGCGACCTGTGGATGGGCATGAACAGCTATCCGATCTCGCCGACGGCGCTGACCGGAAACTCGAATACGCAGTACCTCGGCTTCAACACGCGACCGGCAACGACCGCCGGGGCGTTTGCGATCGCCGATCCCGCCCACCCGGCCACCGGCGACTGTGCCGCGTGCCACAGCAGCACGACCTATTTTGACGGGAACCTCAAGCCCGCGAACCACATCCCGACGCTGGCGACGGCGACCTGCGCGAACTGCCACACGACCAGCAACTTCGCGACGATTCCGACGCTCGCGAACATCCACCTGTACGCGCCAAGCACGACGACGAATTGCTCGCAGTGCCACGGTGCCGCGGCCGCCTCGTTCGCGATACCGGCGGCGGGGTTCTCGATCGTCGGCCTGCCGGCGGCGCACATTCCGACGACGGCGGCGTGCGAGTCCTGCCACGTCGGCGCGGGCTCGAGCATCGCGGCGACACCGGTACCGAACGGCGCCAAGTTCACGAACTCGGCGATAAGCCACGCGGGGATCACGACCGGTTGCGCGACCTGCCACGGCCCGACCATCACCGGGGCCACCTTCACCGGCATCACCAAGATCATCGTGATGCCCGCGACCTCGCCGGCCGGCGCGACCTCGCACGTGCCCTCGAGCACGACTTGCGAGAGCTGTCACCTGGGCTCGACGCCGGCGGCGCTGGTGCCGGGCAATGCAACGCTCACCGCCCCGGGAACGAAATTCGCGGCCCCGGTGCCGACGACGGCGCAGATCCACGCGGGGATCACCACGGGCTGCGCGAGCTGCCACGAGAGTGCCTATCTGTGGATGGGCATGAGCAACTACCCGATCTCGCCGACCTCGCTCAGCGCCAATTCGAGCACCCAGTACCTCGGGTTCAACACGCGACCCGGAGCGACCGGCGGGACCTTCCAGATCGCCGACGCGGCGCATCCGGCCACCGGCGACTGCTCCGCGTGCCACGGCAACACGACGTATTTTGAGGGCAACCTCAAGCCCGCGAACCACATCCCGACGCTGGCGACGGCAACCTGCGCGAACTGCCACACGACCAGCAACTTCGCGACGATTCCGACGCTCGCGAACATCCACCTGTACGCGCCAAGCACGACTAGCAATTGCACGCAGTGCCACGGCGCCGCGGCGGGCTCGTTCGCGATCCCGGCGGCGGGGTTCTCGATCGTCGGCCTGCCGGCGGCGCACATTCCGACGACGGCATCCTGCGAGTCCTGCCACGTCGGCGCGGGCTCGAGCATCGCGGCGACACCGGTGCCGAACGGCGCCAAGTTCACGAACTCGGCGATGAGCCACTCGGGGATCACGACCGGTTGCGCAAGCTGCCACGGCCCGACCATCACCGGCGCCTCATTCACCGGTATCACCAAGATCATCGTGATGCCGCCAACCTCGCCGGTCGGTGCGAGCTCGCACGTACCCTCGGGCACCACCTGCGAGAGCTGCCACCTCGGCTCGACGCCGGGCGCGTTCGTGCCGGCAAATGCGACGCTTAGCGCTCCGGGAACGAAATTCGCGACGCCAGTGCCGACGACCGCGCAGATCCACACCGGCATCTCCAGCGGTTGCCAGAGCTGCCACGAGAGTACCGACGTGTGGATGGGAATGGCCAACTACCCGATCTCGCCGAAGACCCTGTCGGGCAATACGGGCACGCAGTACACGGGCTTCAATACGCGGCCTACCGCGGCCGCGAGCACCTACAGCGTCGCCGATGCGGCGCACCCGGCGACGGGCGACTGCGTCACCTGTCACGGCGCGGGTTTCACCTATTTCAGCGGCCAGGCGGAACCGAGCAACCACATCCCGACGCTGACGCAGGCCTGCGCGACCTGCCACACGACCGCGGGTAACTTCGCCGTCTACACGGCCAACCTGACGACGCTGCATTCCGTCGTCGCGACCACCTGCAGCACCTGCCACGCCGACGGCAAAGGCCCCTTCGCCGGCGTCGCCGGCTTCACGATCGTGCAGATGTCGACCCGCGGCGTGCACATACCGATCACGAAAGCGGGCGTGGCGGTCGAGTGCAGCGGTTGCCACAAGACGGTGACAGCCTTCTCCGGCACGGTCATGAGCCACGCCGCGATCGGCGATGCGGGCACCTCGGCGGCCGGCAATGCGTGCGATGCGTGCCACGAATACGGCATGCGCAGCAAGTGGTTCGGCCTGTCGACCTGGCAGCGCGATTCGGCCAATCACTATTATTGCGCGCCGGGCGGAACCACGATTTGCCCCAACGGCGGTGCGGACTGCACGACCGGCTGCCACCAGCACAGTGTGTCCTCGCAGTACGCGGCCGCGCCGAAGCCCACGGTCAAGAAGCAGCTGACCTCGAGTGTCGCCGCGGCGCTCGCGGCACCGAACGGTCGCTTCGATCACACGTCCATCACGGCTGCCTGCAGCAGCTGCCACAACGGAGTCGCTGCGGTCGGGAAACCGGCCGCTCACCCGCAATCCGGCGGCAACTGCGACCGCTGCCACACGACGAGCGCGTGGCTGCCGGCGGCTTTTGACCACGCCAGCGTGCTCGCGGGCACGTGCGCGACATGTCACACCGCGCCCGCCGCCGCGCTTGGCGCCGCGTCCGCTGCAACGGTCAAGGCGATGAGCCCAGTCGTTCGACACACCGCCGTCATGAGCGCCTGCGATTCGTGCCACTACACGCTGGGCTGGACGCCCACGAAGGCTGCGAAAACCCGCACGCCCGCGCAACAACCCGCCACGCCGACGCGCCCGCCGGTGCTGACGCGGCCGACGACTTCGCCGCGCTCCGGGACTGCACCTCCGGTCCGCCAAACGGATCCGCCGGCCCCCCTGTCGTGACTGCAGACATCGCAGCGCATCGCCCGCCGCGGAGCGCTTTCCGCCGGGGGCGGGGGAGGCTACGCATCGACCGTCGCATTGCCGGCGCGGTGCTCGCGGTTGCCGCCCTCTGCGCGACGCCATCCGTGGCCGCGGCGGATGTCCTCGACCAGCTGGTCACCGAATCGGGCTCGGTGGTCGTGCAGTTCACCTGCCCGATGAGCTACGTTTCAAATTACCCGCTCCGAACGGGCGATGAATTGAGAATCGAGTTACAGCCCTTGCCCGGCTGCTCGCCGCCGAGTGGGCGTGGCGAAACGCTGCCCGTTCCCAGAGACAACCCCGCCGGTCTCGTCGATGTGCGGCTCGACCAATCGCTGGGTTCGCGGCGCGCGCTCACCTTGCACTTCGCCCGCATCGTCGACTTCCTGATCCGCCCGCGCGCCGGTCTCACGGGCATCGAAATCGTTCTGGCGCGCCGTGCCGGTCGCACCGAGGTCACGCCGTCCGGTCCGCCGGCGGCGGCCTCGCGCGCCGCCGTCCGCACGCTGCCACCGCCCGACGAGCTTGAGAAAATGATCGCTGACGCGCGTACCGCGATGCAGGATCGCGACTACGACACCGCCATCCGCCTGTACACGCGGCTGCTGGAATTCTCCGAGCATCCTGGCCGTCCGGCGGCGCAGGAGTACCTCGGGCTTGCGCGCGAACGCAAGGGTGAACTGGCGCAGGCGAAGCTTGAATACCAGGAGTACCTGAAGCGCTACCCCGACGGGGTCGATGCGGACGCCGTCCGGCAGCGGATTGCGGCGATCGTCACGCTCGAGGGCGGCACGAAACCGAACGGCACCGCGCCCGACGGTTCGCGCTGGCGCGTCGACGGCGCGCTAGTGCAAGAGTACCGGCACGACAACAACACCGTAACCTCGAGCGGAATTACCGCCAACGGTGTCGGGCAGTCAGCGGTTGATACCGATGCCGACCTGCAGCTGAAGCGCCACGGCGACATCTACGACTTCTCGGCGCGCGTTTACGCGGGCTACGTTCGCGACCTGCAAAACACCGATGGCCTGGCGCCGGGCCAGGCGCGCCTGCCGCAGGCTTTTATCGAAGTCGATGACACGCGCAGCCACTGGGTCTCGCGTCTCGGCCGCCAATCGCAGAGCACCGGCGGCGTGTACGGGACCTACGATGGCGCCTACTTTGGCTGGCGACTACAGCCCGGCCTGCGACTCGCCGTTGCCGCCGGCGCGCCGCTCGAAACGTACGACGCCAGCTTCAACCACCAGCGCGTCTTCGGGAACCTGAGCGCCGAATTCATCGGAGTGGTGCCGGGCCTTGACCTCTCGACATTCGTGTTTCAACAGAACGCGAGCGGCGTGCTCGACAGCCGCCAGGTCGGTCTCGAGGCGCGCTACTACCAGAACGGCCATTCGCTGGTGGGTCAACTCGACTACGACGTCAGCTACCACGTTC
>JANXZZ010000144.1 GCA_025355245.1 Pseudomonadota bacterium | reverse complement strand
TCAAGGGTGAGACCCCGGTGCACTACATGATGGACGGCGGCGTCGACGCGCTGGTGGCGGTCGCGCACCTCCTCTCCGGGCGCTGACACCCTTGCAGCCGTTTATCGCCGCGTCGATCCTGTCGGCCGATTTCGCGCGGCTCGGCGAGGAGGTCGAGGCGGTCATCGCCGCCGGCGCCGACTTCATCCACTTCGACGTGATGGACAATCACTACGTCCCGAACCTGACCATCGGGCCGGTGGTCTGCGCGGCGCTGCGCAAGCGCGGCATCAGCGCGCCGATCGACGTGCACCTGATGGTGAAGCCGGTCGATCGCATCATTCCGGACTTCGCCGCGGCCGGCGCGACCTGGATCAGCTTCCACCCGGAAGCGAGCGAACACGTGGACCGGACCGTTGCGCTCATCCGCGAGCACGGCTGCCGGCCCGGCATCGTACTCAATCCGGCAACGCCACTCGCGTTCCTCGATTTCGTGCTCGACAAGATCGACATGGTCCTGCTGATGTCCGTGAACCCGGGCTTCGGCGGCCAGAAGTTCATCGACGGCGCGCTCGCGAAGCTCGCGCAGGTGCGCAAGCGCATCGCGGCCAGCGGCCGCGAGATCCGCCTCGAGATCGACGGCGGGGTCAAGATCGACAACATCGGCGCGATCGCGCGCGCCGGCGCCGATACCTTCGTGGCGGGCTCGGCGATCTTCGGCGCTGAGGACTACGCGGACACGATCCGCCGCATGCGCCGGGAAATAGCCGCGGCCGACGCGCGACCCGCCTGAGGCGCCTGCCAAGGGTGTGACTGCGCGTCTCACCCGTCGCTCGCGAGGCCAGGCGATTCGGTCGATCGGCGCGGCCGTCCGAGCGCGCGCCGGCGAGTGCGGTTGCGGCGCCGCGCCGCAACATCCTCGTCCGGCCTCGGTGTCGTTCTCCTATCTTGATGCCATCGTTCTAGCATCCGGCGCCTAGCGAAGCTCGGTGCCGCGCCGCGCGGGTCAGCGGCGCAGTAACGCCCCCCCGAAAAAGAAACGCCCCGCTCGAAGCGGGGCGCAGGTCGCGGACGAAGGCGCGCGCCTCACTCGTCGTCGTCATCGTCGTCATCCGCCTCGACCCGGGTCTTCGCGAGCTTGTCGCGCATTTCCTTGGTCGGGACGACGACCGGGCGCGTCTTCATCTTGGGGCGCGCGCCGAACACGACGATGGTCTTGCCGGTTGCCTTGAGGAGGCCCTGCTCCTCGAGCACCTTGAGCACGCGGCCCGCCATCTCGCGCGAGCAACCGACCAGCCGTGAAAGTTCCTGGCGGCTCACTTTGATCTGCATGCCCTGCGGATGCGTCATCGCATCGGGCTCGCCGCACAGGTCCATGATCGCGTGCGCGACGCGGCCGGTGACGTCGACGAAGGCGAGGTCGCCGAGCTTCTTGTTGGTGCGGTCGAGGCGCGTCGCGAGCTGCGTCGCGAGCTCGAAAATGAGGCCCGGGCTCTCGGCGCCGATCTGGCGGAAGCGCGGGTAGGTCATTTCCGCGAGTTCGCAGCTCTGCCGCGTGCGCACCCAGGCGCTGCGGGTCGGGGCTTCGTGGAACAGGCCCATCTCGCCGAAGAACTGCCCCTTGTTCAGGTAGGCGAGCACCATCTCGTTGCCTTCCTCGTCCTCGATCATCACCTCGACCGAACCGCTGATGATGTAGTAGAGAACGTCGGGCAGGTCGCCGGCGTGGATGATCACCGTCTTTGACGGCACGGTACGGATCCGGCAGTAGCTCAGGAACCGGTTGATCGCGGGCAGGTCGCTCAACGGTTTCGCTTGTTCGTCCATCGATCCATCCCTCGTTGCACCGCGGTGCCCGACTTGCGATCCGGAAGATATAGAACATAACGCTCTGAATCGCAAGCCAAACACGGTGTTTGGCCGATCGACCCCGGGCGCGCGATCAAATCCAGTACGCGCTTGCGGTCATCAGCTTCGCGGTCAGGCGCATCAGCCAGCGAATCGGCGCGGGGAGCGCTGCTGCGCCGCGCGAGCGCGCGTTCGCGCCGTGCGCGATTTCGTCGCTGCGCATCTGCTCCAGGACCGCGCGGCTTGGCGCGTCCTCGGCAGGCAATCGCGCGAGATGCTCGTCGAGGTGCCCTTCCACCTGGCGCTCGGTCTCGGTAATGAAGCCGAGGCTCACGGCATCCCCGCCGAGTCCGGCGAGCGCGCCGAGCGCGAGGCTGCCCGCGTACCACACGGGATCAAGCACGCTTGGCCGCGAGCCGAGCGCGCGCAGGCGTTCGGCGCACCACTTGAGGTGATCGTCTTCCTCGCGCGCGGCGGCGAGCATGAACGCTCGCACCTCGGGGTCCCTCGCGACGAGCGCCTGACCGTGGTAGAGGGCCTGGGCGGCGACCTCCCCGGCGTGATTTACCCGCATGAGACCGGCCGAATGGCGGGAGGCCGGGGTACCGACCGCGGGGCCCGGGCCGGCCCCGTCCGCCGTCGGCATCGCCCGGCCGGCGGGGCTCGCGCCCGTCGTTCCGCGGGTGGACGCTTTAAGCCCATGATCTATAATGGATAACAGCCTGTCGAGGGGCGTTATATGGCGGATATCGGGGTGCATGGGACCCTTATTATATGGCCCTTGCGGGCGCGTTCCGGGAGTGCCCCGCGAGGGCCGCGGGGACCCCGGTCGCGGCGCACCGGCGCTCTTTCCAAGACCGCCGCCAGCCAGTAGACTTCGCGGTCTTTCGCCCGCCCCATTGAGTCATCCATGAAGACGGTATTTGAGAAGTCGCAGACGGTGCGACGCGACTGGTTGTTGGTCGACGCATCCGGCAAGACGCTCGGTCGCCTCGCGACGGGTCTCGCGATGCGCCTGCGCGGCAAGCACAAGCCGAGCTACACACCGCACGTCGATTGCGGCGACAACATCATCGTGTTGAACGCCGAGAAGATCACGGTCACGGGCGCGAAGCTCAAGGACAAGATTTACTACCACCACACCGGTGCGATCGGCGGCATCAAGAGCATCGCGCTCGGCAAGATGCTGGCGGAACACCCGGAACGTGCGATCGAGATCGCGGTCAAGGGCATGCTGCCCAAGGGCCCGCTCGGCCGGAAGATGTTCAAGAAGCTGCACGTGTTCGCGGGCGCCAAGCACCCGCACGCGGCGCAACAGCCGAAGACGGTCGAATTCGTCTGACGCCCCCAACGATCAAGGTTTAAATAATGGCTGCCAGCACCTACTACGGAACCGGACGTCGCAAGAGCTCCACCGCTCGCGTGCACATGACCCCCGGCTCCGGCAAAATCACCATCAACGCGCGCACGATCGAGCAGTTCTTCGGTCGCGAGACCGGCCGCATGATCGTCCGCCAGCCGCTCGAGCTCGTGCAGATGGGCACGCGGTTTGACATCGAGGTCGCCGTCGATGGCGGCGGCATCACCGGCCAGGCGGGCGCGATCCGCCACGGCATCACGCGTGCGCTGCTCGAGTTCGACGAGGCGCTGCGCAAGCCACTCCGGGCCGCCGGATTCGTCACCCGCGACGCGCGCGAAGTCGAGCGCAAGAAAGTCGGCCGGCGCAAGGCACGGCGCGGCACCCAGTTCTCGAAGCGCTAGGCCGGACGTACAATTCCCGCTTCGAGGCTCGGGCATCGGAGCCAGAAATTGGGGGATCGTCTAGCGGTAGGACTACGGACTCTGACTCCGTCAACCTAGGTTCGAATCCTAGTCCCCCAGCCAACCTGAGGAAGGCCCGTCGCAAGATGGGCCTTTCGCATTTTCGGGGCAGCGGTTTGCGTCGCGGGTTCGCACGCGCCCGCCGCTTAGGCAGAATGCCGGGATTCCCGCCGCGGTAAACTTGAGACGTGAACGACCGGCCGCTCCTGCGACTTCCACCCGGACCCGTGCGCGGCGCGGCGACCTTTGCATTGCTGGTCATCCAGACGGTGTGCTGCGTGATGCCGCTCTTGGTGCTCGCGCTGGTGAAGCTGCTGCTGCCCGAGGCGCGGCTACGGCGCGCGCTCAGCCGCGCGCTGACGCGCGTCGCCGAGACCTGGGTCGCGAACAACACGCGGCTGTTCGCGCTCACCCAGGAGATCCGCTGGGAGGTCCGCGGCCTCGACGGGCTCGACCCGAACGCCTGGTACCTCGTCATCGTCAACCACCAGACGTGGGTCGACATTCTGGCGCTGCAGTCGGTGACGCACCACAGGATCCCGTTCCTCAAGTTCTTCCTCAAGGAGCAGCTGCGCTGGGTGCCGGTCATGGGTCTCGCCTGGTGGGCGCTCGACATGCCGTTCATGAAGCGCTACTCGCGCGCGGAACTGGAGCGGCGACCGGAGCTGCGCGGCACTGACCTCGCGACCACGCGGCGTGCCTGTGCGCGCTTTCGCGACATCCCGACCTCGGTGATCAACTTCGTCGAAGGCACCCGCTTCACGCGCGCGAAGCAGGCGGCGACCGGCTCGCCTTACGCGCACCTGTTGCCGCCGCGCGCGGGCGGCGTCGCCTTCGTCATCGGCGCGATGGGGACGATCCTTAGGGAGCTGCTGGACGTCACGATCGCCTACCCGGCGGGCGTCGGTGGCCTGTGGGCGCTGTGCTCGGGGCGGGTGCGGCACATCATCATCGAGGTCGAGCGCCGCCCCCTCGAGGCCTGGCTCGCCGCCGGGGACTACGCGAACGACGCGGCATTCCGCGCCCGCTTCCAGGAGTGGCTCACGGCCCTGTGGCAGCGCAAGGACGCGCGCCTCGGCCGCCTGCTCGGCGCCGAGCGCGCCGCGCCTTAAGGCTTCAGTACCTCGACGCCCGTGTCCGTGCCGAGCAGCAGGAGGTCGGCGCCGCGCCGCGCGAAAATCCCGTTGCAGACGACGCCGACGATCTGGTTGATCGCCGCCTCGGTCGCGGCGGGATCAAGGATGGAGAGGTTGTGCACGTCGAGGATCTGGTTGCCGTTGTCGGTGATCACGCCCTCGCGGAGCACCGGCTGCCCGCCGAGCTTGACGAGCTGGCGCGCTACGTAGGAGCGCGCCATCGGGATGACCTCCACCGGCAGCGGGAAGCGACCCAGCACGTCGACGAGCTTCGACTGGTCGGCAATGCAGATAAACCGGCGCGACGCCGCCGCCACGATCTTCTCGCGGGTGAGTGCGGCGCCGCCGCCCTTGATGAGCTTAAGGTGCCGCGTCGCCTCGTCGGCGCCGTCGATGTACAGGTCGAGGTCGCCGCTCGAGTTGAGCTCGACGACGTTGATGCGGGCTTCCCTGAGGAGCCGCGCGCTCGCCTCGGAGCTCGACACGGCGCCCGCGATCGGCACGCGGCGGCGCACGAGTGCGGCGATGAAGTGGTTGACCGTGGAGCCGGTGCCGACGCCGAGCACGCAGCCATCGGCGACGTACTCCACCGCGGCCTCCGCCGCCCGCTGCTTCTGCTGATCGCTCGACATGGCGCGAACCCCTTGTTTTCCAGCTCCGGCGGCATCGCGCCGATTGAAAACACAAACCCCAGAAACGACTGTGCCCGCTTGCGCGGGCACAGTCAGTGAAGAGCGAAGGACGTGGTCAGTGACTGTGAGGGCGTCTGACCTCGGTCCCTTGCTGCTCCGAAGGCTATTAGCCTACTTCTTCTTCGTCGCCTTCTTCTTAGCAGCTTTCTTCTTCGTCGCCATAGTAGTTCTCCATGTCGGGTTAGTCCGGGGACGCAGTATATACACAAAAAGTTAAATTACAAGCAAGTGAATCGTCGATGTGGTAGCTCGACGCGTTCCAAGACGTGATCGTGATCACATTCGACGAGCGACGTCGCGCTGACGACATCGAAGTGAGCGCATCAGCGGAAATGCGCGCGCGCACCGTAAATTCCAGTGCCGCGCTCACTCGAGCGCGATTACCGCGTGCCACTGCTCGGCGCTGACCGGAACGATCGACAGTCGGTTGCCGCGCTTCAGGATCAAGAGCTCGCCAAGCGTCTGCGCATTCGCGTGCAAAGTGCTGAGCGCGATCGGCTTGCGCAGTCGGCGCACCAGCTCCACGTCGACCATGAACCAGCGCGGCGCCTTGGGATCGCTCTTGTCATCGAAGTGCGCATGGCCGCGCTTGAACGCGGTCGGATCGGGGTAGCCCTCGGTCACGATGCGGACGATTCCGTAGATGCCGGGTACCTCGCAGCTCGAGTGGTAGAAGAACGCGAGGTCGCCCTTCTTCATCTGGTCGCGCAGCATGTTGCGCACGGTGTAGTTGCGCACCCCGTCCCAGGCGGCGCGCCGTCGCGGTTTCTTGGCCAAATGTTCGACGCCGAAGGTCGCGGGCTCGGACTTCATCAGCCAGTGATTCATGGGTTTTTCCGCAAGGGCGGCCGCCCGCCGGGAGGCGGCGGGCAGGTCGAAGAAGTGGCGCCGTCCGCCTGTGCCGTCACAGGTCGTTGCTCTCGAGCCAGAGCAACAAGTGGGGCGTGCTGCAACACTTAAGGCTTTCCGTTCTGGACGGACTTGCACAATGTTGTCGCAAGCAGGTGCCCCGGCGTCAACGCATTAGGGTCGAGAGGTAC
>JANXZZ010000066.1 GCA_025355245.1 Pseudomonadota bacterium | reverse complement strand
CAACGGCCGCGACCCGGCAAATGTCGAACGCGTGATTGCCGAGATGGGCGGCGACGGGTACGTCGCGGCAGCTGGTCATGTCGGGACCGTCGAGAACTGCCGGCGCATCGTCGAGACGGCCATCGCGAAGCTTGGCGGCCTCGACTGCCTAGTGAACAACGTCGGCATCGGCCCGCTCGCACGCCTGATGGACGTCACCGAGCCGCACTGGGATGAGGTGATTGCCGTCAACCTGCGCGCGGCGCTCTTCTGCACCCAAGCGGCGCTGCCGGCGCTGCGCGCCTCTCGCGGCTCAGTCGTCATGATCTCGTCGGTCACCGGGCTCATCGCCGGGCCGCCTGACAGCTTCGTCTACGCGATCTCTAAGGGCGGACTGATTGCCATGACGCGGAGCCTCGCAACCGAGCTCGCGCCGGACGGCGTGCGCGTCAATTGCCTCTGCCCAGGATACATCGACACACCGATGATCCAGGCCGAGAACCAGCTCACGAACGGACAGCTCAACACGGCGATCAGCGAATTCACGCCGGTGGGCCGAATCGGGACGGTGCGCGAGTGCGCGTCCTCGATTCTGTATTTTGCCTCGGACGATGCCCGCTACGTCACGGGCACGGTGCTGTCTAATGACGGCGGCTGCTATGCGAACGGGAGCTGGGGCACCAACGACCAGAGTTCGGAGCCAGCACCCACAACCGGCGAGCGCGGCGGCTGAGCCGCGGGAGCAAGCGGATGCCGATTCAATTTGACTTCAGTGGCAGGTGCGTGTTCGTCACCGACAGTGCGACCGGCCTCGGCCGACGCATCGCCGAATCCTTCCACGAGCTCGGCGCGACGGTTGCGATTCACGATGCGTCGCCCGTTCAGACCGAAAGAGCCGTACGCGAGCTAGGCGGCAGCCCACGCCTGGTCGCCGCCCCCGGCGACCTCGCGAAGACCGCCAACGTCGAGCGCATCGTCCACAAGGCTATCGGCGACCTCGGGCGGCTCGACGTGCTCATCTGCTGCGCCACGCAAGGGAGGCTCTGCGCCGTCGACAGAATCAGCGACGACGACTTCGGGCGTGCAATGGGCGCGAACACGAAGAAGGCGTTCTTCACGACGCAGGCCTGCGTACCGGCGCTGCGCGCCACCCGCGGAGCCGTAGTACACGTTGCGTCCACGATTGGGCTCGTCGGTGGGCCGCCCGGCTCCGTCGCCTTCGCGACCGCAACCGGCGCGACGGTGCAAATGGCGCGCATGATGGCGCTCGAGCTGGCGGCAGAGGGGATCAGGATCAACGCGGTCTGCCCGGCGTGGGCGGAGATGGACGACGCGGCGACCGCGACCGTGCTGGCCGACTACATCAAGAGGCGTTCGCCGCTCGGCCGGATCGCGACGGCCGACGAATGCGCGGCCGCAGTGCTCTACCTGACGGCGCCATTTTCGGCGTACACAACGGGTGCGACGCTGGTCGCCGATGGCGGCATCGCCTCGGGACACTACGTCGGCTGATCCCGGCTACGCCGCTGCCGAGCAGCGCAAAGGGTCGCCGGGCGGCATCGGGCCCGCCGGGGACCAGAACCGTCCGCCGATGTTGCACTGCGACTGACCGTCACGGTGCCGTAGCTGCCGATCCAGAGCGAGGAGGAGCAATGAGCGAGACGAAGGCCGAGCTGGCGCGGGTGCTGCAACACGCAGCCGACGCTCTGCGCGCCGGGGCGGACGCGAGCAGGTTCAGCCAACTTCTGTACACGCCCGACCTCGTCGTGGTCGGGGAGGGCTGGCCTCGGGCAATCCGCGGCGTCGAGGCGTTTCTACCTGATCTGACGGCGTTGCTCAATGGTTGGGGGCCGAATGCCGACCTTACGTTCGCGATCTTGGACCCCGTCTTCAGCGGAGGCAACGTTGCCACCACGCTCGTTGACGTCTACGTCGCGCCTAGGAAGCCGACTTCGACCGCCGAGAACTACCGAGTCGTCTACGTCTGGAACCACACCACGGCCGGCTGGCGCGTGGCGGCCGAGATGTACACGGTTGGTTCGTTCTGAACGCGGCGTCGCGCATCGGTGGCCACCGCGCAACAGGCGTCGACTCCGATTGACACCCGCTTGGCGCCTGTCCTATTGTATCCAACAATACTGTAGGACAATCTCTTCCGGCAGACGTTACGACCTGACGTTGCGCGGAGGCCGCAGTCGGGCCGGCCTGTATAAGGCTCTGCATCAAAGTGCCGCAGGACCGGGGCCAGAGAGTTCCGGGACTCGCGTACAGGAGCGATGATCATGAAGACGAAGCACCACAAGCGTCGGCGTCCCGCGGTCATCGACACCGCGCTCATGAGCGGACTCGTCATATTCATCGGCCACGAAGCGTTGGCGCAGACCGCGCCGTCCACCAACATGAACGTCGCGTCCGCGATCGACGAGGTCATCGTCACGGCGACCCGCCGGCAGACCACTACGGAAGAGATCCCGTACAACATCTCCGCAGTAACCGGCGAATCCCTGGCGCGGACCGGGACGACCGACCTCGCGCAGCTTGCCAACCAGATCCCGGGCTTTAACCTCGAGGATCGAGGCCCGCGGTTTGCGGGGTCGACGGTTCCGATCATGCGCGGGCTGAATGCATCGGACACGGACCGTCCCGGCATGGTGGTCGAGCAGATGCCGGTCGGAACGTACATCGGGAACAGTCCGACGGTCGGCTTTCTGCCAATGATGGATCTAGAACGGGTCGAGGTGCTGCGCGGTCCTCAGGGAACTCTGTACGGCGCCGGCTCTCTCGGCGGCGCGGTTCGCCTTATTCCAAACAGCCCGAAGCTCAATGAGTGGTCTGGCACCGTGGAAGCGTCGGGTGTCAATACCGCGAACTCCACGGATATCGGGTACTCCGGCTCGGTAGTGCTGAACGCGCCGCTTAGCCCGATCGCTGCGATCCGGATACTCGGCAAATACGAGCATCAACCCGGTTTCATCGACCAGTACGGAATACTCGCCCGCCAGGGGGACCCGGTCACCGGCGTTCCCGTCCTTGCCAATCCCGCGGACGTCGCCAATAGCCCCGGCGTCTACTACAACAAGAAGAACGCGAACTACGCCGACGTGTCGTCCGGCCGCGTGAGCCTTCTGGTGCAGCCGACCGACGCGCTCCGGATCGAACTCGCCTATAACGGGTCGTACGTCCAGGGCGTGAACGGAATGCAGGACAACCCCACCTACGGCGGCGGCGCGGCGCCTTGGGATTCGCGGATAACGTTCCCCGCCGCAGGGAATTACCAGATCGTCAGCACGACCCTCGCGCCATATTTCCGGCACACCAACCTGACAAGCCTAGACGCAAGCTATGACGCAGGTTTTGCGACGGTATCGTCGACGACAACCTACGGTGAGACCTCCGCTGTGACCGGCAGCGACGGGAACGTGCTGATTCTTGGGTTGCCGGCGACGTACCTGCCGTACTACACGGGCACTCCGATCAACCCCCGGTATGTCGCGACGATGAATGATACCGACAGCGACCACCGGTTCACCGAAGAGGTCCGGCTCGTCTCTAAAGCGGGTACGACGATCGATTACGTCGTCGGCGCCTTCTACGAGCACGATTCTCGCAAGCTAATCTGGGACATCTACGAACCCGGCACAACCGCGCAGACCATCGCGAGCGGCGGACCCGTCGTGACCACGAGCCCTGACGGGCATACGTTCGTCGAGCACGCGCCGCAGCAGTTCAAGGAAACCGCACTGTTCGGCGAGCTGACGTGGCACGTTACGCAACGCTGGCAATTCACTGGTGGCGGCCGGTTCTTCCATCAGACGCTGACGCAGAACCAGGACTTTACGAGTTACATCATCAACTTGACCGGTGGCAACAGCAGTTCGAGCTCGATTTCCGATCACATCTTCAAGGTCAATTCATCTTACGAGTTTGTGGACCACCATCATCTCTACGCGACGTTCTCGCAGGGGTTCCGTCGCGGCGGCGTCAATGCGTTTCCGTTGTCTGGCTTCTACCAAGAATCGCCGGCAATCCTCGACTACAAGGCGGATAAGGCCGATAACTACGAAGTTGGCGTCAAGGGAGGATTCCCGAACGGCTTTCGCTACACCGCAGACGTCTTCTATATCAAGTGGAGCGATCCGCAAATCGGTATCTCAACGCCGAACACCTGGCCGGTCGCCGTAAACGGCAAGAAGGCGGTATCGAAGGGTCTCGAGCTGGAAATCCATACGCCGCTGGTCACGCCGAACCTCAAGCTCACGTTGGGGTATTCGTACACGGAGGCGAAGCTGACTGAGGATTTCTGCCTGCCAGTGGGCGATGGCACCGGAAATCCAAACGGATTCATCCCCTGTGGAATCCAGGGGCTGAACGGGGAGCGCCTGCCGGGAACAACGCAGAACGACGGATCCGCCACTCTGAGCTACACGCAGGCTCTCTCCCCGGCGCACAAAATCGTCTACACGGTCAACGCCAATTATCGCGGCTCGGTGCTCAACAGTCTGGGGACGATCGCGAACAACTTCACGCCGGTTGAGCTGCCGGGCTACACGCTTCTCAACGCAAGCGTTGGTACATCGTTGACGGAGCACTTGCGCGTCGGTCTCTACGGTTCCAATCTCCTCGACAAGCGTGCGGTGCTCGGCGCCCCCCAGCGCGGAGTCGCGTTCCTCGGCAACCTCGCGAACGTTTACTCGATTAATCGGCCACGAGAAATCTCGGTGCGTGTGTCGTACAACTGGTAGTGCAGGCGGACGACCCAGCGGTGCGAGCGGTCTCGGCCGCCGGTGTCCGTGGCGACCAGTTAGCCATCGGCGTCGAGTCCGTTCACATGCGCGGCGCGAAGCGCTTCGACCAGCGGATGCAGGTGCCCGCGGTAGCTCCGCCAGCGCCCAACCGACGAGCGGTAGATCGGGCGGCGGACCTGCGATGCGCTCGCCGTCATCGAGACCGCCGTGTCCTTCTCGATGTCTATTGCCTCATCGCGCCAGAGCAGCCCGCAGGCGCTAGCCATCGCGGCCCCGGTTGGCGCTGGTGCCTCGACTAAGTCTTCATACCGGATCTCGATCAGTCGCTGTCCGAATCGCCGCCGCCAATGGCCAATGAGTCGGTCGTAGGCCGCGTAGTAACGCGCGAGCTCCCCGAAGTCATAGCTGAACGGGTACGCGGCCCCAAAGAGAGTGCGATACATCGCGAAGCAGCTGTCTATCGGCGAACGCGCGAGCAAGATCGCCGTGGCGCCCGGCAGCGCGCGCTGTATGGCGCCGAAGTAGAGGTAATTAAGCGGCAGCTTCTCGATCAGGCGTGTGGCGTCGGGACGGCCGGCGAGCGCGCGGTAGCGTTCTGCGACGCGCCCGGGTTCCGCGGCGGCACAGCGCGCAAAGACATCCGGGCCCGTCGCTGGCGCGGCGGATAGGAGCGCCTTCGAGAAGTTCTCCGTCTCTCCGTTCGACCGGACCCCCGGCAGGCCCATCAGAATCCGCTCGGCGAGGGTCGTGCCCGACCGGGGCAGCCCCATGATGAAGACGAATCGGGTCGACGGCTCGTGCAAAGCCTCGTCATCGGGCCGAGCCTCGGCGTAAACCTCGCTGATTCGGGCGAACTTCCGCTCGTCGGTCCCAACGTCGTAGGTGAGGTGGCGCCGCCGCGTTGCGGCCGCCCGGGCGAACCAGGCGAACGCCCGATCGTATTGCCGGAGGTCGTCGAGTTCCTTCCCGAGCGCGTAGCCGAGGAACATGCTCGCACGGCCGCTCGCATCGGGTTCCGCGAGCAGCCGCTCCATCACGTCGATGTGGTTATTTGCTTCCGTCTGGGGCCGGAGCTCTGACCTGAGAAGGTAACTCTGGAAATGGTTTGGGTCGATCGCAATCGCCTGGTCACAGGCGGCCTCCGCATCGGCGAGGCGACCAAGGCTGCGATCGCTAGACGCAAGGTTGTACCAGAAGCGCGCTTCATTCGGTGCTCGCTCCGTCGCGCGGCGGTAGAGCGCGTTCGCGCGCTCGTGCTCGCCAAGCTGAAGCAACACGAAGGCCAGAGCATCATACGCGTCCCCGCTGCCGGAAGGGCTCTCGATCGCCTGGGCGATCACAGCAGCCGCCTCGTCGCGCTCACCGAGGCGCAGGAGCACGGTAGCGAGGAGGCCGTGCGCCGGCGAGCACGCTTTCGATGCCTCGACGGCGCGGCGCGCGAGCGGCAGCGCCTCGGCGACACGGCCGGCGCTCAGCAGTCGGATCGCCTCGAGATCGGGGGGTGGGGCCTTACTCAACGTAGTCCGCCGCAGTTACCATCAAGATCCCGCAATGTTCTGGGTGCCAGCGGAGTAGGCCGGCTGCCCGGGAATTGTAGATCACCAGACGCGTGGGGGCTGGCCGGCGGGAACACAGACTCCTGCGGGGACCTCGACCAACGGACACGTGGAGGCGCGCCGCACCGCATACTGCTCGACCAGGCGCCGCGCTACCAGCATCCAAGCGGCCACCGGTCACACACCTCGATGACGGCGTTATCCCGCGAAATCGACGACCGAACTAAGAGAAGCTCACGGCGCCCAGGACGCGCCGAGCGCAGCGGCGTCGGAGATCACTGACTCGGCCTGCTCGGTGCTCTCGATCGCCCCATACAGAAGCTCGACGCGTCGATCCTTAATGCCGCAGTACTCAAGCACGCCAACTTCTAGCTGCGTCCTGATCGCGTCGTCGTAGCCGCGCTTGCGATAGGCCTCGGCGCTCGTGCCGGCTATCCCGATCATCCACACGCGCCGGTGCGGATAGGCCCGCCCGCCGTACGCCCAGCCATGGTTCCAGACGCGGTCGACCCACCCCTTGAGGATCGCCGGCATTGACCACCACCATACGGGAAAGACCATCACCGTCGCGTTGTTCCTCTCAATGCGGGCCACCTCCGCCTGTACCTGCGCGGAATAGACCTTGGCCGGGTTGTTCCAGTCCGGTTCGTCCGTAGGTCGCAATACCGGGTCGAAACCCTCGCGGACGAGGTCCGCCCATTCCACCGTCGCGTTTCGACCCTCGATAGTCCGCGCAAAAGCCTCGGCGGCGGCGAAAGTTAGTGATGTCCGTCGCGGATGCGCGACCACTAGCAAAGTCTTCACGAGACGCTCCTCTGGTTAGCCGCCGCGGCCTTGACGCGCCTGCTTGGGCCGAAACCGGACGTAGACTGGCGAGGATTGAGTGTTTGAGCGCAATGGTACGAAATGGCGTCCAGCCGATAAAGGTGCAGACGATCGGTCCGCGGCGGGCATGTATGCCACGGAGTCCGAAAGGATCGCGTCCCGGCGAGTGGTGTACGAGTCGTAGATCTTGGTCAGGTTCGACTCGTGCTCAGCTGACCACAGCGGACAGTCTGGCGGGCTGATTGTCACTCAGGGATGTCAGTCCCTCAATCTGCATGTAGCGGCGCTGCAGTTGCCACTCGTCGTTCTGCTCGAGCAGCAGGGCGCCGACGAGGCGGATGACGGCGGCTTCGTTTGGGAAGATGCCGACGACGTCGGTGCGGCGCTTGACCTCGGCGTTGAGCCGCTCGAGCGGATTGGTGCTGTGGATCTGCGTCCGATGAGCCTTTGGGAACGCCATGAACGACAGCACTTCGGTCTCGGCGGTATCCATCAGCGCACCGAGCTTCGGCAGCTTGGCGCGCAGCTGATCGGCGACGATGCGCCACTGCGCGGTCGCCGTCTCAAACGAGTCCTGCGCGAACGCGGTATTGATCGCGGCGAGCACCATCTGCCGCTGTCCCTTGCCGGCGTGGGCGAGCGCATTGCGCAGGAAGTGGACCTTGCAGCGCTGCCAGGTCGCGTTCAGGACCTTGGCCGCGGCGGCCTTCAGGCCCTCGTGGGCATCCGAGATCACGAGCTTGACGCCTCTGAGGCCCCGGCGGGTCAGCGAGCGCAGGAAGTCCCTCCAGAACGGCTCCGCC